>CALUHX010000095.1 GCA_944320555.1 uncultured Butyricimonas sp. | reverse complement strand
AGAATTATCAAAGACTTTTATTGATTAAATAACTGAATAACAGTAAATAAAAATATTTTTAAGGGACGACTATATAATATTATTCAATTCAACAATAACATTCTCTTTTTTCGACAAAATCAGCAGCCAACACAAAAAGACTACTGCTCATGAACAACAAAAAGCTCGGCGGCGAAGCGGGTGTCCTCGCCGACGGGGGTAAGGGCGAGACAACCGGAGCGGAGGAGGCCGTTTTCCACGCGGAGGGGAGCGGCGGTGCGCCGTTCCGCCGCGAGGCGGGCAAGGACTCCCGGCTCGCGGGAATAGCGGATGCGGAAAAGGCCCTCTCCGCCGGGGGCGAGCGAGGCGGCAAGGCGGAGGGCGAGAAGGCCCATCGTGTGGCGGAGATTGATTTCGACGCAGGGCTGCACGAGCGGCCGGCCGTCGGAATCCTCGTACACCATCATGTCCACGCCGAGGGGACCCTCGTACTTGCCCTTGAACAGCAAGGGGAGGACTTCCGTCAACGCCCCGCGGACGCCGTCCAGCAGGGAGACGTCGGGCAGGATGGCGGCAAGGCGGGCGCGGAGCAAGGGCTGCGCGGCCACGAGGTTGCCCTCGTAGCCGCCCCCGTCGCCGGTGAAGAAGACGGAGAGTCCGAGGCACTCCGCCGCACCCGCGGAGGAAAGCTCGAACTCCATGGCGAAGTCGAGCAGGCGGCGCAAGCGCGGCTCCACCATGACGAACCCCTGGCGGCGGAGGACACCCCCGACGATTTGCTCCTCCTTGGCGGAAAGCGGCCCGCAGCGGAGCATGAGCACCCCGCGCCCCGAGGAGGACCAGGGGGCCTTGACGACGACGGGGCGGACGGCGGCAAGGCGGCGCACCTCCTCCAGGCTTCCGCAGACGGCGGGAAGGTCGGCGAGGCAAGGCATGTCCAGGCGGCCGCGCAGCAACCGCAGACAGTCGAGGGCGCGGACGCGGCTGCGGAGGTCGCGGCAGGTGTCGTCCCACACGGCCGCGGGGCTCCGCCGGAAAGCCGGAGAGGCGTTGGCCACGGCAGGGGCGAGGACGCGGTGGGCGCGCGGGCTCCACCCCCAGGGCAACACGCGGCCGAACGCCAGTGTGGAAAGGTCAGCGCGGAGGACGGGGCGCACGTCCTTGCGGAACAAGTCCCGGAAGCGGTCGAGGAAGAACGCGTCCACAGGCTCCGGCACCAGCACGAAGTCGCCGTCGGCGGCAAGGCAGGCCGGAAGAAATGACAGGTCGTCCGCCATGGCGGCAATGTTGCCCGGGAGCGTGTAGCTCGCCCCTCCGTTCGCCACAGACATCTCATTATCAGGATTAAACCAATACAAATCGTTCATAAGCAAATGTTTTTCACCGCAAAAGAAACAACTTGGCTTAAATTTTGCAATAATAAAGACAAGAAATGCTAAAAAAAACGGGCGGACGACTATGTGAAAACAGCGCAATCGTACCCCTCCGGCGGCTTCGACGCCGCATCCCGCAGGGAGGAAATGGCATCCGGCTCATTGACAGCGACCGTGCGACGCCTCTCCGGGGCGAACGGAGCATCCCGAAGGAAGGGAGATGAAAAAGCCGTTTTGACAGGGCCGCGCCGCCGACAAGAAGAGAAAAATTGAACCCTAACATCTAAATACTGGAGACTATGATTTTACAACTTCTATTCGTTTTGACGGCAATCATCATCGGAGCAAGAATCGGCGGTATCGGACTGGGTGTCATGGGAGGCATCGGACTGGGGATTCTCACCTTCGTGTTCGGCCTGCAACCGACGGCGCCGCCCATCGACGTGATGCTGATGATTGTGGCCGTCATCTCGGCGGCGGCGTGCATGCAAGCGGCCGGAGGCTTGGACTTGATGGTAAAGGTGGCCGAGCGGCTGTTGAGGAAGAACCCCCAACACGTGACGTTGCTGGCGCCATTGGTGACTTACACGTTCACGTTCATCGCGGGGACGGGCCACGTGGCCTATTCGGTGCTTCCGGTAATCGCGGAAGTGGCGACGGAGACTAAAATCAGGCCGGAACGCCCGATGGGCATCGCGGTCATCGCCTCGCAACAAGCCATCACGGCCAGTCCGATATCGGCGGCGACGGTGGCGCTGCTGGGCATGTTGGCCGGTTTTGACATCACACTGTTCGACATCCTGAAGATTTCCATTCCCGCCACGCTCGTCGGAGTGCTGGTAGGGGCCTTTTACTCCATGCGGGTGGGCAAGGAACTGGTCGACGACCCGGAGTACCAGAAGCGGCTGGCCGCCGGTGAGTTCAACAAGGCGCGCCACGAGACTGCGGACGTGGCGGATATGAGGAAGGCGAAACTGTCCGTCATCGTGTTTGTCGTGGCGACAGTGTTCATCGTGCTTTTCGGCTCCATCGAGAGCCTGCGGCCCTCATACATGGTGGACGGGCAAAAGGTGCTGCTGGAGATGCCCTCAATCATAGAGATATTGATGTTGTCGGTCGCCGCGCTGATTCTGCTGCTCACGCGCACGGGAGGCCTGAAGGCGGCCCAGGGGTCGGTGTTCTCGGCGGGGATGCAGGCGGTGGTGGCGATTTTCGGTATCGCGTGGATGGGCGACACTTTCCTGCAAGGCAACATGACGGAACTGAAGGCCTCCATCGAGGAAATCGTGCGGCAAATGCCGTGGCTGTTCGGGATAGCGTTGTTCGTGATGTCCATCCTGCTCTACAGCCAGGCGGCCACGGTGCGGGCGCTGGTGCCCCTCGGCATAGCGTTGGGCATCTCCCCCTACATGCTGATAGCGATGTTCCCGGCGGTGAACGGCTATTTCTTCATTCCGAACTACCCGACCGTGGTGGCTGCCATCAACTTCGACCGGACGGGAACGACCCGCATCGGCAAGTATATTCTGAACCACTCTTTCATGATGCCGGGACTGATTGCGACGGTCGTGGCCGTCGCCCTCGGCCTGTTGCTCATTCAAATGTATTGACACGACAATAAAAACAAACTATTCACTAATCACTTAAATTTAAACGTTATGAAAACACTGAGAAAATTTGGTTTCATCGTGGCTTTGATGCTATTCGCCACGGGCGCGGTGTTCGCCCAAAAGCAGCCGAACATTCCCACCGTTCAGGAGACAGAACAGACAGCGAACGCGACAGACGAGCAAATCGTGAACATCGGCTCACAGGACATGGCGGGCAACGCGGGACTGACGCAGGAGAAGCGAATGTTGCCGAACATTCACATTCTGGCGACAGGCGGGACCATCGCCGGCACGGGAACGGGGAGTTCTAATACCCAAACCAATTACAAGGCTGGGCAAGTGGCCATCGGAACGTTGATTTCCGCCGTTCCGGAGATTGAACAGATAGCGAACGTGACAGGCGAGCAAATCGTGAACATCGGCTCACAGGACATGACGGACGACGTGTGGCTGACGCTGGCGAAGCGAATCAATGAGCTGCTGGCCCGAGACGACATCGACGGCATCGTCATCACCCACGGGACCGACACGATGGAGGAGACCGCCTATTTCTTGAATCTTACGGTGAAGAGCGACAAACCTGTCGTGCTGGTGGGCGCCATGCGTCCTTCCACGGCCATGAGCGCGGACGGGCCGCTTAACCTGTACAACGCCGTCGTTGTGGCCGCCGCCAAGGAGTCCGTGGGCAAGGGCGTGATGATTGCCATGAACGGGATTATCGTGGGAGCGCACAGCGCGTTGAAGACCAACACGGTTTCCGTGGAAACCTTCCAGGCTCCGACCGACGGCGCCTTGGGGTACATTTACAACGGAAAGGCGTTCTATACCCACGAAAGTCTGAAGAAGCACACGACCCGGTCCGTGTTCGACGTGACGAACGTGACAAAACTGCCGAAGGTAGGCATTGTGTACAGCTACTCCAACATGGAGGGCGACGTGGTGAAAATGATGGTTGAAAAGGGATACAAAGGCATTATCCATGCCGGCCTGGGGAACGGCAACATCCACAAGAACGTGTTCCCCGAGCTGATTAACGCCCGAGAAAAAGGCGTGTTGGTGGTGCGCTCGAGCCGTGTGCCGACAGGACCGACCACGTTGGACGCCGAGGTTGACGACAACAAATACCAATTCATCGCTTCCCAGGAACTCAACCCCCAAAAGGCCCGCATCTTGTTGCAGCTCGCCTTGCTGAAGACGAACGACTGGAAGACCATTCAAGAATATTTCAATGAGTATTAATCACTTTTAAGGCAAAAAACATGAAAAAGTTAGCCATATTCCTCATCGTCCTGGGCTGCGCCCAAGGATTGAAGGCCCAGCAAGCCGCCAACACGAGCGAGAAGTCGCTCTTTGAGCGGGTCACGAAAGTGGAGCAGAAAATGGACTGGTTTCATTTCTATCTGAACATGCAGGGAGCGTTCAACATGAAGTTCAATTACAACAACGGCTACGACGGATTGAGCGAGGCCGCGTTCAACATGAACCAGTTCCGCATCGAGGCCAAAGGCAATGTCACGCCGTGGCTCTCCTACAGGTGGCGTCAACGCCTGAACCGGGGCAATGACGGCAGCGGAGCCATCGACAACATGCCGACCTCCGTGGACATCGCCGGAATCGGAGTCCGGCTGAGCGACAAGTTTTCCTTCTTTGCCGGAAAGCAATGCGCCTCTTACGGAGGCATCGAATTTGACCTCAACCCCATCGAGATATATGAGTACTGCGACATGATTGAGTACATGAGCAACTTCATGACCGGTCTGAACATCGCATGGCAAATGTGCGACAACCACCAATTGCAGTTCCAGATTCTCGACAGCCGCAACGGCTCGGTGGAGGACACTTACGGAGACATCGCCGCCGACGGAGTGAAGGACGGACGCGCCCCGCTTCTCTACACATTGAACTGGAACGGAAACTTCGGCGACGGCACATTCCAGACCCGTTGGTCAGCGTCCGTGATGACCGAGGCCGCGGAGAAACAAATGTACTATTACGCTTTGGGCAACAAACTGACCCTTGGCGACTTCAACATGTATTTCGACTTCATGTATTCCAGCGAGGACATCGACCGCAAGGGAATCATCACCAATCTGCTGGGCGAACAGAATGGACACAAGATGTTCAACGCCCAATACATGTCGCTGGTGGCCAAGTTCAACTACCGTTTCGCTCCACGTTGGAACGCTTTCGTGAAAGGAATGTACGAGACTGCCTCCTTGTCCGACGACACGGCAGGCTTCGAAGAAGGCAAATACCGCACGGCCTATGGCTATTTCGCCGGAGTGGAATACTATCCGCTGGAGGACAGCAATCTGCATTTCTTCTGCACGTTCGTGGGCCGTTCCTACGACTTCACGGACCGCGCCGCGGGGTTCAACAACTATGACACCCAACGCTTGTCCATCGGATTTATCTACCAATTGCCGATGTTTTAATCACACATACGAACATGCGACGGGGTGTGCGGAACATCCGACCGCGTCCTTTCGTCGCCTTTGTCACCACCTCCCCTGCTTTCGGGGGAGGTGTTTTAACATCCGGACAACGACACCGTTCACATCTTCCTCCCCGTTTTTTTCTTCTTTTTGACACAAAATCTCTAACATTAATGTTACCTTTGTCTGACAGAAAAACGACAGTAATATAAATACGCCTATGAAAAAGAACTATTTATTCTCAATGCTATTCTTAAGTGCGAGCATCGTGTTTTCCGGATGCGCGTCGATGAGTTACACAGGTAAAGGTGCCGCCATCGGAGCGGGCGGTGGGGCTGCGTTGGGCGCCGGCATTGGAGCCCTGGCCGGAAAAGGGAAAGGTGCCGCCATCGGTGCCGCCATCGGAGTCGCTGTGGGAGCCGGAGCCGGAGCGCTTATCGGCAAAAAGATGGACAAACAGAAAAAAGAGTTGGAAGCCATCGAAGGCGCCAAAGTGGAGACCGTCACCGATGCCAACAACCTGCAAGCCATCAAAGTGACCTTTGACAACGGCATTCTTTTCGCCACGAACTCCAGCGAACTGAGCGCATCCGCCCGCGAGGCGTTGACCAAGTTCGCCCAATCCTTAAAGAATTCTCCCGACACGGACGTCACCATCTACGGCCACACGGACAATACGGGCACCCGGGAAGTCAACGAACGGGTATCGACCCAGCGGGCCGAGGCGGTGGCCAACTTCCTCGTGGGGAACGGCATCGAGCGTGGCCGCCTCACCACCGAGGGACTCGCTTTTGACGTGCCCGTGGCCGACAACAGCACGGAAGCCGGACGCGCCCAAAATCGCCGGGTGGAGATTTACATCACGGCAAGCGCTAAGATGATTCAAGAAGCCGAAAGCGAATCCAAATAATATTGACAATGACCGGCAAGCCTACATTATTATGCCTTGCCGGTCATTTATTTATGTGGCCTCACACGATATCATGAAAAAACCCATCCTTAGCACTGCGGCGCTGACAATCGCATGCGCGTTGTCCCTCCGCGCCTCGGTTTCTCCCGTAACGACATCTGACACGCTCTCCCGTCCGACGCTTGTCGAACGGATTGCGAACATCGAGCAAAAAAGCGACAAGTTCCATCTACTGCTGCACTTGAACGGCTCGTTCGACGGCTATTGGACAAACGACGACTTCACCCGTGCGGCGTTCAAAATGAACCAAGCCCGCATCGAAGCGAAAGGAAGCCTTCTTCCCTGGCTCTCTTACCAATGGCGCCAGCGGCTCAACAAAAGCAACACTCCGGAAGCCCTCGACAACCTCCCCGCTTCCATCGACTGCGCATGGATAAGAGTCGCGCTCTCCGACGACAAGAGCCTCACCATCGGCAAACAAGGAGCCGCTTACGGCGGATTTGAATACGACCTCGACCCGATTGAGATTTACCAATACAGCGACATGTGCGACTACATGATATTCGATTTCATGACAGGCGTGACATTCTCATGGCAGCTTTCTCCCTCCCAGCAATTGCAGGCGCAAGTATTGAACAGCCGGTGCGGCTCCATGGAGTCCGTCTACGGCACCCTTCCCGAGGACGTCCGCGAAAGCAGGGCCCCCCTTGCCTACACGCTCAACTGGAACGGCAGCTTCTGGCGCGACCAATTGCGCGTCCGCTGGTCCTTCTCTCTTCTCAACCAGGCGGAAAACCACTGTAACTATTTCTATGCTCTCGGAAACCAACTCATCCTCGGCAATTTCGACATGTATCTCGATTTCTATTTGTCCGACGAGGAACTCGACAGCAGGGGCATACTCACTTCTTTATTGTCCCCCGAAGAAAACGGGGCCGCGCGTTGCGTGCGGAACGTCCGCTATGAGTCATGGGTCGCCAAACTCAACTGCCACCTCTCGCCGCGTTGGAACATCTTCGCCAAAGGCATGTACGAGAATGCTTTCATCCACAAGGCTTCAAGCAACGTTCCTAAAGGCAAGTACCGCACATCCTGGGGCTACTTCGGCGGTGTGGAATACTACCCCTTCGGCGAGAACCTCCGTTTCTATCTCGCCTACCTCGGACGCTCGTACCGTTTCACTCCGAAATCCCGGGAGCTCGCTCCCGCCTGCGACTACTCCGCGACGCGCCTCTCCCTGGGCCTCATATACCATATTCCTCTCTTTTAACCGCGCGCCTGTCAGACAAACGCTTTCAGGAGTCCTCCTTTTTCCATCATTTCCGTGAACTCGATGTCCTCGGAAGGCAAAGGATACTCCTGATTGTTCAGGCGCAACACCCGTTTCTCCCAATCCACGCCCAGATGGTCCCTCGAAGTGTAAGCCTTGGCCACATCCCAGGCAATCACGATTCGCAACCCGTGGTTCATCGCCATGCGGAAAAACTCCCTGTTCACCGATTTCGCTATGATTAACTTCACTCCCGCCGCGACCAGCCCCGTCACGCCGTGCTTGGTCAAACGCCCGCAACCGAAATTCTCCCCTACCACCACAATGTCTCCCGGCTGCGCCTCCCGGGCGAAATGCTCGTCCAAACCGCCCAAAAGATACGGACGGATGCGATCCGTCTCGTGACTTGCGATTTTATACGTCAGTCGTTCGGCGAACAGTTGCTCCGTCGATATGTTGTCTATGTCCGAATAATTCCAAACCCCGTCGCTGCGCCGATAATCGTACTCTTCCAGCCGGGAATGCTCCACCATGCGTTCCCGCCTCGGATAGAGCGCCCCCTCGAAATTGACCATCGTCGACAGCCTGCCCCGCAAAGCCGTCATCGCCACTGTCAACGGAGAGGCCACAATCCGCCCGATTCCGTCGCCTGGCACGTCCATCGCGAAACGGGTGTTCATCGTTGAAATCATCCGGCTGTTGCCCGCCGCCGCCACGTGACTGATTCCCACGCAAGGCCCGCAACCGCTTCCCAAAACGATAGCCCCGGCGCGGGTTATCTTGTCAATCAACCCCTCCTCCAATGCCTCGAAATAAATCTCCCTCGACGCGGGCACCACATACAACTGGAAACCGGAAGCTAGATGCTCTCCATCCAACACCATGGCCACCTGCCGCAAATCTTCCATCCGTCCGCTTGCGCATCCTCCCACCACTCCCTGCTGCACCTCCAGCGCCCCCAATTCGTTCACGCCGAAAATCCGGTCCCTTCCCGCGTCGTATGCGACAGGAAACACGCTCGACAAATCCACCTCCACGTAACGGGCGTACACGGCCTCGTTGTCCGCCCACACGCCCCTCACCGCCGGTTGCCCGTAATAATCGGCCAACACGTCGTCCGGCGGGAAAACCGCGCCGACCACCCCCATTTCCGACGAGATGTTGGCCACGGTCATCCTGTCCGCCATCGACAACGTGGCCACCCCCTCGCCATGATACTCCACAAACTGTCCGTTCACATTCATCCCCCGCAGCAAACCCATTATCCACAAAGCCAAATCCTTGGCGGTCACGCCGTCTGCCAGACGGCCCTTCAACACCACCTTTATCGACTCCGGCACCCGGCACCACACCCGTCCCGTCTTCCACGCCACCGCAGTCTCCGTCTTGTTCACCCCGAAAGCGAACGTGTTGAACGCTCCCGCCGTCGAAGTATGACTGTCACTCCCCACCACGAACATTCCCGGCCTCACCAGCTCCGCCAACAATTGATGGCAAATCCCCCGCTCCCTGTCGTAAAAATGCTTCACCCCCTGCTCCTTGACGAAATCCCGAATCGCTGCGTATTCCGCCGCCAACTCGCTGGTTATTCCCGCCACTTTCCCGTCCAGAACCACCACCAATTGCTCCGGATCGCACACGTCGGTCCCTTCCATGCGTTCGAAAACACGCCGCACGCGGGCCGAATTGTCATGACTCATCACAAAGTCGGGCCGACGCACCACAATGCTCCCGTGCTCCGCCCCCAACAGTTTCTCCGCGAATGTCCGTTCCATACTATTCGAAATTACGTTTAACCCTCACCACCGCCGCCACTTTCTCCACGGCGCTGTAATACTGCTCATACTCCGGAATCCCCGGCATCCCTCCCATCGACACCTCCGGGTTGCGGAAAACCATCCCGCTATCCCGACTCGCCCGACCGCTCAGATGCAACGCGTCCACTCCCGCCTCCAGCAATATGCCCGCGTTTCCGCCGTTGACCCCGCTTCCCGCCATCACCTTGATGCGTCCCGCCGCACGCCTCGCCATCCGCCTCAACCCCTCGATTCCCTCCACTGCCGTGTTCCGCCCTCCGGATGTCAACACCCTCCGGCAGCCGGCGGCAATCACCCTCTCCAAAGCCTCCTCCACGTCAGGGGTCATGTCTATCGCCCGATGGAACGTCACCGGCAACGGTGCCGCCAGGCGCGCCAACTCCCGAGTCCGCTCCACGTCGACATTCCCGTCGGCCAGCAACACCCCGGTCACCACGCCGTCCGCCCCGTTCCGCTTGGCCTCCATCACATCCTCGCGCATCACGGCGAACTCATCCTCCGTGTACAGGAAATCCCCCCCCCGCGGACGAATCATCACAAACACCGGTATCCCGCAACGCTTCGCCTCCCGGATCATCCCGCCCGAAGGCGTCACCCCTCCATCCCACATCCCCGCACACAACTCCACCCGGTCCGCCCCCGCCGCCAACGCGTTGCGGCACGACTCCACCGAATAGGCGCACACTTCTATTTCAATATCCTTTCTTGTCATAACACTCATGCCATTAATTGTTTTCGCAAAGATAAACATAAAAGCCAAAATTGGGAAATATGAGTCAAATTAGTTCACAGCAAGGCTTTCAGGAATTTGGGCATGGGAAATCGTCAAAACCAGCCCAAACCGCAAGAAAGTCAGACTGAATCGTTCCCCAAGCTTTTTCCCGGCAGGAAGCCCGCGGGTAAGTAGCTACTTCCCGGCGGGTAGCTAGGGTGTAGCTTGGGATTATAGAATGGTGAGAAGTTTGTTTGAAACAAGATTTGTATTTGTGAACAAATAGCAAACAAATAGGAGACAAATAGCAGACAAATAGCAGAACCCTTGCTACACCCTACCTAGTCGTCCCTTAAAAATATTTTTATTTACTGTTATTCAGTTATTTAATCAATAAAAGTCTTTGATAATTCTGCAAG
>CALUHX010000094.1 GCA_944320555.1 uncultured Butyricimonas sp. | reverse complement strand
TGGAACTTTCCATTGAAGTCGTCAATCTTCAACAGGGCGGGAGTATCCTCTACGCTAAGGCTTTTTTTTTTAACTCGTTAATCTGGCAAAGACGGATAAGCATGATTTCCACGCAAAGACGCTTCTCCACACGGGCGCGGTATTCCATCTCGCATTGTTCCACGATTTTGAGCGCGTCGTAAATGAAATCGGGGGTGAGCGACTGCGCCTGTCGCAGATAACGCTCGCGGATGGAGGCGCTCACTTCCAGAAGCTGCACCGTGACCGGCTCGCGGGCCACCAACAGGTCACGGAAATGCCTGCCCAACCCGCTCAGAAAATTGCCGCCGTCGAATCCCTTGCTCATAATTTCGTCGAACAGGAGGAAAGAGTCAGCCACCTTGCCTTCGTTGAAAAAGTCTGTCAATTTGAAATAGTACTCATAATCCAGCACGTTCAAATCCTCTATCACCTTCTCGTAAGTGAGGTCTTTCCCACAGAAACTGACCACCTGATCGAATATTGACAAAGCGTCGCGCATGGCGCCGTCGGCCTTTTGGGCAATGACGTTCAACGCCTCTTCCTCGGCCCGGACGCCTTCTTTGGCGGCGATGCGCTTCAAATAGTCGATGGTGTCAGACACCTTTATGCGGTTGAAGTCGTAAATCTGGCAACGGGAAAGGATGGTGGGCAATATCTTGTGCTTCTCCGTCGTGGCAAGGATGAAAATGGCGTGGGCGGGCGGTTCCTCCAGCGTTTTCAAAAAAGCGTTGAAAGCGGAAGTACTCAACATGTGCACCTCGTCGATGATGTAGACGCTGTATTTCCCCACTTGCGGCGGGATGCGCACTTGCTCCACCAGGCCCCGGATGTCGTCCACACTGTTGTTGGAGGCGGCATCCAACTCGTGGATGGTCAGGGAACGGCCGCCATTGAACGCCTTGCAAGACTCGCACTCGTTGCACGGCTCGGCGTTCAGCTGGAGGTTCATGCAATTAATCGTCTTGGCGAAAATACGGGCGCACGTGGTTTTCCCCACTCCCCGGGGGCCGCAAAACAAGTAAGCCTGGGCCAATTGCTTGTTCAATATGGCATTCCTCAAGGTGGAAGTGATGGCATGCTGCCCGATGACCGAGTCGAAAGTCATCGGCCTGTACTTACGCGCCGAAACGATAAAATTCTCCATAACGATTCCTTACAACTTTTTATCCTTCTCCGCCATTCGTTCCACAGCGGATGGACAAAACTACAAAGAATTTCAAGAATTCGGAAACGTCCACATGAAATATCTTTCATTTGCAGCGAAAGAATTCTTTCAGCATAGTGAAAAAAATGACGAAGAAATATGCAACCGACTGGAGATAACGGGAAAGGGCCATATCGATATAGACATTCATAGTCCTCCGTCTGCTCCTCTATCGCTCCGTATCCACTTTCCCTATCTTAGGAAATGAATTTAAATACCTGAACAGCAACACTGTTCTGCACTCGCCCTAAGATAGAGGGAGTCCTCCGAAGGGAGAAGGGAGTATGAAAACACATTTCGACACTGCCCCTCGTCAATTCCCCCATGGTTATATTTCTCCTAAATCTTTTCCAAGTCGGCCTGCCGGATCCATCCCTCGTTACCGTCGGCGAGGCGCACGTTGTACCACTCGCCAAGGGTTTCGATCACCTGCACCTTCAATCCCTCATGAATGACGAACAATTCCGTGCCGCTGGCGTCCGGCGCCCCGCGTACCACCACGCTGGGGGTCATCACGATTCCCATGTCCCTGTCCGTCTGCCGGTGATACTGCTTGGAGGCGAACAAGACCGTCGCCCCCGCCAGCAGCAGGGCGACTATACCCACCGTGAAACCCATCTTTTTCATGGAAATCGACGTGGCATGGAAAAACACCACCGACATCACCAAAAAGCAAATGAAGAGGAAAACGGAGACATACGCCCACTGGTCGGCGGTGAAAGCCGTCACGAACCCGTTGTACCAACGCACGAGGAACAACTCCGGCAACACCTTGATATTGTCCACCGTGGAGCGTTGTGCCATCGCAAGGTTGTATTTCGCGTCCTTGTCGCCCGGTTGGAGCAAGAGGGCTCGCTCGTAATTCAATATCGCTTTCGCCGTCTCGCCCGTCTTGTAGTAGGCGTTCCCAAGGTTGTAATAAACGGCAGCCGATTCCCTGTCCCCGCTCAAAATTTGCTCGTACAATTCGACAGCCTTCGCATAGTCGCCCTCCTTGTACATTTTGGCGGCCTCGTCTTCCGCCGCCTTGAGGTCGTCGGCGGCGAACGCCGTTCCCGCCATCAACACACCGATAAAAATAATATATAGCCTTTTCATCATCTTCACTGTTCTTTAAAGTTCAAACATCAAATCGCTTTGTCCAACTTCGTAATCACCTCCAGACTGTTTTTATACACCTTGTCCATCTCCTCGTTCTTCCCGCTGTCCGGAGCGTAACGGGCAAACTCGCAATTGTCAAGCACCTCCATGAAATTCTGAATCAATGCCGGCTCCACGCCCCGCTTGGTGAGAATCTCGCTGATGTTGTCCCGCTTCAGATTGGAGGCGGCAATGTTCAACTTGTAGCTCACGTAGCCCCACATGGCCTTCAACACCTCCTCGTAGAACGACTCCGAGTTGGAAGCCTTCATGGCAGCGGCGGCGGCCCGCAGGCGTTTCTGCGCCATCTTGTTGGC
Source organism: uncultured Butyricimonas sp. (assembly GCA_944320555.1). Lineage (GTDB taxonomy): Bacteria > Bacteroidota > Bacteroidia > Bacteroidales > Marinifilaceae > CALUMT01. Next base: position 8,017 of record CALUHX010000094.1, on the reverse strand, counting down.
CGTTTTGCTCTTCACCCGCACGAGGTCGGCGTTCGCCTTGATACGCTGGCGGTTCAGGAACATGCCCACCACAAACAACACAAAGGGGACGAGGAAGCTCAACCAATAAGCGGGAGTCCCGTAGTAATGCACGCCCTTCTCCTTCAACCTGCTGTCGCCCGTCTTGATGTAACGGATGTCCTCGCCCAGCATTTTCACGTCCTCTTTCTTGAACGACTGCACGGCAGTCGCCCCGGAAGCCGTCCCGTCCTCGCGCCCTTTTTCCACATGTATGTCGTATTCTTTTCCGCTCAACGTCTTGTATGTCTTGGAAGACGTGTCGAAATAGGAATACCGCACGGCAGGCACGGTGTAATCGCCGGCAAAGCGGGGAATGACCAAATATTCAAACGTGACAGTCCCCGTGGTCCCGTCGCTTGTGGTACGCACGTCGTTGACCGCCTTCGGGTCGTACACCTCGAAGTCCGGCGGGAAATTAATCTTCGGGGCATCAATCAACTTCAGGTTTCCCGTGCCTTTGAACACGATTTTATATGTCAACGCGTCATTTGCCTTCAGCGAGTCGGCGGAAATGGATGTCGTCATGGAAAGTTTGCCCACCGTTCCATTGAATCCCAACGGCTTTCCCTCCTCAGGCAGACTCTTGACGGTCACGTTCACGGGGTCGCTCTTGGTCATCACCCGCACGTTGCGGTAATTGCTGTCGAAAAAGTCGTCAAAAAAGCTTCTCGAACGGCTCAGCCGCTGACGTACGATGCACTCCAGCTCGAAAGGCTCTATGGTCAGCGTCCCGGCATGTTGAGGAAACAACACCGTCTCCCGCAAAACGCCCACGTCATACACCTGCCCGTTGTAAGCCTCGCGCCGGAACTCGATGTTCTGCGGAGTGCTTAGCTCTTCCGCCAAAAATCCGTCAAACGGGGAAAATTTGCTCCGCCCGAACTGCGACAAGCCGACACGGGTGTAAATCTTCAGCGTGGCCACCACGCTTTCGCCCACATAAAGGGACTTGCGATTGACCTCCAGCCGCAGGAAAATGTCGTCTTTCTTGATGGAGGTGCCTGCCCCGGCCTCTTCAGCTCCCCCGCCCTGTTGTCCCTGCTGCGGACGGGCCGACCCTTTGACCACTTTGATGGTCACGGAATTGGACTTTATTTCCTTGCCGTCCACTTTTATCGTCGCGGGAGCTATCGTGTATTCCCCCTCGGCGGAAGCCTCCAGCACATAAGTGTAAATGTATTCCGAATTGCTCGACATTTTTCCATTAATGATGGTGGTCGACATGGAAGTGCTCATGGAAGGACCGGCCAACAACTCAAACCCTTGCAAGGCGGGCAGCCGCAATTCCTCCCCTTCCTTGTTCAACGAGTAGGAAAGACGGAATTGTTCCCCCACTTCCACCACATTGGGCGCGGAAGCCGTAAACGAGACATCCTGCGCCGCCAAACGGGCCCCTCCGGCAATAAACAATACTAATAGTAAAAATAATGACCTCATCGCTTTGTTTTTTATTTCATTCTTTTTGCCTGCAAAATTACCAATTCTTCTCTATTTTCATCTTCTTGGCCTGTTGAACCTCGGCTTTCTGCTTCTGCACTTTCTCCTGCGTCTCCTTCTCATCGTTTTCCAAAGCCTCTAACAACCGCTCGGCGTCCTCTTTGGAAATCTTGCCTTCCTGAGGCTCGCCTCCCTGTTGTTGCTGCTGGTTTTGGTCTTGTTTATCCTGTCCCTGCTGTTGGTCTTTCTGCTGGTCTTGTTTGTCCTTGTTTTGATTCTGTTGGTCTTTGTTCTGCTCCTGCTGATTCTTGTCTTGATTCTGTTGGTTTTGATTTTGTTGATTCTGCTGTTGATCCTGATTTTGATTCTGCTGCTGTTGATTATTCTGGTTTTGCTCCTTGTTGTCTTGGTTTTGGTCTTGATTCTGGTTTTGTTGCTGTTGCTGCTGTTGTTGCAACTGTTGACGGGCAAATTCCAGATTGTACTTCGTTTCCTGGGAAGTCGGACGGTTTAACAAGGACTGCTTATAGGCGGCAATGCTTTCCTCCGGCTTGTTCATGGCCAAAAACGTGTTCCCGATGTTATGATACAATTCCCCCAGACGCTCCTTGTCTTTTTCGTCGACGGCCAACTTTTCAAATTGCTCCAACGCTTCCTCGTATTTTTTCTGTTTGTAAAGGGCGTCGCCCAGATTGAAAGCGGCCGCATAGGAATCGTCTTTCGCCTCCAACGCTTTACGGTATTCCACTTCCGCCTTCTCAAAATCATTCTTATGGAACAAGTCATTCCCCTCCCGTATGATTTTCCGCTCCTGTTGTGCGAAAACCGACGTGCCAATCCCAAACACCATTCCCAATGTCATAATCATTTTCAGCATAATCTTATCTCCTATATTTAATCGTTCACATTCTTTTCTTCAGTCCCGAAAATATTCACCTTCAAGAGGTTTTTGTTTTTCCGCTCCAATATCATAAAATCAACCAACACGAACAGCAACGCGAGCAGCAAGAAATACTGGTATTTCTCCGCATAATCGCTGAACACCTGTTCCTCCAGCAAAGTCTTGTCCATCTCGTTGATTTCGTCCAACAGTGTGTTAAGCCCCACGTTTGTGTTGCTTGCCCGCACGAATATGCCCTCGCCGGCTTTGGCAATCTCCCGCAAAGTGGTCTCGTCCAGTTTGGAAATCACCACATTGCCTTGTCCGTCTTTCATGAACTGTCCGGGATTGCCTTTTTCAGGAATCGGAGCGCCCTGAGGCAATCCCATCCCTATTGTGTGGACATAAATTCCCTTTTCCCGGGCCGCCTTGGCGGCTGCCACGGCGTCATCCTGATGGTTCTCGCCATCCGTGATCACAATTATCGCCTTCGAGGCCTCCGTCTCCGGAGTGAAAGACTTGGAGGCCAAATCAATGGCGGCGCCGATAGCCGTGCCTTGAATCGGCGCTATGTCCGTCGATATCCCCGACAAGAACAATTTGGCCGAAGAATAATCCGTCGTGATGGGCAACTGCACGTAAGCGTCGCCCGCAAAGACAATCAATCCCACCTTGTCGTCGGTCAACTTGTCCGTCATGCGGGAAATGGCCTGCTTGGCGGCGGCCAACCGGCTGGGCTTTATGTCCTCAGCCATCATGGAATTCGACACGTCCAAGGCGATAATCAACTCCACGCCCTCCCGCTTCACCTGTTGAAGCTTGGAACCGAACTGCGGTCCTGCCACTCCCAAGATGACAAAAAACAGGGCTATCAGCACCATCACGAATTTCGCCGCCTCCCGCTTGTAAGATTGCAACGGCATCAAGGTCGCCAGCAATTCCGGATTGCCGAACTCGGCTATCGCCTTCTTCTTACGGGTTCTCACCACCACGAAGAACACGACCAGCAATGGAATAACGACCAACAAATATAACAAATCTGGATGTGCAAATCTAAACATAACCTTCTCAATTTAGTTTAAGGAATTTTTCTCAATAACGTGTATCTACCCAAAGCCTCCGCAATCAAAAGCAACGCCCCCACGAGCGCAAAAAGGAAATAATGCTCGTCCTTCTTGCTGAAATGCTTCACTTCCACCTTGCTCTTTTCCAATTGGTCTATCTCTTGGTAAATCTGTTCCAGTTTCTCGTTGTCCGTGGCCCGGAAATATTTTCCTCCCGTCAGATTGGCGATTTGAGTCAGAATATCCTCGTCGATTTCCACGGGCATGTTCTGCAACTGAATGCCCCACGGGGTCTGCACGGGATAAGGCGCCTCTCCCAGCGTTCCGACACCTATCGTGTACACCCGGATTCCGAACGTCTTCGCCAACTCGGCCGCCGTCATCGGGGCCACCGCCCCGCGGTTATTGATTCCATCCGTCAGCAGGATAATCACCTTCGACTTCGCCTCGCTGTCCTTCAGCCGGTTGACCGCATTGGCCAGCCCCAAGCCGATGGCAGTCCCGTCTTCAATCATTCCACTGTGGAGGTCTTTCATCAGATTCACCAGCACGGCCTTGTCCGTCGTCAAGGGACTTTGCGTGAAACTCTCGCCGGCGAACACCACCAAGCCGATTCGGTCCTGCGGGCGCTCCAAAATGAATTTCGTCGCCACCTCCTTGGCCGCCTCCAACCGGTCCGGATCGAAATCCCGGGCCAACATACTGCCGGATATGTCCAAGGCCAGCATGATGTCGATGCCCTCGCTGTTATAGGTCTGCCAGCTGTTGTTCGACTGCGGACGCGCCAAGGCGAACACCAATATGGCAATCGCCAACACCCGGAGGGCGAACAGCACGTGACGCAACCAAATCCGGCTTCCCCGCTTGAGGGTCTTGAAATAATTTATCGAAGAAAATTGCAAATCGGCATGCGAGCTCCTTTCCTTGAAAACATACCACACAATCATGGGCACGATGACCAGCAACAGCCAGAAATACTCGGGATTTGCAAATTCATATCCAAACATATCTTCTCGTTTTAATGTTCATTTTCTATTTCTCTTTCGGAGCCTGTTCCGCCTCCTGTCCGGCTCGGGCCTCTTTCTCCTCTTGCTCCCGCCTGGCCCGTTCTTTCGCTTCCGCCTCCTGCCGGGCTTTTTCCTCCTGCTCCCGGATTGTCTCGTTCGTCTCGTTCACGAATCCGTAAGCGATGTTCAGATTGCTTTCGTTCTCGTTCGGCAGCGGTTCCGCCTTTGCGAACTTCACGAAATCGGCGGTCTCAAACATCATTGCCAACTTCTCCCGCTGCTCCTTGGTGACATTTTTATTTTTCTCCAAGTCGCGCAAAGTCTCAAACGAGGTCTGCTCCATGGCCGAGATGCCCAACTCTCCGTTCAGGTAAGCGCGAATCGCATCCGTAAGCCTCGTGTAATACTCTTTCGTCTTGCCGCTTTGCCACAATTTCTCTTTCTTGATTTCCTCCAAAGCCTGAATGGCCAACTCGTAAGGAGGTATCGCCGGCTTCACGTTGGCAAATATCGGCTCGTGCCTCTTCCGCTTGCGCACAATCCAAACAATCAATGCGACGACCGCCAGTCCCAGCAACACCCACAACACATAAGGCAGGATCTCGCCAAACGTCCACGGTGCCGATTTAGGCATCACGATGTCGTTATACCCCTTTTGCAAATCCACCACGTAGGTGTTCACTATCAATTGAATGGGATCCGTTCGCAACACATTGTTGAAATCCTCCCGCAAAACCTGTATCGGCACGGAAGGCAACACGTAAACACCCGTGTCGAAAGAGGTTATCACATAACTCTCCTCTATCAGCATCCTCCCGTCACGTTCCTCCACGGAATCCCGCACCGGCCCGGAAACAATCTCGATTCCCTTTGCGAGCGTATCCTTCAACACAGGAAAATTCACCCTTGCGCCCGGCTCCGCCAACACTTTCATGCGAAAATGTATCTGGTCGCCTATCATTATATAATTAGTGTCCACCTCTGCGATGTACTCCACATTTTGCGCCTTCACGCCTCCCACACCGCACAACAACACCAATAGCAATAAAATCAATCTGCCTTTCATGTCACATTCTCTTTTTTCAAATTTCAACTAATAACCGGTTCCCCGTTTCTTGAACAAGGTTATCAGGGCCCGGACATAATCCTCGTCCGCGCTGATGGAGGCCACGTCCACGCCCGAACGTTTGAACACGCGCTCCATTTCCTTCTCCCGTTCGCCCATGAACTTCTTGTACCCCTCCCTCACGCTCCGGTCTGAAGTGTCCACCCATATATGCTCGCCCGTCTCCGCGTCCGTCAAGTAAATCAATCCCACGGGCGGCAACTCCTTCTCCCGCTCGTCATACACCCGTAAGGCCACCATGTCATGCTTTTTGTTGGCTATCAACAACGGATGTTCAAAGTCATGCTCGTCCATGAAATCCGAAATCAGGAAACAGGTGCAGCGTTTCTTGATGGCGTTTGTCAGGTATTGCAAGGCCACTCCGATGTTCGTCTGCTTCCGCTCCGGGGTGAAATCTATCAACTCCCTGATTATGTGCAGGATATGCGTGCTCCCCTTTTTGGGCGGTATGAATTTCTCGATTTTATCCGAAAAGAAAATCACGCCGATTTTGTCGTTGTTCTGAATGGCCGAGAAGGCCAACACGGCGGCAATCTCCGTGATTTGGTTCTTTTTCAGCTTCGACACGGTCCCGAAGTTCCGCGAGCCGCTCACGTCAATCAGCAACATCACGGTCAACTCACGCTCCTCCTCAAACACCTTCACATAAGGATGGTTGTAACGGGCCGTCACGTTCCAGTCTATGTTCCGGATGTCGTCCCCGTACTGGTACTCCCGCACCTCGCTGAACGTCATACCACGTCCCTTGAAGGCCGTGTGGTACTCCCCGGCGAAAATGTTGTTCGTCAGCCCACGCGTCTTGATTTCTATCTTGCGAACCCGTTTCAATAATTCTGAAGTCTCCATAGTCTCAATTTTAAAGTTAAAAACCAAAAGCCAACCTTGCGGCAGTCGCTCGTCAATTCCCCGCCGCTTTTCGGTTTTAACGACTAAGGCACTTCCACCGTGTTCAAAATCTCGCTCACAATTTCCTCGCTGGTCAGGTTGTTGGCCTCCGCCTCATAGCTCAATCCGATACGGTGGCGCAACACGTCGTGGCATACGGCGCGCACGTCCTCCGGAATCACATACCCCCGGCGTTTGATAAATGCGTACGCCTGCGCGGCCTTGGCCAGGCTGATGCTGGCACGCGGGGAAGCCCCGTATGAAATCATCGACACAAACTTTTCCAAACCGTGCTCTTGCGGATAACGGGTGGCGAACACGATGTCCACGATATATTTCTCAATCTTCTCGTCCAAATACACCTCTTTCACCACGTCGCGGGCGCGCAGGATGTCTCCCGGCTGCAAAATCGTGTTGGCCTTCGGGAAAGTCTTCTCCAGATTCTGGCGGACAATCAACTTCTCCTCCTCCTTCTTCGGGTAGTCGATCACCACCTTCAGCATGAAACGGTCCACTTGCGCCTCCGGCAGCGGATAAGTCCCTTCCTGCTCAATCGGGTTCTGCGTCGCCATCACCAGGAACGGCTCTTCCAACTTGTAGGTCATGTCGCCGATAGTCACCTGACGCTCCTGCATCGCCTCCAGCAAAGCGGATTGCACTTTTGCCGGGGCACGGTTAATCTCGTCCGCCAAAATAAAATTGGCGAATATCGGCCCTTTCTTCACCACAAACTCCTCTTGCTTCTGGGAATAAATCATCGTACCCAAAACGTCCGCCGGCAGCAAGTCCGGAGTAAACTGGATACGGCTGAATTTTGCGTTGATAATATTCGCAAGCGTGTTAATGGCCAACGTTTTTGCCAAACCCGGCACACCTTCCAACAAAATGTGCCCGTTGGACAACATTCCGATCAACAACCCCTCCACCAAATGTTTCTGTCCCACGATTACTTTATTCATCTCCATGTTAATCATGTCGACGAAAGAGCTTTCCTGCTGTATGCGCTCATTCAATGCTTTGATATCAACTGTATTCATATCTCTCGTTTTATCATGATTTATATTACTTTTGTCTCTCTCCAATCTCCAATCCCCATTCCGTTTCCACCATCCGCCCCGAGGGATTTTCGATTTCTCCAAAATTATAGATTATTCCCCCAATGTTAAATTCACCGGGCCTAAATAATGTTAATACAAATTTTAATCTTTTCATAAGGAATATCACGCTTTTAAGGACAAAAGAGTGCATTAAGACCGCATTTAACATCCCTTTAATGCCCATATCCACACATTGTCTCCCCTTGCGCTCTTTTTTGTTAAAAAAGCCCCACAGCTTTCTTTCCAAAAACAAAAAGTCCCCAAGAGTTTTTTAACTCTTGAGGACCATTTCCTTTAACACACTTAATTTCCTATTTTCACCTCTTCCCTAACTTTCTAATCACTTCCGCCACTCGCTCCAAATCCTCCTCCCTCAGCGTCGGCCCCGAAGGCAGGCACAAACCCTTCTCAAACAACCGCTCGCTCGTTCCGTTCCCATAGAACGGAGCGTCCTTGAAAAC
>CALUHX010000093.1 GCA_944320555.1 uncultured Butyricimonas sp. | reverse complement strand
CCGGTTTCCTCCCTTCGCCCTTTCCGCTACGCTGCAAGGACGAAGGGAGGAAATTGCACTTCTATCTTGAATCTATAAAAAATATGCCACCATTCTTCCATAAAACAAAAACATAATGATAATCAATATCTTGCACATAGACATCAATCATCATCCGAGAAATGGATCAACACTTTCCTGTAAGTATTGAAGATTTTGGCTTTGGAAACAAAACCGATGTATTTTCCATCTTTCAACACAGGCAAGTTCCATGCCCTAGTATCCTCAAATTTCTTCATCACGCATTCCATGGAATCGCAAATATCTATCACGGCCGACGGACGAATCATATAATCCCGGACATACGTATTGGCATACATATTGGGATCAAACATCACTTTGCGAATATCATCCAATGACACGATACCCAACAACTGTCCGCCGGCACTAAGCACCGGAAACAGATTACGACTGGACTTGGAAACCACTTTCACCAGATCCCCCAACGTGTCATCAATCCCCACCTGCTGAAAATCAGTCTCAACCACCTTTTCCAATTTCATCAGAGTCAACACCGCCTTGTCCTTGTTATGCGTCAACAAGTCTCCTTTTTGCGCCAATCGACGAGCATAAATGGAATAAGGCTCCATCCCCCGGCTTGTAAGATACCCCAACACCGAGGTCAACATCAAAGGCAAAAACAAAGCGTATCCTCCCGAGATCTCCGCAATAAGAAACATCGCCGTCAAAGGCGCCTTCATCACGCCAGACATCACTCCCGCCATTCCCGCCAACACGAAATGGCTTTCTTCCACCGTACGAATCCCGCTCATATTAATAAGCATCGCCAACAAAAAACCGGCCACGCCACCCGTGAACAAACTGGGAGCAAAAACACCGCCCACGCCGCCACTGCCATTCGTAAAAGCGGTGGCAAAAACTTTCATAAACACCAACCCCGCCACAAACAACACCATAATCCACAGATTGTCGCGGAAATTAAAAAAATAAGTATTCCTCAAAAGGCTCTCAGAGTTTCCCGCCATCATCTCATCCAACGTTATGTAACCTTCACCGTAAAGAGGAGGAAAAACAAAAATCACGATACCCAGCAACGCTCCCCCCAGCACCATCTTCTTTAACGGATTGGCAATCCTGGCCAGAAACTGCTCAATCCGCAAATTCATACGCACGAAATAAACAGAAAGGAAACCGGTAAACAATCCCAATAGCACATAATATGGGAAATTGGCCATAACAAAGTGATCCGTAATCTGATAAGAAAACACAAAACCGTCGCCCATAAAAAAATACGTTATCACATAAGAGGTTATTGCCGTAAACATCAATGGCACCAAAGAAGCCATCGTCAAATCCAGCATCAACACCTCCATCGTGAAAACAATGCCGGCGATCGGCGCTTTGAAGATTCCCGCAATCGCTCCGGCAGCCCCGCACCCAATCATCAATGTCATCACTTTATAATTCATATGGAAAAAACGGGCCAGACTCGACCCGATGGAGGCACCCGTCAACACAATCGTAGCCTCCGTTCCCACCGATCCTCCAAATCCGATAGTCAGCGTACTGGCTATCATAGAGGTGTAATTGTTATGGGATTTTATCATGCTATTCTGTCGCGATATGGCATACAACACCTTCGTCACGCCATGACTGATATCGTCCTTCACGTAATATTTCACAAAAAGCCACGTCAACACGATACCTATGAACGGACAAACAAAAAACACCCAACTACCGCTATCCAGCTGTAACTGCTCCGTCACAAGGGTATGCGTGAAATTAACCATGTTTTTCAACAACACGCTAGCCAGTCCTGTAACGACCCCCACCAAGATACTCAAAATCACAATAAACTGCTGTTCCTTGATATGACGCGCCCGCCACAACAAGAACCTGTTCATTAATCCATTATCACGAATAGCAGCCATATTTTATTTCCTTCCTATCCCCTTCAACGAACCGTATTCCGGATAAAACTCCATATATATCCCTTCATTGTCAATCACATCAGTCGGGAATGTGGCGAAATAGCCCAATTGAGGCAAAACAGCCCGCACCGACAGAACCTCTTCATCTCCTTTCATCAACACCAAATCCGCCACGGCAGGCACCCGATACGTTATGCCGGAACCTGCCGCATTTCCTTGGCCCCCGTTCCCATTTTTCGTGTCCACGACCACCACATTCCTCACCTCCACGATATAAGGCTGGGCTGCGACATTGTTTTTCGTAGTTATCCCTTTACTCTCAGAAAAACGAAACAAAAGAATCGAATCGTCCGCTTTCTCCGGCGCAAAAGTAAAACGCTTCACCACCTTCCGGGAAATCCGTTTCCCCATAAAAAGACTCATATAATCGGCTTCCAATCTCTCCAACTCGTCCAATGCGGCCTGATTCACAGTGGCAATCGCCTCCAATCGTTTCTGACGGACATTAAAAATTTCTCTGGCGCATTCGCTGGCATAATCCGCCTCGTCTTTCAATTCATAACGAATTATAGGATCCCATTGCCTTCGCATCTCCCCCTCGTACTCAACCATCGTGAAATTGGAATCCAACACCTCCTTTTTCGTGGAACGAACGCCAAAATCCACATAACTCGCCTCTTTCACCACCGGTCTCTTTTCCTCTTTATAAACCGCCCCATTCGATTTTCCGCTTTCCCCTGCCCTATAAACTCCACCGACACCGGCCAAAAAACCTTCAGGAGTCAAATTCAATGCCACAGCCCCGTAAGTTCCACTCGCCCCTACGGAAAACATGGCGTTTTTGTCCGGCACGGACCTCGGCTTCAACCGGATGGTTTTCACCCTCCATTGTTGTCCAGCCGTCTCAATTTCAGGCCGCTCGCCCAACTCTTCTTCGGCATAGCGGCACAAAGGCCCGGGTATCAATTCCACACACTCCATCGTCACCACCACGTCATACTCCACCCGAGGCAACACATAACTCACCGCCGTAGGCGTCATCACCTCCCGTTTCTTCTGTCCCATTGCAGAAAGAACGACAAGACCAATCAAACCAATCGTAATAAACAACCTTTTCATAGGCACAAATCTTTATTTTTATAACTTTCCAATTCTTTCCAAGCCTCGCCCAACGCTTCGGCCACATCCCCCGCTTTCATTCCCCTCACGCCATAACGACCGGCAGCCTTTTCTCCAGCCAAACCATGGGCGAACACCCCCACGATGGCCGCGTCCAATGGCTCGTGGCCACTTGCCAACAACGCGGCAATGATTCCCGTCAACACGTCGCCGCTTCCCCCCTTTGCCATTCCGGGCGTGCCGCTCGTATTGAAGAAACATCTTCCATCCGGAGAGGCAATCACGGTATGCGCGCCTTTCAACACCATAACCACATCGTGTTCCTGCGCGAATGTGCTCAATTTATTTAATCTCTCAAAATTATTCCTGCTTTTTCCTGCCAAACGTTCGAATTCTTTCGGATGGGGGGTCAATACGGCCTCTTTGGGAATGTGCGTCCACCATTCCGGGTGCGTTGACAACAAATTCAAGGCATCCGCGTCCAACACCATTTTCCCCGTATACCCCTCCTTGAGTATTTTCCACATTCTTTCCTCCGACAACGCTGTCATGTCAAAGCCCGGACCAATGGCCACAGACTGATACTTATCGGTAATCCTTTCCTCAAAATTCCATGCGAGAGGGCTTCGCAACAAGACTTCCGGCATTTTCATCCGGAACACACTGTCATTCGAAAAATTCAACAGCACCGACACCAGTCCCGCCCCTGAACGCAAAGCTCCTCCGGTAGCCAACACCGCCGCCCCCTGCATTTTTTCTGAACCGACGATTAATAAAGTATGTCCCTCGGTTCCTTTATGGGCAAATTTCCCCGGAGTCCGCAACCGCATGGCGACCCTGTCCCTGTCCAAAAAGTAATAACGGGAAGCAGTCTCGCTCAACACGTCCGGATTCAAACCAATGTCCACCACCGTCCATTCTCCCACATGCGGGTAATTGTCCGCAAACATCAAAGCCAACTTTGGGAATTGAAACGTAATCGTGCGGACAGCGTTCACTATGGCCCCGTCATTCTCCCCGTTGTCCTCCCCCATCAACCCGGATGGCATATCCAACGCCACAATTGGAAGTCCCGATTCATTCATCGTTTCAACAACCTCCGCGTACACGCCTTTCACGGGACGATTCAATCCAGCTCCGAATAATGCGTCCACGACCACCTGCCCTTCCTCCAAACGCAACTCTCCCGCCCTTCTCACCTCCACAATCCTCCCCCCTGCCTCCAAATAACGCTGGCGGCATGTTTCCCGTGCTACGGAACCATCTTTTCCCGGCGTCACGTCATACACTTTCACGTTCTTCCCTGCATCCATCAAGAATCTCGCGCACGCAAAACCATCCCCACCATTATTTCCAGGCCCCGCCACAACGGCAAAAAATCTCGCTTTGGGAAAAAATTCCAACAATTTTCTTGTAAAAACAACAGCCGCTCCCTCCATCAGTTCCAACGACGTAACACCATCTTTCTCAATGGTATACTCATCCAACTGAGCCAACTGCGAAGTACAAAAAATCTTACCAAATTCATTCATGTCAATAACTCTAAAACGTTTCCTCAGCGAAAGATAAAAAAAACTTTTATATTTGCAGGTGCATTTACGAAAATAAATTTTTTAGTTAACCAATAAATCAAAAATCTATGTTCAAAAATCAACCCAAGGGATTAATTCCTGCCGCGCTCAGCAACATGGGAGAACGATTCGGTTACTACATCATGAACGCCGTGCTTGTCCTTTTCCTATGTTCCAAATTCGGCTTGAGCGACGCGACAGGTGGTTTAATCTATTCGTTCTTTTATGCAGGCATTTACGTGCTTAGTCTCGTCGGTGGATATATCGCCGACAAAACCCAAAACTACAAAGGTACCATTATCAAAGGATTGGTCATCATGTCGTTGGGATACGTCGTCCTGTCGTTCCCCATCCTTGCCACCGCCGCCAATCAAGCGTGGCTGCTGACCATGACGTGCGTGGCCTTGTTCATGATTGCCTTCGGTAACGGTCTGTTCAAAGGCAACCTGCAAGCCATCGTGGGCCAAATTTACGACAACTACGAGGCCGAGGCCGCAAAACAGGGCCCGGACGCCTTGCGAATCGCCAAAAGCAAACGCGACTCCGGCTTCCAGATTTTCTACGTGTTCATCAACGTCGGTGGTCTCGTGGCTCCGTTCGTCGCTCCGGCTCTCCGTTCCTGGTGGTTGAACGAGAACGGCATGGAATACAACGCCAGTCTTCCCGCCCTCTGCCACGCCTACATCAACAACGGCGCAAGCATGGCCGCAGAGCAATTGCAAAACTTGCAGACATTGGCCTCGCAAGTAAGCGCCACAGCTGTTTCCGACCTGACGGCATTCTGCTCCAAATACCTTGACGTGTTCAACACCGGTATCCACTACTCCTTCATCGCATCGGTACTTGCGATGTTGATTTCGTTGACGATTTTCATTTGCACCAAGAAAATATTCCCGACCCCGGGCAAGAAAGCAGAACAAGTCGTTGAAAATTACACGCAAGAGGAGAAATTGGCAATGGCCAAGGAAATCAAACAACGCATGTACGCCTTGTTTGCCGTGCTTGGTATCGCTGTGTTCTTCTGGTTCTCGTTCCACCAAAACGGCACGTCACTTTCTCTCTTCGCCCGCGACTTCGTGGACACCTCCACCGTCGCTCCCGAAATTTGGCAAGCCGTAAACCCCTTCTTCGTGATTGTGCTCACCCCGATTATCATGATGGTGTTCGGATCGCTGGCCCGCAAAGGCAAGGAAATCTCCACGCCGCGTAAAATCGCCTACGGTATGGGGATAGCCGCCATCGCCTACCTTTTCTTGGTCATCTATTGCAACATCCAAGGTTATCCATCCGCTCAGAACTTCCTTCACATGAGTCCTGAGCAACAAGAAGCCATGAAAGCCGGCCCGTGGGTGTTGATTGTGCTCTACTTCTTCCTCACGGTGGCCGAACTGTTCATCTCTCCGCTCGGATTGTCGTTCGTGTCCAAAGTCGCTCCCAAGCATTTGCAAGGCTTGTGCCAAGGCTTATGGCTCGGAGCCACCGCCGTCGGCAACCTTCTTTTGTGGATTGGCCCGTTAATGTACAACAAGATTCCTATCTGGCAATGCTGGACTATCTTCATGGTGGTATGTATTATCTCCATGGGTGTCATGTTCGGTATGGTCAAATGGCTTGAAAGAGTCACAAAATAACAATTCAATCACAAAAAAAGAGCAAGGGGACATTCTCCTTGCTCTTTTTTTAACGTATCACCCTAAAAACTACCCAACATGCTTAAAGATCATCCCAAAGGACTATTCGTCCTAGCTTTCGCCAACATGGGAGAACGATTCGGCTACTACACCATGCTTGCGATTTTCACGCTCTACCTTCAGGCCCGGTACGGCTGGACCTCCGCCGCCACCGGACAGATGTTCGGCATCTTTCTGGCCGCGGTCTACTTTCTCCCTGTGCTTGGCGGATTCGTCGCCGACAAATATTTCGGCTACGGCAAAACAATCACACTCGGCACCGTCATCATGTTCCTCGGTTACGCGCTTCTCGCCTTTGGAAGCGGACTGGCCGTCATGATTACCTCCCTTGCCCTCATCGCCATCGGCACGGGCTTTTTCAAAGGCAACTTGCAAGTGCTCATTGGCAACCTTTACGACACGCCTCGCTACAGCAAAAACCGGGACTTGGCCTTCAGCATCTTCTACATGTGCATCAACATTGGAGCCTTCTTCGCTCCCAGCATGGCCAACCAAATCACGGAATCGCTCATGAACAAGGCGGACTTCACCTACAACGGTGAAATCCCCGCCCTCGCCCACCAACTGCAAAGCGGCGCCCTCGCCGAAGGCTCCGCCGGATATGAAAAATTGGTAGCCTTGGCCACCGACCAGAATGTCACGATAACTGGAATCGACTCCCTGCGTTCTTTTGCCACCCACTATATCGACGTCCTCTGCGGGTCTTACCAATGGGGATTCGGAGTGGCTTGCGTCAGCCTGATTATCTCCCTTGCCATATTCTTGGGCTTCCGCAAATATTACAAATCCGCCGATGCCACTGAAAAAGAAAAAGCGGAAGGCAAAGGAGACAAAGACTCCATCATCGTGGAGCTCACGCCCCAGCAAACCAAGGAGCGCCTCATCGCCCTCGGGTTGGTGTTTGCCGTGGTCATTTTCTTTTGGATGTCCTTCCATCAAAACGGACTCACCATGACCTTCTTCGCCCGTGACTACACCGCCACCGAAGTGTCCGGCCCCACCAACCTGCTTTTCTCCCTTTACGGATTGGTGCCATTCATCCTGTTCTTCTATGGGGTTTACATGGTCCTCACCGGAGAAAAGAAAATGAAACCGGTCGGAGGCATCATGGCTGTGGTCTTTGCCATTGTCCTGTTTTTTGTCTACCAAAGCAAATTCATCTCTCCCGCCGGAGAAAATGTTGTGACGGCTATCACGCCTCAAATATTCCAGCAATTCAATCCCATGTTCATCATCATCCTCACGCCCATATTTGTGGGATTGTTCAAATGGTTGAACAGCAAAAAAATGGAACCTTCTGCCCCGCGCAAGATAGGCATCGGCATGATTATCGCCGCCGCGGGATTTCTCATCCTGCTTGTCGGCTCCATGGGCCTCACCGCTCCTTCCGAGCTCACCACCCACCCGATGACGGCCGAAAACAGAGTGTCGCCTTATTGGTTGATCAACACGTATCTCGTGCTCACTTGTGCTGAATTATTCCTCAGCCCGATGGGGATTTCGTTCGTCTCCAAGGTGGCCCCGCCAAAATACAAAGGCCTTATGCAGGGCGGTTGGTTTGCGGCAACGGCCATCGGAAACTACCTCGTCGGCATCATCGGCTATTTTTGGGAAGAAGTCAGCCTCACCGCTCTTTGGGGCATTCTCATCGGTTGCTGTGCGTTGTCGGCCATATTCATCTTCTCCATCATGGGCCGCCTTGAACGGGTGACCCGAGAATCCGAGGAACAACTGGCTGCCGCAGAAAACGCCGCCAAACAAAAACAAAAGGAATAAACTCCTCATCTCACACAAAAAAAAACGTGTGGCAAGTTTCTAGTCTTGCCACACGCTTTTTATTATTATAAACGACTTCCCCGTATATTATATCTTGACGCAAAGTTCCGAAATACGCACAATCAACTCCACCAACTTGCGCATCGAACCGACAGGAATATACTCGTAACGGCCATGCGAGTTATGTCCCCCGTTTGAAAGATTCGGTGTTGGCAAATTCATGAATGACAAACGCGAGCCGTTTGTTCCTCCCCGGATAGGCACGATAAGCGGCTTGATGCCCAACTCGCTCATGGCTTGCTTGGCGATATCCACGATAAAACGCACGGACTCCAATTGTTCCTTCATATTGAAATACTGATCCCGCATGTCCAAAGTGACCGGCAAATCATACTTTCGGGAAAACTCCCGCACGCCGTTTTCTATGACACTCTTCCGCCATCCGAACCGCTCTTTGTCAAAATCACGGATAAGTATTTCCAACACGGTCTCTTCCACTGTCCCCCGGATAGAGTAGACATGGAAAAAGCCCTCGTAGCCGGAAGTGCATTCCGGAGAATCCTTGGGCGGCAGGCTGGCGACAAACTCGTTGGCCACCTTGATGGAGTTGACCATCTTCCCTTTCGCATATCCGGGATGGAAATTCCTTCCCTTGAACGTCAACAACGCACGGGCCGCATTAAAATTCTCACAAGAAATTTCCCCAATCTCCCCGCCGTCCAGCGTGTAGGCGAATTTCGCGCCAAAACGCTTCAAATCGAAATGCTCCACCCCTTCTCCAATCTCCTCGTCAGGAGTGAAACAAACAGCTATCCGCCCGTGCCGGATCTCCGGGTGCTGGATTAAATATTCCATCGCGGTCAGAATCTCGGCGATTCCCGCCTTGTCGTCCGCCCCCAGCAAAGTATGCCCGTCGGCCACGATCAAATCGTCCCCCACGTAATTCCGCAATTCCGGAAAATCGTCCGGAGACAACGTGTAAGGCAGTTCCTTGTTCAACAAAATGTCCGTCCCCTTGTAATCCGCTATGATTTGCGGCTTCACATGCTTGCCGCTCATGTCGGGACTTGTGTCCATGTGAGCGATAAAACCAATGGAAGGACATTCCCGGCCGGCGTTCGAAGGAACAAATCCCATCACATAGCCGTAATCGTCCACCGTCACGTCCTCCATGCCCATGGCCGTCATCTCGTCCTGTAAAAGATAAGCGAACTTCAACTGCCCGGGCGTGCTCGGATTCAAACCGGTCTCCCGGTCCGACTGGGTATGGACTTGCGCATACCTTAAAAAACGCTCTACAACTGGCAACATATTCCCTCCTTTAATAAGCTCTGGCTATCAACACGCGGCGGTGCGACGGTCTGCCTGTCACCATGCATTTCCCTTCCTCTTCCGGAGAATCAAAAGGAATGCACCGAATCGTGGCTTTCGTCTCTTCCTTGATGCGGGCTTCCGTCTCCGGTGTTCCGTCCCAATGGCAAAGGAAGAATCCGCCTTTCGTCTCTATCAATTCCTTAAACTCGTCATACGAGTCCACTTTCGTTATCAACTTATTGCGCCGTTCGAGGGCCAGCTTGTAAATATTCTCCTGCATCTCCTCCAAAAGCTTCTCGATATGCTGCTCCACCCCGGCCAGTGGCAAAGTTTCCTTCGTCAGCGTGTCGCGACGCGCCACCTCGACCGTTCCGTTTGCCAAATCACGCTCGCCCATGGCCAAACGGACAGGCACTCCTTTCAACTCGTAATCGGCAAACTTCCACCCCGGCTTTTGCGTGTCGCGGTCGTCAAACTTCACCGTAATGCCCATCCGTCTCAAGGTCTCCATCAACGGCTTCACAGTCTCCCGAATGCGCTCCAAACCTTCCACTCCCTTGTATATAGGCACGATAACCACCTGCAACGGAGCCAGCTTCGGCGGCAACACCAACCCGTTGTCGTCCGAATGGGCCATAATCAAAGCCCCCATCAACCTCGTGGACACGCCCCACGAGGTGGCCCACACATATTCCTGCTTGCCCTCCTTCGTGGCAAACATCACGTCAAACGCCTTGGCAAAATTCTGTCCCAAGAAATGGGATGTCCCGGCCTGCAGGGCCTTCCCGTCCTGCATCATGGCCTCGATGGTCAATGTGTCGAGAGCACCTGCGAAACGCTCCGTCTCGCTCTTGTGCCCCATGATGACCGGCATGGCCATCCATTTTTCAGCGAACTCGGCGTACACCCGCACCATCTTGTTGGCCTCTTCCAACGCTTCCTCCTTCGTGGCGTGAGCGGTATGCCCTTCCTGCCACAGGAACTCGGCCGTGCGCAAAAACATTCGCGTGCGCATTTCCCAACGCACCACATTGGCCCATTGGTTGCACAAAATCGGAAGGTCGCGGTATGACTGAATCCAGCCTTTATAAGTGTTCCAGATAATCGTCTCGGAAGTGGGGCGGATAATATACTCCTCCTCCAGTTTTGCCTCAGGATCAACGACCACCCCGTTGCCGTCCGGGTCGTTTTTCAATCGATAATGAGTGACAACGGCACACTCTTTGGCGAATCCTTCCACATGATCGGCTTCCTTGGAAAAAAAGGATTTCGGAATCAGCAACGGGAAATAGGCGTTCACATGTCCAGTTTCCTTAAACATCTTGTCTAACTGCTGTTGCATCTTCTCCCATATCGCATAACCGTAAGGCTTTATCACCATACAGCCTCTCACTGCGGCGCCCTCGGCCAATCCGGCTTTCACCACCAAATCGTTGTACCATTGAGAATAATTCTCTGCTCTTGAAGTTAAATATTTAGCCATCTCATTACTTTTTGATAAAACCGCTGCAAAGTTACAAGAAAAAGTAGGAAATCAGTTACCAGCCACACATTTTTAGTCGCGCATTTTCCAAACGGAAAGTCTCCGTTTCTCCTCAGTCACCATTCCCTCTCACTTGCTCTCGACGGCAAAAAGGCAATCCGCAGCCTTCTGACTTATTTCCTAACATTGCTCGCCTGACAAAGGGAAAAGCATCAGCCGACCAACCAGCCGTCGATGGTGCCCGTTTCCGAGGAAAAGTTCACGCCGACTTTATGCACCTTGCGCTTGTCGCTCTCGTAGGGACGGGCGTAACCACGCTCCTCTATCTGACGCAAAGCATCCGCCGCCGTGCCGTCCAGCTTGAACTCGAAAACATAGACATGCTTGTCCGTCTCCACCACGCAGTCCACCCTCCCTTGGCTCGTCTC
>CALUHX010000092.1 GCA_944320555.1 uncultured Butyricimonas sp. | reverse complement strand
AACACACCTTTATAGAAGTTGCGTCCTAAACGGAAGTCTGATTTCAAATGTGCGATAGTAGGTTCGATTCCTGCACGCTTGCAGAAGAGTCTGTGTTTCTTTCTTCGTGCGTGGTAACTGTCTCTTTTATTGGGAGTATCCGGTATCAGTATTTGCGTCCCGTTGACTTCTTTCTTTCCCCGGTATCCCCTGTCTCCCGCCAGCCTCTTGATCTTTTCCCCGGTAATGCGTTCCACCCGCAAAAGTGACTCTTCAATGGTATGTCCGTCATATTCGTTCCGGAAGGACCTGGCACCCAGGATTATTCCGGTCATTGAGCGGATGATTGAGACCTTGTTGCCGAACTCGTACTTCTTATGTTCCTTGCCCTTGCTGACGCACTGTACCTCCGGCTCATGCAGGGAATAGATTTTCCTCCGGAAACAGCGTTTTTGTGAAAGCACCCGTTCAAAGAGGCTGAGTAGGGAGTCGTAGTCATGGTTCCCCGCCAGGTTGCGTTTCAGTTCCCTGACAAGCCTTCCCGCAATGGTGCGCAGCCGCCTGTCAGCCTTCAAGGCCTTGACGCGGTTCTTCGGATGGTTGCGGAAGCTTGGTCCCAGAAAATCCTCTTGAGGACGAAAGTGTGGCTCTGGCGCAAAGGAAGGCTCAGGGTCTTCACGATGGACAACACCTTGCGGACAATCTTTTTATGCGACTTTGCGTCCGTGGGGTAAGTCACGTTCTTTTCCTGCACGGTGGAGTCAATGAAAGCCGTCCCGTGATGGTCACGGTCATCGTCCTCCTGGTTGACACGGATGCTTTCCGACAAAATCAGTTCCATGCCCTTCTCGCCGACACGCTTGCGGAAATACACCAGTTCGCTCGCATTTCAGAGAAAGGATGGAGTGAATTCAAGCATCCCGCAAAAATACTGGTAATAAGCATTTTCGCTCCATTGCTCCACCACCGACTCATCGGACAGGTTGCGCACGTGCTTGAGAATCAGAAGGCCACACATCAAATGGATCGGCTTTGCAGGACGCCCGTTGTCCGCACTGTACAACGGAGAAAAGGAGGCTTCAAAACGCTGCCAGTCAATCTTGTCGGCGAGCAGATACAAGGGATGTTTGGGGTTCAGTTGGTCTGCCAACGAACTGAACAATGAGGGCTGGGGACAGGTCTTGTTTATCATATAATCTGCAAGTTTTCAACCGTAAAGGTACAAAAACTTGCAGATATATCAAAGCAAATTGTATATTAATCTGCTGACTATTAAGTAGAAAAACATCTTTTAAGGAATGACTATCTATTATCATAACAATGCTCCACTAACAATGACACTGAAATTTTCGTCGCACATTCGACCATTTTGCCAACACAAATATACGTCTTTTTCTTTCACCCGGCAAAACCACAATAACAATATCGTTCAAAACGGCATAAAACACGCCCTATCTACGCTTATCTCTAACATGGCGCAATACTGTCTCTTTCCCATGCTCACTTTCTGCTCTGACTTTTCGCAAACTCTTCAAATATCGACTTCACCTCCCGATTCCGGAAATCCCTATATTCCACACCGCTTTCCGATGCAAAATGATATACCAATTCATCTTGTTGATGAATATAATACGGGAGTTGCGAATTTGATGTCACGTTCTTTTGCCAATTTGTCAAGTTTCCATTCGATTGAACACACGCCCTTATGGCTCGCTTGTCCTCCAATATCTTCTGGAAAAAGATACCCGCTCTTTTTGTTTGTGTCTTCTCCATGTCAACATGTTTTATTACATCCGTAAAAATAAAATATTCATGAGACAAATCAAAAAACATAAGTTTATTTTCTTTCAGCTATTTACAACCCAAAGTTCCACTCTCTGCATAAGCAACTTTTCAAAAGGGAAAGGCCATCCCGAACCCATTCCGGAATGACCTTTCCTACAATAATCGTCTATCTCTTAACGCCCTTTGCGGCGCAGCCACGAGAAGATTCCCATGCCCGCCATGGCCACAGGCAACACCACGCACAATATCCACCACATCACGGAAGACCCGGTAATTCCCAAACGCAAATAGTTATCTGGCAAAGCGGGACGACGAACATCTATCGGCACCTCGTCATTCGATAACCAGAAAAATCCACCCGTTACTAACGAGAAATTGGAAGCCTCTACACCTCTATGGTTCGAACTCAATCCTCCGTTACTGATATAATCAGCATCTCCAGATAGCAATATTCGCTGCTCTTTTCCATTGATTTCCCGGGAAAGAGCAACTATTGTCGAATAGGAACGCTCCACCTCTCCCGCAGCCGGATTCAACCGTATTGTATCGTCCACGAAATCGGTGGTTTCCACTTCGTTCCAACTTCCAATCGTGTCACTCTTAAACACTTCGGTCACCTTATAGCCCTTGTCGGCCACTTGACGCAATCCGCTCACTCCGGAAGCGACCAACACTTGGCTTCCCAAACGCATGTATCCGAACTCATAAGCAATCGAGTCAGCCTCCACTGTCGGATAAGAAAGAATCACATCCGGATGCAAATTAGTGTCCTGCTTTACCAACTGCCCCTCCACCTGCTCAAAACCAAATTTGGCGAAGAGCGGTGCCATCACCTCTCGACGTCTCGGCTCTCCAAGAATGAACAGATTTCCTCCCCGGTCGATATACCTCTGCAACATAGCTTCTTCCTCAGAAGTCAATGATTCCCGATTTTCTGCGATAACCAAAATATTAATGTCCTCCCGTATTGGATTATCAAGAGTCACATATTCCACGTCAAAACCTTGATTTATCAAAGCATAACGGAATGTCTTGTCTGCCGTAAAAGCACTATAATCCCGATCCTTGTCGCTCGTGTACTCTCTCTCGCCGTGACCGGTTAAGATTCCTACCACCGGCAACTTCATCACCAACCGTTTGAACGCCGCCGAGATTTCCCTTTCGCTAGGAAAACGCATTATGTCATTATAGACACGCAACCACGTTTTCTCCCCGCTCTCCCGCTCCACCAAGCGTACGAACGTATTGCCCTCTCCGGAAAGGTCTATCATCGAACGGATTTCCTCGGGCGTCTTCACCTTGTTCGAGTCGATTCCATACTTACACATTTCCTGAAACTTTTCTTTCAGCGTCATTCCTGGGAAACGCTGGTCGAGCATAGGATTATTACAAGTGTCGTAATAGTAAACGTACTTCATCTTGATTTCCGGCTTAAAGCGGGTGTACTGCTCGAACCGCTGCATATCCGGTAAAAGGAAACTGCCACTCGCATACCATGCTCCCGCCTGTTCCAATACATTCACATAAGTGGTGATGGTCAGACCGCCTTTCATCTTGGCAATGATTTCCTGGCTATTAGGTGTCAGTGTGTTCACCTTGGTCGCTGTCGTATCGAAATACCCTTTCAATTTTGGCATGGAGGAAAAATAGCCCAGGACGCATGCCAACAAAATCACCCCGATGTTTCGTCCCAAAGTCACGGCGAAACGTATCTTTTGCCGCACGGCGTTCAGTCTGATAATCGTCAACGCAAGGAATAGGCAAACCACGATGATGAAATAAAGCACGTCCTCACTACATATCATTCCCGAGATGAACGTGTCGCAACGCCCCCTTATCGAGAGCCAGTAAGTCACGTTCCGCACAAAATCGTACTCCTGCCCCCAATTGCCCACCATATTCAGCAACATCAGCACAATCAGCGTGCCCAATGCCGCCACAATCTGATACGAGGTCAAGCTCGACATAAAGATACCTATCGCCGCATAAGCGCAAAGCAACAAGTATAGCCCCAATATGCCAGTCAAAACCATGGGCCAGTCAAAATCCTTCACCACGAACAAGCCGCACAAAAGCAACACCACCAACACCGCCATCATCAACAAGCCGTACAGCATAACGGACAGGTATTTCCCGATAATAATTTGGAAATTCGTTATCGGCGAGGAGTATAGCAGCTTAATGGAGCCATTGCTCAAATCACGGCTCACCAACCCCATCGTCAACAACGGAATATAAAAATAAAGATAACCTTGGATGCCCACTAAAACACTCCCCCAACCCGCAAAAATCGTGGAAGTCATTCCTTGAAGAGTGTATCCCATTTCCTGAGTAGTGGCGAAAGACTCTAACTTTCCTGCAAAAATTGTGGAAGCTTGCACCGAAAACACAATCAACAGTAACCACGCCACAGGCGAGTAAAACAACATCTGTAACTCCGCCTTGGCTATGTTCCATATCATTTTTAACATAACATCCCTTTTTTATTGTTTGACCTTCTTTGATAACTCTGCGAATATGTTGTCTAACGAGCTCTTCTCCACTCGCAACTCCGACATCCGCCACCTGCCCCGTGCGCTCTCCTCCACCAACCGGTCCATCACCTCCTGTGCATCGGCGTAACCGATGCGGAAACGCCCCGGCGACAACTCCTTCACATGCCGCACTCCCTCGATTCCCTGCAACGTCTCCGCCGACGGGGCGTCCACGAACGACACCACCAGCGTGTTCGGCGTGATATAGTTGTCGAAGTCTTCCACTTTCCCCGAGAACACCAATCTCCCCTCTTCGATCATTAATATGTCATCACACACCGCCTGCACCTCCGTCAGTATGTGCGTCGAGAGAATCACCATCTGCTCCTCCGCAATGTGCTTGATCAGGTTACGCACCTCCAATATCTGGTTCGGGTCTAGCCCGTTCGTCGGCTCGTCGAATATCACCAACTCCGGCTTGTGGACTATCGCCTGCGCGATTCCCACACGCTGCTGGTAGCCTCCGGACAGGTTCTTGATTTGCCGCTTCCGGAAATGCATAATCCCGCAACGCCCCAACACCTCGTCCACCGACGAAGCCACCTTGTCGGCGGGGACCCACCGCAACTTCGCACAATACGTCAGGTACTCATCCACCGTCATGTCGTTGTACAACGGCGGCTTCTGCGGAAGGAAGCCGATAAGCCGTTTGGCGGCCACCGGGTCCTCCCGCGTGTCAATTCCTTTGATTTTCACCGTACCCGACGTCTGCTTGATCACCCCGCTCACGATGTTCATCGTCGTCGACTTTCCCGCCCCGTTCGACCCAAGCAGGCCGTATATGCCCCGACGGGGCAACTCAAAACTGATGTCGCGTATCGCCCACTGCACACTGTAGCGATGCGACAACCGATCCACTTTCAATACAGGTTCTTCCATTGATTGATACAATACTTTTTTATAAACATCTATATTATTGATACATCACACTACTACTCGTTGGCATTTCCTATCGCTTGCAGGTCTATCCCGTATGTCTCCATAAAGTGCTCCTGCAAAATGTCGTGTTTTCGTTTCACAAGCGGATAGGTCAGATACGTGGCCCATGTATCGATTTCGTCTTCCGCATGACACAGCATGTTATGTAAAAAACACAAAAGGTCTTGGTCTTGCGACAAGGTTTTGGTTTTCCAATCCACCGTTAAACACCATTCATACACTGAACCATAAGAGTCCTCGTTGGCAATATTCGGCACGAACCCGCGAACCCGAGCGTAATTTTCAGAAGCGACATCACTACTGGCCGCTATGGTATAATCACTCACCTCATAAAACTCTCGAGGGATAGTAATCTTTCCGTTATCTAACAAATCCGACACAAAATTTCGTTGTAACTCATTTTTCAGTAATCGCTTGTCTTCCGCAGAAATAGTTTGAATATCCTCATTCAGTCCAGCCACAGAAACAGTATTGGCTGTCAAGTAGCACTTATAAAGTAAATCCGGACGTTCGTAGCTATAAACTCCCTTTATCGTATCCGCCAATAATATTCGATAAGGAAGATTTTTGGCCAAAAAGTCATCGGGATAAAACCTCAACCACGTTTCTTCTAATACATCCAACATATCTCCTACATATATCGGATTGCCAAGTACTCGGTAAACCGTCATATTGGAAGTTCCACCTGATGTCACTATCGTATAATTAAAATCGTCCTCCGTATAGTCATACAAAATATATGTCCCATACTTCTCAAACAAAGCCACAATCCGATCGTCCGCCGGAGACTGCCCCTGCGGAATGACATAATCCACCTTCACCGGAACATCCGGCCCTATCTCTTTGTCCTTCGCGCAAGAATACGCTAACAATAGAGCGATTGCTATTAACCAAATATTTGTTTTCATAATTTGTTCTTTAATTTATTGCACAATTTCACCCGTTCGTTCTTCCCCATAAGCTGAGCTGTTTTGTACGAGGGCTGTGTTCTCCCGGGTCACGGACGCTGGCAAAGGCAACGTGTACATAGGGTCTTTCTCCTCCAACACAAACTCCATGACAGGAGAATCCTCGCTATTCTGAAACACATGCTTTATTGAAGGCATCTCGTAACGACGCAAATCAAACCAGCGGTGTCCCTCGAAACACAATTCTTTGCGCCGCTCTGTTCGAATAGCTTCTATCAATGCTTCCACATCCGAAATCGTCTCTTCTTGATATCCTTCGATTCTTTTGGCCCTCAACGCATTTAAATCATTCATCGCATCTTGTTGTTTTCCCTCGATATGAGCGTAAGCCTCTGCCCGGTTCAAATAAGCCTCCGCCGTACGTAACATTTGTTCTGGTTCATAGCTTGCTTGATTTTTACTATATATATAACTGCCATTTTGAACCATAAAATAAATGCCTACCCGTCTATCGCTATCGTCAAACAAATCCAAAAACGAATCACTAAACCTCAATATACTACCGCTTGCTCCGGAGACACTACCTCCATATAACCATACAATTTCTGAATGATCATATGTGTTCATGTAAATCGAAGCTGATTCGTCCAAAGCGGTCAAGTCTGTCAAACTACCCGCCGTGGCAATGGCTCCCGTAGCGGTTTCCGCAGCCAGTTCCCACTCCTCCATATAAAGATACACCCGGGACAATAGTATTCGTACCGCCGGCAAATTCACCTTGTAATTCCCAATCACCACGTCATATTGCTCAAACAACGTCTCGGAGGCCCTCAAATCCTCCACAATCTGTTCATACACCTCTTCCACTGTGTTTCTCGGCAACCCTTTTTCCATCACACTACTATTCAATTTCAACGGAACTCCAAGGGCGGTCTTATTGTCATTATACGGTTCCCCGTACAAATTCACCAACCAAAAGTAATGCAAAGCCCGTAACGCCAACGCCTCCGCTTTCACTTGGTCCCGTTCCGCTTGGGAACCCACGGCCTCGTCAATATAATCCAATACGGCATTACATCCTTTAATCCTGTCATAAAATTTGTAATAATCTGTAGTCCCTGCACTTAACTCTTCATTCCATTGGAACATGTTAGGTTGCCATGTGAGATAAGGAAACAGATTATCTGCATTCGATGACCCCAAATTATATGTTTTTTCTATATCAAACTCATTGTCATCGTCCATATAACTGACAATATATCCGGCGTCTCCTGAAGGAGAGGGATAACCCGAACCCAATAACAATTCTCCAAAATCCTTTGCCGTTTCGGGAATCACTTCGTCTTGCGACTCTTCCTCCAAGAAGTCAGAACATCCCACGACAAATACACATAATGTGCAAGCTATCATCTGTAATATCTTTTTCATTTCCTTTCAATTTTAGAGTTAAAACGTCAAATTCAATGACAAAGAAGCCGTTCGCCGCGATGGCCAATCTCCAGTCTCCGGATCTAATCCCTCCCACGCCTTATCAAAAACTATCATGAATGGGTTCGCCATAGTTGCGCTAAAGCTCAAGTTTTTAAGTTTAATTCGCTCCAATACTTTACTTCCCAACTCGTAAGTCAATACTATCTGCCGACAACGTATCAAATCCGTGTCCGCCACTCGGATATCAGACAAATTATATTGTGTGTAAGGATTCGTAGTTAAAAAAGTTGTCGTCGGTAAATTTATTATTTCACTCCTGCCTTTGCCAGGCAAAGCGGGATAAATAGTCTGGTCATTTGGTTGTCTCCAGCGTTCCAACAGTTTCCGGGACAGGTTCTGTTCCGGTGTCGGCACCCCTCGTTGAACACCAGATGTTCCCTGATAAAAATCCGGCAAACGTCCCTGTCCTCCAAACTGCATTGAGAAATTGGCCTGCAAACGGAGATTCTTATATCGGAACGACATAAACGCTCCGCCTGAGAAATCCGGTTCCGACTTGCCACTGAGTACTAGGAAGTCAAGGTAATCATTTGTCTCGTCTATATCCATATTGTTAAACAATGGCGCACCTGTTTCCGCATTCAAACCAACAAACTCATAGGAATAAAACGTCGAATAAGCTTTTCCATCCACGATCGCTGTTCCATTTAAATAATCGTTCAGTGTGTTTTCCCTATCGTTATTCGTCAATTTATTTTTAGTTTGTCCGGTATTTACAGAAAGTTGCCAAGTGAAATCTTCTGTCCGAACAGGTACTGTACTAACAGTCAATTCATATCCCTTATTCGACATTTTTGAACCGAAGACATAAGAAGTCAACACACCATTTTCCAAAGGCACATTCCGAGAGGAAAGCACGTCACTGTCTTTGCCAAACCAATTTGCCACAAAATTCAACCTGCCATTCAAAAAAGAAAAATCCACACTAAAATTCCAACTACGTGTTTTTTCCCAACCTAAATCGTCATAAGGTAGATATTGAATGTTTAATGTATATTGTTTCAAATAACTACTAAATCCACCATCCGCAGCAATAAGATAAGGAGACACACCCTCTACCGAGTTTCCTTGAAAACCATATGAAGCAGAAAGATCAAAGTTATTTAACCAAGTCCATTTTGCAGAAAACGGCTCATTACCTAATCGCCATTTGATTCCTACAGACCATGTGGGGCGAAATTTTTTGTCTGGATCTTGTCCAAAACGATTTGATGCGTCCAAACGGCTATTAAAGTTTACAATATAACGACTATCATAAGAATAAATTCCCGTGAAATACTCACTTACGTAATTGTTTGTTTGATTGGTTACCTTTTTGGAAATACGCATGCTCTCATACAGAGGATTCTCGTCATCAACAGTAGAATAATATGGAACATAAGTATGTGGCAAGGAAGCGAAAGTTTCCCCCCTGTCTCGTAAATAGCCATAATTCACAGAACTGCTGCCGGTTATCTTGTTCGAGGTAACCTCGATGCCCAATTGCAATGTAATATTATGCTTATCTTGGAATGTCTTACTATAAGTCAAGCTATTCCGGAAAGAATAGTCCCGGACCGAAGATTCCTGCAATTCCAACAAACCGCCGAAGGGCAGTTGGGTCGCTTTTTCCTCCGGTCCGTTGGTAAGAACTGAGCCGTATTCGTATCCACGAATGGATGTGATGTAAAACGAACGTTCCGTTGCCCAAGATTTGATGGTACTCGACGAAAGGCTGTAAGAAAACAAACCTTGATAAGTCAATCCCGGAAAAATCGTCAACATCACATCGAGAGTCGGAGCGAACGTCTTTGTCGTATTTTCATTACCCGTATTATCTATTTCATTTAAAATATTATACAGGTAACTCGATTTTCCACTGATAGCCGTACTGCTGTTGCCCCATTTCTCGTGATAAAAGAGTGTACCATCCTCGTTGTAAGCGGGAATCACCCGGGAGGTCTCGTAAGCATACGTAAAAGGACTGACTCCATAAGCAAATCCTTTCGTCTTTCGATAACTCCCATTCACAAGGAAATTTACCTGCAAACTCTTACCAAATTGCATGGTTGTGTTGGAGGTTACGGAAAAGTTGGCCATGTCGTTTCCTTTCGCCTCGCCACGAGTGTTCGATATGTTAAACGATGTCCGGTTCATGATTTTCTCCGACCCGCCGTAAACACTCACCGAATGCGAATGGCTCACGTTGTTATGGAACAATATCTTAAACCAATCCGTGTTCTCGTGCTCCATTTTTCGAAACTCCTCCACCATCTCCTCGTGCGTGATTTCTTTATCATTCAACCGCTGCACCAATCCAGCAAAACCAATGGGTAATACCTCCGAGTAATAAGAAACCCTCTCCTCGTACATCTCCTTAGAGAACTGCATCATTTCTTGTGAATTCATCCGGTCATACAATCCGTAAGAAGGACGCTGCCCCACGGTCATCGAGCCGGAATAAGATACCGTCAATTCCCCCGGTCTTCCTTTTTTCGTCGTGATGACAATCACCCCGTTCGCCGCCTTCGAACCGTAAATCGCCGTTGCCGATGCGTCCTTCAACACCGTCAGCGTTTCAATGTCGTTCGGATTCAACCAGGAAATGGCGTTTGCAGCAATACTCCGTAAATCATCTATGTCTCCCGACAACGCAGCGTCGCCTTCTGCCATCGGGTAGGGATCGCGCTGAATTACACCATCCACCACCCATACAGGATCTTGGTTTCCCAACAATGTTGAAGTTCCCCGAATACGAATCTTCGGAGAGGAGCCCACCAATCCAGAACGATTCTGCACTAACATTCCTGGTACAACTCCTGCAAGCATTTGATCAATAGAGGTCTCTCCTGCTATTTTAATGTCTTCCAGTTTCACAGACGTAACTGCCCCCACATAATCTCCTTTATCCACGTTCAAATACCCCGTCACCACCACTTCGTCCATTTTTTTCACCTCTTCTTTCATCGTGACATCAATGGTATCCAGACCATTATATTTTATAGTCTGCGTTTCCATACCCACAAACGAGAACACCAATGAAAACGTTGTATCCACCGATGTGGGCACCACCAGCTTGTAATGTCCTTCTGCGTTCGTCGCCGTGCCTATGTTCATTTCCTTCACCAGCACCGTCACGCCGGGTATCGGCTGCCGCTTTGTGTCAGTCACACGGCCGACCACCGTCACAGACTTCACATCCTCGTCCTTCACGGATTTCTCATCGTCTTTCCGTATCACCACATAGCCGTCCGTGATTTCGAAAGTCAGGCCCATCCCCCGCAAAAGCTGGGAATACAAATCTTCCAATGTGAAGCTTTTGGCCTCCAGCCTCACCGTCTTGTTCATGTCCAGCTCGTTGTTGCTGAACAAAGTGATTTTGCCGGTTTGCTTCTCCACCTGCTCAAAAACAGCTTTGAGCGTCTGTTCCCCGCCCGTCATTCTCACCGACTGGGCGAATCCCGTGGCGGACAGTTGGAACACAAGCCCCACGGTAAACAACATCATTAAACGCATAATTCTACAGATTTTCTCGCCTGGTATTTTTCTTCCGAAACACCGAGGCTTTCGTTCTTTTTTCATACTTTTGCACAATAAAGTTACACAATATCATGTCTCTCGAGCGACATGGTTCATTAACTCTCAACGGGAAGTATGGCCGTACTTCTCGTTGTTTATTTTTCCGATATCATCACGTTCGTTCCTTCTATGTCGAATCTCACGTTCGTCGTCTTTTC
>CALUHX010000091.1 GCA_944320555.1 uncultured Butyricimonas sp. | reverse complement strand
CCGGTATAGTCGCTGGCGATGTTATTTTCCATTTTCATAGCCTCAAGGACGATGACGTTTTGTCCCTTGGTCACTTTGTCGCCCGGTTTCACAAGAATCTTGAAGATGTTGCCCGGCATGGGGGTCTTCACGGTTTTGCCTGTGATGGGGGCGTTGTTGTCCACGGTCTCTTCTTCTTTTTGGGCTTGCGTGTCCGCATGGGTGGCTTTCCAACGGGCCTCCTTTTGCTTCAGCAAGAACTTCTGGGCCACGGAGGGGAAGAGTTCGAGCAAGAGGACTTCTTTTTCGTTCTCAGCCAGTTTCACTCCACCGAAATCGGGAAGAGTCGGGTTGGGCTGCATTGTGTACTTGGACGTGTCGTAGGGGATTTCTTCCCGAGTTCCTGCGATTTGGAAACGGAAAGCCGGGTCTACGGGCACAGGTGTCTTTCCATATTCTCCTTTTACGAGGGCGACGAATTGGTTAGACTTGTTGGTGTACATCGGTTTGCCGTTTTTGATGTCCATGGCGCAGTTCACAGCTTGCGCGCCGACAATCTGGCTTGTCGGAGTCACCAACGGCGGAAGTCCGGCAGACAGGCGCACGGTCGGGATGAGCTTCATGGCTTCGTCAAGAATTTCCATGGAGTTCAGTTGCTTCAATTGAGCCACCATGTTTGTGTACATGCCGCCCGGGATTTCTGCCTCTTTGACTTTCTCGTTTGGTTTCGGGAAGTTGAAATAAGCCTCGATGGCGTGGCAAGCGTTCAACAGTGCTTCTTCATTGTCGGCTTTGGCGGCCCCGATGGCTTTGTCGAATTCTTTGTCGATATTCTCAGGCAATTTGTCCGTAAGCGGATTGAACGGATTCGGGAATATCTTGACGGCGTCGTATGCCTCGAGTTCTTTCCGGATAGTGTGGAGTTCTTTGTTGATTTTTGCGACGGCCTCCATGTTGATGTCCAATTCCACTCCGAGTTTCTTGCAGAAGATATAGATAAGCTCGATGGCAGGAGCGGCGGGACCTCCGGCGAAATTCCAAATGTTGGTGTCAACGATGTCCACTCCGTTCACAATGGCCGCAAGCACGGCCCCCAGTCCGTAACCCGGGGTACAGTGGGTGTGGAAGTCAACGGGTATGCGCAGGTTTTGCTTGAAGAGGCGGACGAGACGTGCCACTCTGCTTGGGTTGATGAGTCCGCTCATGTCCTTGATGGTGATCATGTCGGCGCCCAGGGACTCCATTTCCTTTGCTTTGTTCAAAAAGTATTCGTCCGTAAACACAGGGTCGGGGTTCTTTTTCCCTTTCAGCTTCTCCATCAGGCTGAGTTTCGGGTATTTGGGGTCGATGGTGTAACATACGGCGCAATCAGCGATACCTCCATATTGTTTAACGTATTTGATGGTCGATTTCACGTTGTTCACATCATTCAACGCATCGAATATACGCATGATACCTAGTCCGGACTCGATGGAATTGCGACAGAATCCTTCAATGATTTCATCCGTGTAGGGAGAGTAGCCGAAGAGATTCCGTCCGCGGGAAAGAGCGGTCAGTTTGGAAACATTCCCGACTGCGGCGTGGATTTTTTCCAGACGCTCCCATGGATTTTCATCCAGATAACGCATCACAGAGTCGGGCACAGCTCCTCCCCATACTTCCATGGCGTAGAATTTGGCATCTTTGTAGAAAGGCAATACTCTGTCTATTTGCTTTTGATTCATACGTGTGGCAAAAGAGGATTGTTGTCCGTCTCGAAGAGTTAAATCCCTGATAAGTAATTTCCGTGTCATACTTTTAGTTTTAATTGATAGTGTATATTTTATTTGCTCCAAACCTATGAAATAAGAATGACTTTTCCTAATCAAAATAAAGAAAAAATGCAGTAATCGCAAATATTTTTTTGATAGCTCGAAAAAATGCGTTTAATTTGTAACGTGAGAGAGGGTGTTTTGTCCCTTTCAAGGAATTATAAAGAGACGAATATGGAAAAAATTGCCGTATTTCCGGGATCGTTCGATCCGTTTACGATAGGTCATGAGGAGATTGTGCGTCGGGGATTGGGAATGTTCGACAAAATTGTCGTGGCGGTAGGGGTGAATGCCGTGAAGCGAGGTTTTCTGAACATAGACACCCGTTTGCGGGTCATCAAGAAGGTTTTTGAGGGAGAAAGTCGGGTGAGCGTGGTTTGTTACTCGGGGTTGACCGTGGATTTTTGCGAGAAGGTCGGTTCCCGGTTTATCATACGGGGACTGCGCACGGCGGCTGATTTCGAGTATGAACGTTCTGTGGGACAGATAAACAAAGCGATGGCCTCGTCGATAGAGACTGTTTTTTTGCTGACATCTCCCGAGCATACGTTTATTAGTTCTACTATCGTGCGTGACGTGGTGATGAACGGCGGCGATGCGTCGAAGTTTTTGCCCACAAACGTGACGAGGGAGGATTTGTTTAAATAATGGGAGAACATGAATGCATCTAAGTTTCATAAAGGCGTGACATTGTGGTTTTTCCGGTGGAGCCGGAAAGGATATGCCGTGTTTGCGTCGTTGGGGCGAGAGGTGCGCATTGGGCAATTGGCTTTGCATATTTGTGCGATGTCGTTGAAGAAAGCGGCAAAAAAAGGTTTGGTGATAGTGTTTGAACGGAAAGGAATGGAGAGTGTGATTTGCCGGCTTGCCGGAGTGGGAGGAGAGTTTTTGGAAGGGACACAAGGGGAAGGAGTATTTTGTGCGGGAAGAGGAGTGACGGGGAAGGTGTCGGCCTGCAGGAATGATGATTCGTGCGGGGTGCGAAGATTTAATGAAATTATTTATTTGATAAGTCATAGTGGCATGTTCGTGTTGGCGGACATGTTTTTTTATTTTTGTTGTTGACATATGATTGACATAGAGGAATTAAAACAGAAAGTTCTGGAAGGAGGACAGATAAGCCGGGAAGAGGCGTTGGCTTTGGCCGGAAATGAGGACAAGGAAAAGTTGTACCAGGCGGCCGGAGAGATTCGGGAACGGTGTGTGGGATGGGGGTTTGACATGTGTTCCATCGTGAACGCACGTTCGGGCCGTTGTTCTGAAAATTGCAAATGGTGCGCACAGTCGGCCGTGTTTAAGACCGGTGTTTGCGAGTATGATTTGATTGGAGAGGAGGAGTGTGTGGAGTTGGCCCGGCAAAGTGCGGCCTATGGAGTGAGCAAGTTCTCTTTTGTCACAAGCGGAAGGGCGTTGCCCGACCGGTATGTGGACAGCTTGTGTGCGTACGCCCGCCGGATTTGTGCCGAAGTGCCCATACGCTTGTGCGCTTCCATGGGATTGTTGAAGCGCGAGCAGTTGGAACGTTTAAAAGCGGCGGGTGTGGTTCGCTACCATTGCAATTTGGAAACTTCCCGTCGGTTTTTCGGCACGCTGTGCACGACGCACACGACGGACGAAAAGATAGCGACAATACGGGCGGCGCAGGAAGCGGGAATGGAAGTGTGTTCCGGTGGAATTATCGGCATGGGGGAAACAATGGAGGACCGAGTGGAATTGGCCTTGCTGCTGCGGGAATTGAACGTTGCCTCCATTCCGTTAAATGTGTTGAATCCTATTCCCGGCACTCCGTTGGAGAATATGCCTCCTTTGTCGGACGAGGAAGTGTTGACCACAGTGGCGGTGTTCCGTTTTATTCATCCGCGCGCTTATTTGCGTTTTGCGGGGGGAAGGGCGTTGATCGCCCATATTGAAGAGCGGGCTATCCGTGCGGGAGTCAATGCCGCCATTGTCGGCGATTTGTTGACGACCGTGGGGTCAAAGGTGCAGGAGGATTGTGAGAAGGTCAAGAGATTGGGGTATTCCATTTTGCCTTGAGACGGGAAGTGTGATGTTTTGTTTTTAATGTCGAGTCTTTAACAATGGATAAATATTACTTTTGCATAGGAAAGAAACAAATAAAGGAAAAGATATGATGACCACAAAAGAAATGCTTGATTATGATCGCCAACATATATGGCATCCCTACACTTCGGTGATAAACCCGTTGCCCGCTTATCCGGTGAAGAGGGCGGAAGGCGTGTATATTGAGTTGGAGGACGGAACCCGTCTGGTGGACGGGATGTCGTCTTGGTGGTGTGTGGTGCACGGTTACAACCATCCGGTGTTGAACGAGGCCGTGGAACGGCAGGTACGGGATATGTCGCACGTGATGTTTGGGGGATTGACCCATCGTCCGGCGGTGGAACTGGCGGAGAAGCTGTTGGGGATGGCTCCCGAGGGAATGAATCACGTGTTTTATTGCGATTCCGGTTCCGTCGCAGTGGAAGTGGCCATGAAGATGGCTTTGCAGTATTGGCATGCGGCGGGGCAGGACACGAAACGTTATTTTGTGGCTCCCCGGCGCGGTTATCATGGAGACACGTGGAACGCCATGTCGGTTTGCGATCCAGTGACGGGCATGCATTCCATCTTCCGGGGGACTTTGCCGATGCAGTTCTTTGTGCCGCGTCCCGAGCCTCGCTACGGTGAACCCTGCAGGGCCGAGGATTTGGAGGAGTTGCGGACTTGTGTCAAAAACAACCATACCCGGATTGCGGCGATGATTTTGGAACCCACCGTGCAAGGTACGGGAGGAATGTGGTTTTATTCGGTCGATTATTTGCGGGAAGTGAGAAGGTTATGCGATGAGTATGGGATTTTGTTGATATGTGACGAGATTGCCACGGGCTTTGGGCGCACAGGGCGGTTATGGGGAGTAAGCCATGCGGGAATCAGTCCGGATATCATGTGCGTGGGTAAGGCTATCACAGGAGGATATATGAGTTTCGCCGCCGTGATGACCACGAATCGTGTGGCTGTTCAAGTATGTTCGGGCGAACCGGGAGTGTTCATGCACGGACCGACTTTCATGGGCAATCCTTTGGCTTGTGCTGTGGCTAACGCTTCTTTGGATTTGATAAAAGGATACGATATCCCGGTGATGATTGGACGCATCGAGGCTCAATTGCGAAAAGAGTTGCAGCCTTTGCAGGGTATGCCCAATGTGGAGGACGTGCGGGTGTTGGGGGCTATTGGTGTGGTGGAATTGAAAAATCCGGTGGACATGGCTTGGATTCAGGCGGCTTTTGTGCGCGAAGGCGTGTGGGTGCGTCCTTTCGGTCGTTTGGTTTACACGATGCCTCCGTTTGTCATACAAGAGAAAGAGTTGCGTAAATTGACAAAGGCTTTGGTGCGTGTCGTGTCTAATTTGAGATGATATGAACAGAGAGCGTTACGAACGTAAATTGGAAACTATTCGGGAAGCGGGCAACTATCGGGTGTTGCGCGATGTGCAGCAAAACGGTTTTTTGATACATTTCGAGGACCGGGAAATGCTGAACCTTTCTTCGAACGACTATTTGGGATTGGCCTCCAACCCCGCCCTGTACGAGGAGTTTCGTCAGGAAACGGATGTGAAGCTGTTGTCTTACAGTTCCTCGTCTTCCCGTCTTCTGTCGGGCAATCACGAGTATTATGCCTTGTTGGAGCGAGACCTGAGGGACATGTACGGGAAAGAGGGGGCGCTGGTTTTAAATTCGGGTTACCATGCCAATATCGGTATATTGCCGGCTTTGGCGGGGAAACGGGACTTGATTATTGCCGATAAGTTGGTGCACGCCAGTATAATTGACGGGATGCGGCTGGCAGATGCCGAGATGTTGCGATACCGTCAT
This sequence comes from uncultured Butyricimonas sp., assembly GCA_944320555.1. Classification (GTDB taxonomy): domain Bacteria; phylum Bacteroidota; class Bacteroidia; order Bacteroidales; family Marinifilaceae; genus CALUMT01. The sequence continues at coordinate 5,808 of CALUHX010000091.1, read as the reverse complement.
TTGGATTATGGTCACTTGCGGGAGATGTTGTTCAATCACCGGGAAAAATACGAGAATGTGTTCATTGTGACGGAATCTATTTTCAGCATGGATGGTGACACGGCGGACTTGCAAGAATTGTGCGACATCAAGCGGGAATATGATGCGTTTCTCTATGTGGACGAGGCTCATGCCGTGGGCGTGCGGGGAACGAACGGACTGGGATGTTGCGAGGAGCAAGGGTGTGTGGACGACATAGATTTTGTCGTTGGCACATTTGGGAAAGCCTTCGCTTCCTATGGCGCTTTTGTGGTTTGCGACGGATTGTTCCGGGAATATTTGGTCAACACGCAACGGAGTTTGATATTTTCCACGGCTTTGCCTCCGGTGAATGTGGCTTGGACGAGATTCATACTGGGGAAGATGTCGGAATTGTTCGGTTATCGGCTTAAATTGGCAAAAATGTCGGAGCGGTTGAGAGAAGTGTTGCGGTTGAGGGGGTTCGAGACCTGCGGAGATTCGCATATCGTGCCTTTTTTATGCGGGAGCAACGAGAATAGTGTTTATATGTCGGAGTTGTTCCGTGACAATGGTTTTTTTGTTTTGCCTGTGCGTTATCCGACAGTCCCGAAGAATGAGGCGCGCATCCGTTTCTCTTTGAATGCGGCAATTCCGGAGGAGGATTATAATTGTTTGTTTGAATTCATAGAAGTGAGCTGTTGATGACGACGACGTGGTTGAAACGAAACGGGAGCCGGGAAGTGATTTTGTTTTTTAACGGCTGGGGAATGGACGACCGGGTGGTGCGCCACTTGGAGGGGAACTTGGATGTGTTGGAATTGCATGATTACCGCCATGTGTGGAAGGATGAGATGCCGGATGTGGGTGGTTACGATTCTGTGCGAGTGGTGGCTTGGTCGATGGGAGTTTGGGCGGCTTCGTTGCTTGTCTCTCGGTGGGGGCTTGTTCCTCGTTCGGCGATAGCGTTGAATGGAACGGGATGTCCGGTTGACGATAGATATGGCATACCGCTTAAAGGCTATTTGTTGACCGAACGGGGCATGGATGAGCGGGGACGGGATAAGTTTTTCCGGCGTATGCTGGATTCGCCGCAGGATGCGGCTTGGTTTGAGGCTCGTAAGCCTTGCAGGCCGTTGGAGGAACAAGTGGAGGAATTGCGGCTTGTCCGGGAGCAGGCGGCGGTCAGGAGCGGAGAGATGAGGTGGAATGTCGTTTTGATATCGGAGAGGGATTTGATATTTCCTCCCGTAAATCAGCGGAATTGGTGGGAAGGACGTTGCCGGACGGTTTCTTTGACTGGCGGGCATTATCCCTTTCGGCGGTTGGATAATTGGAATTTAATATTGGATTATGCAGGTTGACAAACGGGAAGTGGAACGCCGGTTTAGGCGAAGCATGGGAAGCTACGAAGAACATGCCGTGGTCCAAAAGCGGATTGCGGAGCGGTTGGCTGTCTTGGCGCGGGAGTATGTCGAAGGAACGCCTTCGCGCATATTGGAAGTGGGATGCGGGACTGGTATGTTGACGGGACTGATGAAAAGGCAATATGCGGAGGCGGAATTGTGGGTGAACGACCTTGTCGCAGAGCTGTGCGGACGGACGGGGGAACGGTATGGGATTCCCGCAGGGCATTGTTTGCCGGGTGACGCTGAGAAGATAAGTTTTCCGGGAACATTTGATTTGATAGTGTCCGCCTCCACGTTTCAGTGGTTTGCCGAGCCGGAGGCGATGTTGTCCAAGTTGGGGAATTGCTTGCGGCGGGAGGGGGTGTTGTTGTTCAGTACGTTTGGTGAGCGGAACATGCAGGAGATTCGTCGGGTGACGGGGCACGGTTTGGTTTATCCCGGATTGCGGGCGATGGAGCAATTGCTTTCACGGTGTTTTGAGGTGGAGTACGCCGGAGAAGAGTGTCACGTGATAGAGTTTGCGGAGCCTTTGGAGGTTTTGCGTCATTTGAAGCGCACGGGGGTGAACGCTTCCGGTGTTCCTGAAACGTGGACGCATGGAAAACTGCTGACGTTTTCCCGGACTTTCAACGAGTGCTACGGGATGGACGGGCGAGTGCCTTTGACTTATCACCCGATGTATTTTGTGTGCAAGAAAAAAGAAAATTTGAGGAATTAAAAAGAAGACTGTTATGATATATTTTGTAAGTGGAATAGACACGGATGCGGGAAAATCGGTGGTGACGGGATTGATAGCCCGTTCTTTGCGAGCCCGGGGAATAAATGCGATTACGCAAAAGTTTATACAAACGGGATGCGTGGGTATCTCGGAAGATATTTTGAAGCATCGGGAAATCATGGGTATTCCTCCGCAAGAGGTGGACAAGGACGGCACCACTTGCCCCTATGTGATGACCTATCCGTCTTCTCCGCATTTGGCTGCGGAAATCGACAAAGTGAATATTGACCTGCGTCGGATAGAAGAATGCTCCAAAAAGTTGGAGAGCCTGTACGACGTGGTGTTGCTGGAGGGGGCCGGAGGACTCTACGTGCCGGTTACCCGCTCTTATTTCACGATTGATTACATCCGGGAGCATCGTTATCCGCTGATTCTTGTGGCTTCCTCCAAATTGGGGAGTATTAATCACGCCTTGATGAGTCTGGAAGTGTGCAGGCGGCAGGGGGTGCGGGTCGCCTATTTTGTGTATAACCGTTTCCCGAACGATAGCGAATGGATTACGAACGACTCCATCACTATTTTCCGTCAATATCTTGGAGAGCATTTCCCGGAAACTCGGTTGTTGGATGTGCCAGTGGTCAAAAATGGAGTTTATCCGGACGTGCGGATTGAAATTTGACGTATATATATAAAGTGTTCCATGAGAAAATTGGAATTGTTGTCGCCGGCAAAGAATGCGGAGGTTGCGATTGCCGCTATAAACAACGGGGCGGATGCCGTTTATATCGGCGGCCCGGCGTTCGGTGCGCGCAAGGCGGTTGGGAATTCGTTGGACGATTTGGCCCGGGTGGTGGACTATGCCCACCGCTTTTATTGCCGGGTGTTCATGACATTGAACACCATTTTGTATGACAATGAGTTGGCCGAGGCGGAGCGGCTGGTGAGGGAAGCTTGGCGCAGAGGAGTCGATGCGCTTATCGTGCAAGACCCCGGTTTGTTGAGGCTGGATTTGCCTCCGATAGCTTTGCACGCCAGCACGCAGATGCATAATTATGACCTGGCTCGGATAAAGTTTCTTGACGAGATTGGTTTTCAGCGTATTGTGTTGGCAAGGGAGTTGTCGTTGGAGCAGTTGCGGGAAATACGGCGGGCGACGCGGGCCGAGTTGGAGTATTTCGTGCATGGAGCGTTGTGCGTCAGTTTGAGCGGACAATGCTATATGTCGCATTACCTTACGGGCCGCTCCGCCAACAGGGGGGAGTGTGCGCAGGCGTGCCGGATGAGATGGGACGTGAAGGACGCTTCCGGTCGCTGTTTGGTGCGGGACAAGTATGTGCTTTCCCTGAAAGACCTCAATTTGTCGGCCCGGTTGCCTGAGCTTGTGGAGGCGGGCATAGACTCGTTCAAAATAGAGGGACGGTTGAAAGAGGCGGATTATGTGGCCAATGTCACGAATTATTATTCTCGAATATTGGACGGGATAGTGGCGAAGCGGCCGGGTGAATGGAAACGGGTGGGGTCTGGTCTGGTGTCGGCTTCCTTTGAGCCTGATCCGGCAAGGAGTTTCAATCGGGGATACACGGAATACTTTTTTGCGGGGCGTCCGGCTGGATTGGTGAACATGGACACGCCGAAATCCACTGGCAAACGAGTGGGGGTGGTGAAGAAGGCGAGGGGTAACGCGCTTTTTGTGGAGGCGGAGGAGCCGGTGCATAACGCCGATGGCTTGTGTTATTTCGACGGTCGGGAATTGTGTGGCGTGAAGGTCAACCGGGTTGAGGGCGACAGGCTCGAGTGCAACGAGCGTGTGGAAGTGCGCCCCGGGACGGTGCTCTACCGCAATTACGACCATGAGTTTGTTTCCCGTCTTTTGAAAGGGGATTCCGTTCGGAAGATACGGATTGCGCTTACGGTGCGGGCGGAGTCCGGGCGTTTGGTGTTGGAAGCCGAGGACGAGGACGGGGTGCGGGTTGTGCTGACCGATGACGAGACTTTTGCTCCGGCGGAGAATCCCGCCCAGCGGGAGCGTCTTTGCGCCCAATTGCGCAAGTGCGGGGGAACGGATTACGAGTGCGTCCGTGTGGAATATCTCGGCGACGAGGTGGTTTTTGTGCCGACTGCCGTGCTGAACGGTTATCGCCGTCGCTTGTTGGATGCCTTGGCCGTTGCCCGGGAAAACAGTCGCCCTCGCTTGGAACAGCGTCCTTTACGGATGGATGTCGTTTATCCGTTGGCGGGCGATTGGAAGTTGAACGTCGTCAATCATTTGGCTGCCGATTTTTATGAGGCTCACGGACTTTCCTCCTTGGAGGCGGGGTTTGAAAAGGGCGGTCCACGTCCGGGCATGGAGGTGATGACCACCCGTTACTGCCTGCTCCACGAGCTGGGAATGTGCCGGAGGGAGGGACGTGACCGGGGCGTGCGCTATCCGCTCATGCTTTCCAACGCCCTTGGCTGCTTTCGCTTGGACTTCGATTGTGCCCGTTGTTTCATGAAAGTAAGAATTCCGGATTGACAGGAGTCAAAACGAAAACTTCAGACGGGCGAAGCCGAACCAGGCGTGGATATTCATGGGCAGAAGCTCGTGGTTGTTGGAAAAATATTGGGAAATGAACGAGAAATCCATGTTGTTTCCCAAAGAATAACTGACGGTGAGCCCCCCATACGCGCCTTTCAGGCCGGACATGTACATTCCGGAGGCGGAGAGGGAAAGCCGCTCTGTGGCGGGATAGGAAACCATGCCCACGCAGTTCCACTTGTTCATGACGCTCATGATGTTCGCCGAGAAGGAAGAATTGTAAAAATCAAGGACTTCGAGGATGTTGTCGAGGTCGAACAGGCTTTTTTTATTGTTCCACATCACCTCGCATTGCGCCATGAGGCTTTTCTCTCCGATGTTGAAAAGATGGTCTGCGCCTACGGAAATCTCGAAGAATCCCCTGCTGTCGAAAAATTCTTCCAGCGGCTGGTGATAGGCGAACTCTCCCCGCAGGTTGTATCCTTTGATGTCGCCTGTCCAGGCTCCGCCTGCCACGAGTTCGTCGCTGCTCTGTATGCCTGCCATGACCTGGTAGTCGAATCCCTTGATTGTTCCGTGATGCAGGAGAGCGGCGGTGATGTCGTAGTCCTTGTCGGCGGAAACGACCAGCTCGCTAAAAGAAGTCTCGTTGTGATAATACGTGCAACGGAACGCGTCGCATCCCGGGCGTTCAATGTAGTCGAAGTCGAAGAACGAGTAGCTGTTGAACAAATCATTGGGGTTCCACACGAAAGTCTGTCCCCAGTTGATGCGCTGCCGCCCGAGTTTCAGGCTCCATTTGTTTTTCTCGAACGTGACGGCCAGGCGGTCGAAAGAGACGTTGAGTACTGCGTCATTGTCGTCCACCAGATTCCAGGACAAGTCCGCGATGCCGTAGTCCTCGGCGTATCCGTCCCGGTAGAAGGAATATTCGAGGAAGGCTCCGAAGAACATCCGGTTGCGCATACTGGCGTCGATGTACCAGTATTCCCCCGGCTGCCAGTTGAAATTGAGCCGGTTGTGGATTGTGTTCTGCCAATGCCAGTCGTCCGTCACATTTTGTGTGATTCCGGAAACCATGTCGCTTACATAGTCGTCCCTTAAAAACATTTTATTTACTGTTATTCAGTTATTTAATCAATAAAAGTCTTTGATAATTCTGCAAG
>CALUHX010000090.1 GCA_944320555.1 uncultured Butyricimonas sp. | reverse complement strand
AGTTGGCCGTTGCTCTACTTACATTTGTCACTTTTTAATCTTTTGAATCAGGAAGCCAACTCCTGATTCGCATATTTTTTTTGAGTCTTCGGCATCCACCCGAGAAAAAGTCCAAAAAGTAATTTTTCCTCCCACAATAAAAGTAGGAATTACGGATAAAATTCAATAATTGATTATATATTCGCGGAGAATTTGGAAACGTATGTCCAAGGTAACAAACGCAATAAATAATATTCTATATATCAAAAACATAAGAAAACAATGTCCAAGGTAGTAAAACTAAAGAAAGGCCTTGATATCAAGTTGAACGGAGAGGCGGAGAAGAAAATCACCCCCGCGGAGGCGTGCGATCTCTACGGAGTGATGCCCACAGACTTCCGCGCCCTCACGCCCCGACTTGCTGTGAAGGCAGGCGACCAAGTAAAGGCAGGCGACACGTTGTTCTTCAACAAGTACATGCCTGAAATCAAATTCTCGGCACCAGTTAGCGGAACAGTGGAAAGCATCAACCGCGGGGAACGGCGGAAGCTGCTGGAAGTGGTAGTGAAAGCGGACAAGGAAATCCAATACAAAGATTTCGGAGCCGCCGACGTGAACAAACTCCCGCGGGAGGCAATCGTCGAAAAATTGCTGGAAAGCGGCGTTTGGCCCGTCATCAGACAACTGCCATACGACATCATCGCCATCCCGACAGACACGCCGAAGGCCGTGTTCGTTTCCGGATTTGACTCCTCGCCGCTGGCTCCCGATTACGAGTTCACGCTGGCCGACGAAGCGGAAAGCCTGCAAGCCGGCATCGACTGCTTGAAAAAACTAAGCGGCAAGAACGTGAACTTGAACCTGCGGGAAGGCACTCCGGCATCGTCCGTGTTCCTGAAATTGAAAAACACCGAAGTGAATTATTTTTCCGGTCCCCATCCGGCCGGGAACGTCGGCATCCAAATCAACCACTTGAATCCAATCAACAAGGGCGACATCGTATGGGTGGTGAACGCTCCGGAGGTGGCCATCATAGGGCGGTTGTTCCTGAGCGGCAAATACGATGCCCGAAAAACAATCGCGGTCGCAGGCTCGGAAGTAAAAAGCCCCGCCTATTGCCAAGTCATCACGGGCGCCCGCATCGGCAACATCACGGACGGCAGGCTGAAAAACGAGGTGGAGCAACGCATTATCTCCGGCAACGTGCTGACGGGCAACAAGACATGCGAAAACAACTACCTCGGATTCTACCATAACATGGTGACTGTCATCCCGGAGGGACACGAGTACGAATTCCTGGGATGGGCCTCTTTGGGATGCAACAAATTTTCCATGTCGAGGACATTCCTCTCGTTCCTGACTCCGAACAAGAAATACACCCTGAACGCCAATTATCACGGCGAGGAACGCGCCTTCGTGGTGAGCGGCCAATACGAGAAAGTCCTGCCCATGGACATCCTTCCCGTGTACCTGCTGAAAGCGATTCTCGCAGGCGACCTGGACCGGATGGAGCAACTGGGAATGTATGAAATCGCCCCGGAGGACCTTGCCCTGTGCGAGTTCGTGTGCACGTCCAAGATTCCGGTGCAACACATCGTGGAGCAAGGCATAGAATTGATGATGAAAGAACTTAGCTAATTGAAGATTACTCTATATTAAAATTATAAAGATGAATTTTTTACGAAATTATTTGGACAAGCAAAAACCCAAATTCGACAAGGGGGGCAAATTCCAAAAATTGCACTCCGTATTCACGGGTTTTGAGTCTTTTCTGTTCGTGCCAAACCGCACCACAGTGTCCGGTTGTAACATCAGAGACGCCGTCGACTTGAAACGCACGATGATTATCGTGGTCGTCGCGTTGATTCCGGCCCTCTTGTTCGGCATGTATAACGTGGGCTACCAACATTTCAACGCCATCGGGGCTTTGGCGGAAACAGGCTTCTGGCAATTATTCTTTTACGGGTTCCTGAAAGTGCTTCCCATCATCATCGTGTCTTACGTGGTGGGGTTGGCAATTGAATTCGCCGGAGCGCAAATCCGGGGGCACGAAATCAACGAGGGTTTCCTTGTGTCCGGACTGTTGATTCCGATGATCATGCCGGTGACGGCTCCCCTGTGGATGGTGGCCCTGTCCACCGCGTTCGCCGTGATTATCGGCAAAGAGATATTCGGCGGCACGGGGATGAACATTTGGAACCCCGCCTTGCTGGCCCGCGCCTTTTTCTTCTTTTCCTATCCCTCCAAGATTTCGGGTGACGACGTGTGGATAGCAAGCGACACGGCCGACGCCATCTCGCAAGCGACCCCGCTGGCCCAAATGTCCCAAGGGCAGGAAATCACGTACAGCATAAGCGACATGTTCTGGGGTTTTATCCCGGGGAGCATCGGCGAGACTTCCACGTTCTGCATCCTGCTCGGCGCGGTGATACTGCTGGCCACGGGAGTCGCAAGCTGGAAGACCATGCTTTCGGTATGCGTGGGAGGCCTCGTGATGGGCTGGGCGTTCAGCGGCATATCCGGAGTTCCAGCCTATGAACAGTTGCTGATGGGAGGATTCGCTTTCGGAGCCGTGTTCATGGCCACCGACCCTGTGACATCCGCCCAGACGGAAACAGGCAAATACATTTACGGATTCCTCATCGGGGCCATGGCCGTCATCATCCGCTGCATCAACCCGGGTTATCCGGAAGGCATGATGCTCGCCATCCTGCTGATGAACACGTTCGCCCCGCTTATCGACTGGTGCGTGGTGCAAAACAACATCAAACGGAGATTGAAAAGAGCGAATGCCGTCGTGAAGTAAAATCATAAATTAAAAAGACTATGGATAGACAAGGAAATACATACACGCTTTTGTATTCAATCATTCTGGTCGTTGTGGTGGCGGCTTTGCTGGCCGTGGTTTCGCTGTCTTTGCAACCCCTGCAGAATGAGAATAAACAAAACGAGAAACGCCAGAACATCTTGAGCGCCATTCACGTGACCTCTTCGGCCGAAACAGCGAGCAAGGATTTCAACCAATATATCAAAGAGCAATATGTTGTGAATTCCAAAGGGGAACAAAGCGAAGGCGACGCCTTTGACATAGATGTCGCCGGAGAATACGCCAAACCGGCCGATCAGCGGCAATTGCCCGTGTTCGTGGCCGAAGTGGACGGAGCGAAAAAATACATTCTGCCCGTATATGGCGCAGGACTTTGGGGTCCCATTTGGGGTTACATCGCCTTGAACGAGGACAAAAACACCGTGTTCGGTGCGTTCTTTGACCACTCGGGAGAAACTCCGGGCCTGGGAGCCGAAATCGCCACGCCCCACTTCACAGACCAATTCCAAGGAAAAGAGATTTTCGACAACACCCAACTGGTGGGCCTGCTTGTGGTAAAGGGCGGCGCCAACGGAGTCCACGAAGTGGACGGAATCTCGGGGGGAACGCTGACCTCCAAAGGCGTGGAGTCCATGATCAAAAGTTATTTGAGTTATTACGAACCATTTTTAAAACAAAGATAAAATGAGTCTATTTTCAGGAAAGAACCTCGACTACCTGCTGGGGCCGTTGAGCAGAAACAATCCGGTGCTCGTGCAGATTTTAGGAATCTGTTCCACTCTCGCCGTCACCGTGAAATTGGAAAACGCGCTTGTCATGGGATTGTCCGTGACAGCGGTGACCGCTTTTTCAAACGTCATCCTTTCGTTGTTGCGCAACACCATCCCGAACCGTATCCGAATCATCGTGCAACTGGTGGTAGTGGCGGCGTTGGTCATCATCGTGGACCAAGTGCTGAAAGCTTACGCCTACGAGGTGAGCAAACAATTGTCCGTGTACGTGGGATTGATTATCACGAACTGTATCATCATGGGACGCATCGAAGCGTTCGCCTTGGCCAACAAACCGTGGCCGTCTTTACTTGACGGTATCGGCAACGGGCTTGGCTATACGATAATCTTGGCCATCATGGGCTTTTTCCGCGAACTGCTGGGCTCCGGCACCCTGCTCGGACACTCGGTCATCCCGCAAGGATGGTACGCGGCCAACGGCGGCGGATACATGAACAACGGGTTGATGATTATGCCCGCGGCCTCGTTGATTTTGGTGGGACTGATTATCTGGGCGCACCGCGCGAAGAACAAAGATTTAATTGAGAAGTAAACCATAGGAGGATAACACATGGAAAAAATACTTGACATATTTGTCCGTTCGATTTTCATCGACAACATGATATTTGCTTACTTCTTGGGTATGTGTTCATATCTTGCCGTGTCGAAAACGGTGAAAACATCGTTCGGTTTGGGTATCGCCGTAATCTTCGTGCTGGTCATCACGGTGCCCGTCAACTACCTGCTGGACAATTACGTGCTGAAGGCGGGAGCGTTGCACTGGCTGCTGGGAGACAAAGCCGCCGGCATCGACTTGAGCTTTTTGAGCTTCATCATCTTCATCGCACTCATCGCCGCCATGACGCAATTGGTGGAAATGATTGTGGAAAAATTCGCTCCGGCGTTGTACAATCAACTGGGAATCTTCCTTCCGCTGATCGCCGTGAACTGCGCCATCATGGGTGCCTCCCTGTTCATGCAACAACGGGGATACGCCAATGTGTGGGAGGCCACGACCTTCGGACTGGGTTCCGGAATCGGCTGGCTGCTGGCCATCGTGTGCATCGCCGCCATCCGCGAGAAATTGAAATACTCCAATATTCCCGCCCCGTTGCGCGGAATCGGCATCTCGTTCATCGTGACCGGCCTGATGTCCATTTCTTTCATGAGCTTCATGGGAATCGACCTGAGCAAACTGAAAGGCGACGACAAGAAAACGGAAACAACGCAATCCGTTCCAGCCACAACGGACGAGAACACGACCACTATCGCCGAGGCGGACTTGGAGATTGAAGAAAAAGCAGACAACCTAAACAGTAAATAAAAAAGCGACAGAAATGATAGTATTAGCAATCAATACAGCAATCGTCACGACCGGCATCGTGGTATTCTTGATTGTCACGTTAATTCTGGTGGGCATATTGCTATTCGCCAAAGCCAAATTGACCGCCAAAGGAGACGTGCAAGTGAGCATTAACGGCGGCGAGCGCGTCATCACGAGCGAACCGGGCAACTCGCTGCTCTCCACGCTCAGCAATCAAAAAATTTTCCTTCCTTCCGCTTGCGGAGGAAAAGGCTCATGCGGAATGTGCCGTTGCCAAGTGCAATCCGGAGCCGGTTCCATCCTGCCGACAGAGACCGGATTCTTCACTTACAAACAACAGCACAGCAACTGGCGTCTGGCCTGTCAAGTGAAAGTGAAAGAAAACATCGAGATGACAATCCCGGAAAGCGTGCTCGGAATCAAAAAATGGGAATGCGAGGTGGTTTCCAACCGCAACATCTCCACCTTCTTGAAAGAATTCGTGGTGAAATTGCCGGCAGGTGAAAACCTCAAGTTCAAATCGGGAGGTTACATTCAAATTGACGTCCCGGCCATCGACGTGGATTTCAGCACTTTCGACATCGACGAGAAATACAAGGGCGACTGGGAGCGCATGAAAATGTTCAATTTGAAGATGCACAACCCGGAAGCCACCTACCGCGCCTACTCCATGGCGAACTCCCCCGCGGAAGGCAATATCATCATGCTGAACATCCGTATCGCCACCCCGCCATTCGACAAAGCCACTGGCGGATTCGCCAACGTGAACCCGGGAATCTGCTCGTCCTACATATTCTCCCGCAAGCCGGGCGACAAGGTGACAATCTCCGGCCCCTACGGCGAGTTCTTCCTAAGAGACACAAACAACGAGATGATGTTCATCGGCGGAGGCGCCGGAATGGCCCCCATGCGCTCGCACATCTTCAACCTCTTCCACACGATGCACACCAAACGCAAAGTGACCTTCTGGTACGGCGCCCGCGCCTTGAAAGAGGCTCCTTACGTGGACCAATTCAACGAGATTCAGGAGCAAAACCCGAATTTCCATTGGACCTTGGCTCTCGACAAACCGGACCCGGAAGCGGACGCCGCCGGCGTGGCCTACAAACCGGGATTCGTACACAAGGTGATTTTCGAGAACTATCTGAAAAACCACGAGAATCCGGAAGATATCGAATACTATTTGTGCGGACCTCCAATGATGATCAAGGCCGTCACCGAAATGTTGTATAACTTAGGCGTTCCAGACGAGAACGTAATGTACGATAACTTTGGCGGCTAATCAATAACTTGACAACACCCCGGCGGGCCGAACGACTTGCCGGGGTGTTTTTATGCCCGCTTCTACCGCACTGGAGAAGAAAAACAGTCCGGCCGCCCGGAAAAGCAGGAGTGGAAATCTTATCAAAAACGACAGGCATCGACTTTGAATCGAGATTGTCTCAACTTTAAATCGGCTTCAAGCCTCAAACGGCCTCCCACCCCGATCCCCAAAAACACGAACCGGGAAACGTTTCAATCTCTCAAGAAAAAAAGTGACAAATTGCTTTGCCAATCCGAGGGTTTGCTATAAATTTGCGAGTAATTCAAATATGAATCATCAAAAAATCAGATAATGAAAAGAGATACTCAAATTTTTGACCTCATCGCAAAAGAAGGTCAACGTCAGAAACAAGGAATCGAGTTGATCGCTTCCGAAAACTTCGTGAGTGAACAAGTAATGCAAGCCATGGGCTCCTGCCTCACCAACAAATACGCCGAAGGATATCCCGGCGCCCGTTATTACGGAGGTTGCCAAATCGTGGACCAGACAGAGCAACTGGCCATCGACCGGGCGTGCGAATTGTTCGGAGCTGAATACGCCAATGTGCAACCGCACTCCGGCGCACAAGCCAACGCCGCCGTGTTCTTCGCTTGCATGAAGCCGGGCGACACGTTCCTGGGACTTGACCTGGCCCATGGAGGACACCTCTCCCACGGATCCCCAGTCAACCTGTCCGGAATCAACTACAAACCGATTCCCTACCACGTGAAAGAAGACACGGGAAGAGTGGATTACGACGAAATGGAAAGACTGGCTTTGGAACACAAACCCAAAATGATCGTGTCCGGAGCCTCCGCATATTCCCGCGACTGGGATTACAAACGCATGCGTGAGATCGCCGACAAAGTGGGCGCTCTCCTGATGTGCGACATCTCCCACCCCGCCGGATTAATCGCCAAAGGATTGTTGAACAACCCGATGGAATATTGCCACATCGTGACGACCACAACGCACAAGACTCTCCGCGGACCGCGCGGCGGCATGATTCTTCTCCCGAAAGATTTCGAGAACCCGTGGGGTTTGAAAACACCCAAGGGAGTCACCAAGATGATGTCCCAAATCATCAACTCGGCCGTGTTCCCCGGACAACAAGGCGGACCGCTCGAGCACGTGATCGCTTCCAAGGCGGTGGCTTTCGGCGAGGCTCTGACCGACGACTACACGGCATACGTGAAACAAGTGCTGGCCAACTCCAAAGCCATGGCTCAAGCTTTTATGGACAAAGGGTACAAGGTGGTTTCCGGAGGCACGGACAATCACTCCATGCTTATCGACCTGCGCACGAAACTGCCGGACTTGACCGGAAAGAAAGCCGAGAACACACTGGTTTTGGCCGACATCACCATCAACAAGAACATGGTGCCGTTCGACACGCGGACCCCGTTCTCCACGTCCGGATTGCGCGTCGGAACGCCAGCCATCACGACTCGCGGGCTGAAGGAAGAGGACATGCCGGTCATCGTGGACATGATTGACAGCATTCTGTGCGACATTGACAACACGGAGCTTATCGCCAAAGTGAAGAAAAACGTGAACGAAATGATGAACGACAGGCCCATGTTCGCATGGTAATGCCCGACGTTCAGCACACATTCCATAAAAAAAGATGGGCCATTCCGGTCCATCTTCTTTTTTATCTCTTCGTCCCCGCCTCTCACAACCGGTCGACAGGCCAAGGTTTCCCCGAATCACGGCAATCTCTCCCCCCCAAGATACAACGAGGCCAAAGAATGATTACCTTTGCGCCCGCAAACCGAAACGCCCCAAACAGAGCGTGAAAAACCACTGAGCATGAAGAACACAAAAATCGCAAAAGAGGCAAGCACAAAGAAAGACATCGTCATTTCCATTTGTGCCTTTTTGTCGGGATTCTCCTGTTTCGCACAATTATACTATTTTCAACCATTGCTTCCGGACTTAGCGCGCGAATTTGGGTTGACAGCCAGCCACAGCAGTCTGGCCGTTTCTTTCTCCACCCTCGGCATGGTCGCAGGACTGTGCGTGGCCATGTTCATGGCGGACAGCATATCCCGCAAGAAACTCATCAGCTTCGCCCTGCTCGCCTCGTCGCTGACCTCCATAGGGTGTTCATATTCGCCCTCCTTCTTTCCGTTGGTGGCCCTGAGCGCGCTAAAGGGATTCCTGCTTTCGGGCGCGACCTCGGTGTCATTGGCATACATCTCCGAGGAGGTACAAGCCAAGAACAAGAACAAAATCACGGGGCTATATATCGCAGGAAACGCCATCGGAGGCATGATGGGACGGGTCATCTCGTCCTATCTGGCGGCAGAGTTCTCATGGAGAGTCGCCTCGCTGTCGTTAGGCCTGCTGTGTGCGGCGTTCGCCCTGCTTTTTCTGACATTCAGTCCCCGGTCCCAAAATTTCACGCCCAAGCGGGAAAATTTCAAATCGCTCATCGTGGCCGACCTGTCGCTAATCACATCCCGCAAACTCATCCCGTTTTACTTGTGCGGGTCGTTGATGTTGGGCATATTCGTGAGTCTGTACAATTACATGGGTTTTTACCTCGTCAAAGAACCGTTCAATTTTTCGCCCGACTTAATCCACTACATTTATCTGATGTACACCTTCGGCGTGTTCGGTTCTCTTGCGACAGCAAAACTCGACAGCATGTTTAATCACTTCAGCGTATTGCGCGCCATCGTGTTAATCTCCGTGCCAGCTCTTTTGCTACTTTATATTCCGAATTTCTGGATAGTGACGTTAGGGCTGGCTCTCTTCACGTTTAATTTTTTCGTGGTCCACGTGACTTGCAACCGGGTCGTAAGCGACTACAGTCTCTCAAAACGTTCCGTGGCCATTTCCATGTATTTGCTTTGCTATTACTTGGGGTCCAGCTTTTGGGGATGGAGCACAGGCATCGTCTTGGACCATTTCGGATGGCAATGGTTCATCGCCATTCTTATTCTGTTGACGCTCGTATTGTACGGCATCGCGTCGCACGGCAGCAAAATCATGCAGCAAGAGTGAACGCCGACGGACAAAAGAAAAACTCCTTAGTTTCACAACTCAGGAGTTTTCTGTGACAAAACTTTTCTCTAATGGCTTACGTTGAAAAGAAATCAATTTTTACTTCTCATTGACTTTACAAATATAACCTCCCGTTCCCGTCCTCACAATCCCCTATAATGGGGATTTTTCTCCTCCTTTTCTCACTCGACATCATTAATACTGATGAGGTTGTTCAATATGGCGTAAACGGTAAGCCCGGAAATGGATTTGATGCCCGTTTTACGAATGATATTTTTCCGATGCGTGATGACCGTATGGACGGAAATGTGATACATCTCGGCAATCTCTTTGTTTATTTTTCCCCGCGCCAAAGCAATGAGCACCTCCTTTTCCCTATCCGACAACTCATTCTTTTCCGCAGCGTCCGGCGGAGCGTTCACAGCATCAATGGCATGCAACAGTTTCTGAGCAATCCGTTCTCCATCGTCCGAAATGTCTATCACGGCATGGAACTGTTTCACGACCTCAGGCTCTATGTATTGATAAATCAATGCGATGAACGCCGTTTCTTTCAACTCTGTGAATATCTCTTCCAAATGTTGACGCTTCTTCACATCCACCACCGAGGGATTAATGATAATCACGTCAGGAAGCAAATGGTTTATCTTCTCCGTGTAATGGTAATAGTCGGCTATGATGGCGCTCACTTCAAACTCTTTTTTGAGTTCTATCAGATATTTCAAACCGGTGGAAATGATAATAGACGGCTCCACAATGACAACCCTGTAATGTCTGCTACTCTTTGTCATAACGCTGCTCTAGTTTCAAAACGAACGGAACAAGAATTTTATCCTCTATCAAAGAATGCTTGCTTAGGTCCTCTTCCAACGAAAAGATGTCGAACAGAAGATTTATTTTCTCTTCCCCCCGGGCGCTTCCTTGCAAATATTTCATAATGATGTTTTTCAAGTCATTCAATTTATCGTCGATATTGCTGTGGTTCTCCTTGAAAACCTCTATCCTATAGTCTTTGGGCCGGGAACCGACCGTGACATCAAGGATATAGGGGAAAACGGTCCTTTCCTCATATTCAAAATGACTTATCACTTCATTCTTATATCCCTCGAAAAAACGGTTCAATATCTGGCGATGTTCCACAGGACAAGTCTCTCCGATATCGTTCAACTTTTGTTCTATCGCAGCCAGACGATTGTCCAAATAGTAAAGATGCGAGCGTTTCAAATAAGCAATCAATTGGTCCACATCGATTTCCTCTATTTCTTCCTCCCCCGGCAAGTATTGCCCGCAGTTATAGACATTGCAAATCATCAAGAAAAGCCGACAAGAAACCCCGCTCTTGTCGCACCATTCCCGCACGGTCTTGTCTCCAAATCCCAAATTCATCCCAAAGCGGGGCAACAACAACAACAGCTGATAATCAATGTGTATAACTTCCGCTAATTTCATGTCGGCAGTAAAAAGACGTGCTTCCATATATTCGTTTTTATTGCAAATATTAGAAATTATCGATTCATTACCAAGCATATCCTCATTTAATTATGATTTTATGCAAAGGTAGCACATGGGAATGAAATCGGATATCCCCATTATGGGGGATATCATCATGTCCAAATCCCCCATAATAGGGATGGGAACAAAAAAAACCGTCCGAATAAGTGTTCGGACGGCTCTCTTTATCGTTCAGAAAGTTATTTGATTTCAATTTGTCTTTCGTTCTTCGGCTCTTCTTCAATTTTCCGTTTCGGGATGTTGACCTTCAGCACGCCATGTTCAACTTTCGCTTCAATTTTGTCTTTCTCCACGTCGTCAGGCAAAATCATGGTTTGTTGGAATTGAGTGTAAGAGAACTCGCGTCTCAAGTAACGTCCCTCTTTTTTATCCTCCTTCTGTTCTTGTTTCTTTTCCATGGAAACAATCAATTGATTGTCTTCATCAATCCGAATCTTGAAATCATCTTTCGTCAACCCCGGAGCAGCAACCTCTACCTCGTAAGCATTTTCGCTCTCAAAGATATTAATCGCAGGAGCCGTGGCGTTTGCTTTTGTTACCCATTCGTTACCAAAGAAGTCATTAAATATACCAGGCAACCAGTTTTGTGATTTTCTAATCGGCATCATAATTAAATCCTCCTATAATTTAGTTTTACTTTCAAATCTTTGTTTGAATCCGGGCTTTTTCAAACCCAAATTCACTGAGGGTTATTGCAATTCACATGCCACCCTCGAAAAAGCCCATTTATCCTCCACTCTACTGCAAGAATGTCCATTTTTCTGCCAACTTTTCGCCAAGAAAAAGACAAATTGTCCACATTTTCAATCACATAGAAACCACAAATCATCTTCTGTCTCCCCTGTAAACATGTCCACTTCAAATAAAAAAGGAGTTGCTTTTGATTGCAACTCCTTGATTTTGAGAGGTGATCCGGCGGGGATTCGAACCCCGGACCCACAGCTTAGAAGGCTGTTGCTCTATCCAACTGAGCTACCGAACCAAAGTCGATTTGACGGTGCAAATATAGAGTTTTTCGTTCATGTTACAAACATTTATCTTGTCTTTTTGGCCAAAA
>CALUHX010000089.1 GCA_944320555.1 uncultured Butyricimonas sp. | reverse complement strand
AGTGTGTCGAAATGTGATGTTCATACCCCTACCCCCCTTCGGGGTACTTCCCCTACCTTAGGGGAAGAGTTTGCGGAGCAAAGTTATTTTGCTGAATATCATTGTTCTGCAACTCCTCCTCTAAAATAGGGGAGGTGGCGGCAAAGCCGCCAGAGGAGTATTAATTGGTTATTTCGACACACCCTCTTGCCGGGCACGGTCCGGCACGCTGAAAGGCATTGTTCTGTGACTCTTTCCTTGAGATATTTTAGGGGAGAGTTGGATGGTGTTGCCGTTCGGGTGTTTGAACTCCTCCCCTGAGGCAGGGGAGGTGGATGCGAAGCAGACGGAGGGGTATGATTGTCTGCTTTTGCCCTTCCGCGTTCCGGCATTCTTTCCGCGCCTGTACTGGGGACGTCCGGTCGCCGGCTCTCTCTGCTCTGGTGCCGCAAGGCGGGCCGCCGGGGCATGGGTGCTACCGCCTTTCCGGGTGGTCGCTTATGCGTTTCAGGGGATATCCAGGGATGATATGCGGGAAAGGGGCAGCGTCCCCCCGGCAACCGGGCGGCGACACGGTAGGAATCGCATGGCTTGCGGCATCGCCTCACGCCTCCGCCACGAGTTCGGCGATGTCCCGCACGGGAATGTCGGGGGAGGTCTTGCCCAGCGTCTTCTTGCAGAGGGGGCAGGCCGTGACGATGACGTCCGGCCGGTAGGCCGCGTAGGCGGCCACGGCGTCGGCGCTGATTTTGTTCTTTTGCCCGAAGTCGATGGCCGTGTTGGCGAGGCTTCCGCCGCAGCAGAGCGACTTTTTGCCGTCGTAGGCCGTCGGGATTCTGTGGCTCACTTGTCCGATCACTTTCTCCGGTGCCTCCGTCACGCCGCAGCCCCGGCCCAGCTCGCAGGGATTGTGGAACACCGTCCGCAGCCCCTCGTTCATCCTCACGCTCAAGTGGCCCTCCTCGATTAGTCGGGCGATGTATTCCGTGTGGTGCATGATTTTCACCCGCAGCGTGTAATCCTCGCGGAACGTCTTGTAGCAGATGGGGCAGGAGGTCACGAGGATTTCCGCCCCGGACGATTCTATGCGCTTCTGGTTCTTGTCCATGATGACCTTGGCGGCTTTCCAGTTGCCCGTGAGCGCCTGCGGCCTTCCGCAGCACACTCCCGCCTCCTCGTCGATGAACGAGTAGTCGACCCCGGCCCGTTCGAAGAGGCCGCGCATCGACCGGATGACGGACGGCGTGAGGTGTCCCATGCACCCGGCGAAGTAGGCCACCCGGGCCGGCTTCGCCTTGGCCGGCGCGACGTAGGCGTAGGACTCCTTCGTCACGCGGGTGATGTCGGGGCGTTTGCTGAGCCGGATGGCGTTGAGGTCGAGGCCCACGGGGCACGACGCCTCGCACCGCCCGCACAGCAGGCAGTCCTCGGCCTGCGCGGCGTATGGCTCGCCGTTGCGGAGCCGGCGCAGGAAATACACCGGCTGCGTGTCGTTAATGCCGCAGGAAGTGTTCAGCTGGCACGTGTTGATGCAGATGCCGCACCGCGAGCAGGCGTTCGTCTGCAGCTCGCTGAAGCCGTTGTACGCCTTGCGTTGCTCCACCCCCCAGTTCTTCAGGAAAATGTACACCATCTCCGTCGGGATGTGCATGTAGCGCGACCACGGCAGCAGCAGGAAAAACAACCCCAGCAG
The DNA here is from genome assembly GCA_944320555.1 of uncultured Butyricimonas sp. Taxonomy (GTDB): domain Bacteria; phylum Bacteroidota; class Bacteroidia; order Bacteroidales; family Marinifilaceae; genus CALUMT01. Next base: position 10,537 of record CALUHX010000089.1, on the reverse strand, counting down.
CGACGAGTACGTCCACCACGCCCCGTACGACAGGTCGGCCACCGGAAGGAAGCTGGCGAACATTTCCCCGGCGTTGTGCGTGAGGAAACTGCCGCCCCCGTTCGCTCCCGCCGTGAAGCTCTCGGCGATGAAGCGGGCAGGGAAAATGAGCCACAGCGTCGTCAGAATCACCAGGTCGTAGGGCCGCTGCCTCGTCGTCTTCTTCATCCCGAACATCTTCGAGTAGAACCGCTTCGTGACGGCCAGCAGCACGCCCAGCAGCAGGAACGACAGAATCAGGTCCATGATGAAGGCGAACGTCTCGCTTCCGGGGAACGTCTCCTTCGCCGGGTGGAAATACCGGAAAAAGATGGCGAAGTAAATCGGGTTGAACGCGCTTGTGTGGTACACCATCGACTCGATTTTCCCGAAAATGATGAGCAGGAACCAGCCGAAGGCGAACGTCATGTGCATGTAGCCCAGCACCGGGTTCGTCCGGAATATCTTGTGGTGGAGCAGGCTCTCCATGAACACCTCCTTCACGGACCGCGCCGTCTGCCGCGAGAACAGCCCCCGGCGGATTTTCAGCTGGTCCACCCGCGGGAAACTCCGTATCCACTTGTAATAGCGGACAATGAGATACACGAGCAGGGCCGCGAGTCCGATGGTGAAAGGCAAAACAAAGTTGTCGTAATAGTACATGGCGTTCTTATTTCGGATTGTTCTTAATGTAATTCATCATGGAGAGAATCATTTTCCGGGTCTCCACCCCCCGGGGGCACACCAGCAGGCACTTCCCGCACAGCATGCACCGCCCCAGCCGCTCCCGGGCCTCCCGCTCCTCGCCCCGCTTGGCGAGCATTTGCAGGCGCCGGATGTTGAACTCCGTCAAGGCCCCCGCCGTGCATCCCGCCGTGCATCCCCCGCACCCGATGCACAGTTTGCTGCTCGGCGCCTCTTGCTCCATGCGCTCGGCCATCCCCCTCTCGTTCGCGTCGTAATTGATGCTCCGGGTCTCCGATATCTTGAATCCCCAAAAGTTCATGGCTCCCTCGATTCTTTCGCGTCCAGATACTCCGTTATGCTGTCCGCCGCCGAGCGGGCGTCCGCCAGCGTGTCGGTCAGGCTCATCGGCGCCGTGCAGCTCCCCGCCACGAACACGCCATCCGCCCCCGTCAGGTTAGTCCCCCAGTGCGGGTCGGCGGGGCGGATGAAACCGTTGGGGGCCAGCTCCAGCCCCAGCGCGGAGGCCATCTTCCGGCTGCCCTCCGACGCCTCCATCCCCACCAGCAGCACCATCAGGTCGAGCGTCATCCGCAACGGGCGGCCCACCAGCGTGTCCTCCACCTTGATTTGCAACTGCTTCTCCTGGTTCTCGGCTGCCTCCGACAGCCGCCCCCGCACGAACTTGATGTTGTGCCGTTCCTGCGCCTCCCGGTACATCTCCTCGTATCCCGGCCCGAACATCCGCATGTCCATGTAAAAGCAGAACACCTCCGCCTCCGGAAGCATCTCCCGCAGCTCGATGGCCTGCTTCACCCCCGTCACGCAGCACACCTTCGAGCAGTGGTAATTGCACACCTTCTCGTCGCGCGACCCCACGCAGTGGATGATGCCCACCCGCCGCGGCGTCTCGCCCCGCGACGTGCGCACCTCGTGGTTGGCGAAAAGATTCTCCAGCTCCACCGACGTGATGACGTTCTCGTAAATGCCGTAGCCGTACTCCTCCTTCCTCGCCGCGTCGAACGTCCTGAACCCCGTCGCCACCAGCAGCGCGTCGCCCTCCACCAGGCTTCCGTCCGTCAGCTCCACGGCGAACCCGCCCTGCGGCCTCCGGCTTGTCGTCCTCGGCTCCGTCCCCGCGTGAAACTCCACGCCCGGACGGGACACCCGCCGCCGAAGGTACCCCCTCACGCTCTCCGCCTCCTTCCTGTCGGGAAAAAGTTGGTACCAATTGTTGAGGTTGCCCCCCGTCTCGTTGTTCTTTTCCACCAGGTGCACCCGGCACCCCTTCTCGGCCAGTTGGTGGGCCGCCTCGCAGCCCGCCGGGCCTCCCCCTATGATAATGACAGTTCCTTTCATGCGTCAAACCTTTAAATAAGTGGGGCATTTCGGCCGCCCCATTTCCTTCCCGTCCCGCGTCAGATACTTCGCCTCCGGGTCGTAGGCCACCCCCATCTTGTCCAGCAGCGGCTCCACCGCCACCTGGTGCATCTGGAGCCCCAGCTCCCACGGGTCGTACCCCAGCACCAGCCCCGCCAGCTCCTCGTACGTCAGCACCGGAATCCCGTACCCGTTCGCCCCGTACGTCGTCCCCTCCATCTCGCTGATGGTGTACTGCCACTTGTCCAGGAACATCGCGCACCCCGGGCAGTTCGCTACGATGAAGTCCGGCTCGTAAGGCCGCATCGACTCGAACTTCTTCTTCGAGTTCGCCACCGAGTATCCCCGGTTCGCCATCACCAGATACTGCCGGAACCCGAAGCCGCAGCAGTGCCGCCGCTCAGGATAGTCCACCGCCTCGCCCCCCCAGGCCGTGATCATCCCCGACAGCACCGCCGGGAACTCGGCCCCCCCGATGCCTTTCGAGGGAAACATCTTCGCGTAGTGGCACCCGATGTGGTCCACCCCCCGCAGCGGCCGTCCCGTGTGCGCGTCCACCAGCCGGTGCCGCGCCCGCGCGGCGATTTCGCCGCGGAACTTGTAAATGATGTCCGACGTGTGCGCCAGATTCCGCGGCTTCTTGAACTCCCGCCCCGTCGCCTTCCACAAATACTCCCTCACCTGCTCCTCCACCTCCGGATGGTGCGCCCACGTCTCCAGAATCTCCGTGTAAATCCCGAACGACGTGATGCACGACGGCGTGATGTTCTCGTACCCCGCCTCCGTCATCAGCGCGAAATGCCGCGCCACCACCGTCATTATCGTCTGCGCCGGCACCACGTCCGAGTGGTACCCTATCCCCGTGCACGTCGTGTGCCTCGGGTCGTCCATCACGTCCTTCCCCAGCCTGTTCCTCAAAATGTCCAGATAGGCCCACTCCGACCCCGGGAAAAACGTCTGCCGGATGCAGCTCCGGGCGTAATAATACCGGTCGTCGGCGATTTCCTTCTGGTAGTCCTTCCATATCTGTTCTTTTCCTTCCAATTTCATAACCTTGCCGATTTACTGGTGATTGTCGCTGTTCTCCATGTACGTGCGCAGAAAATACCCCTCCTCCAGGTCCATCCCCTCCCTCCGCGCCTCCTCGCGCGAGCACGCCTCGATGTGCTCCAGGAACTCCGTCCCCCCCGTCACGTCGAAAATGCGCCGCAGCTCCCCCATGCTCTCCTCGTCCACCGCCCGCAGCGCCCCGGCCCCCGGCTTGCGCAGGTTGCCGTGCGTCCGCTCGTACACGGCGTCCATGTGCTCGTAAACCCACTCCCACACCGGCCCCTGCTCCGGATGCATCTCCGGCCTCACCAGGTCCGGCGTCACGCAATACCCCCGCTTCAGCACCGACTCCCCGATCACGTGCTTCAGCGCGTACTGCTGCCGCCCCTTCTCCGAGCGCGTGAAATACCCCAGCTCCTGCGACACCCGCCGCAGCCCCATGATGACGAGCCCCGGCGTGTTGCACCGCGGGCACCGCGTCTTGCACGACATGCACTCCCCGCAATACCAAATCGTGTCGCTCTCCAGCAGACGCTCTATCTCCCCCTCGTCCCCCCGCTGCACCGTCTCCACCACCACCCGCGGGTCGTAGTTGTAGAACTCCGCCGCCGGGCATATCGCCGTGCACACCCCGCAGTTCATGCAACTGTTCAGACCCTCGATGAAGTGGATGTCCTCGTGTAACCTTTTCAATATTTCTCCCATGATTCGCGTTCACATAATTTGTCTCCTGCAAAAATACCCCCTCCCCGCCGCCTCCCCATCCGCCCAAATACCCAAATCCCGCGGGGTATTTATACCACCTTTCCGCTTGTGTCGCTCCTCGCGCGGAGGCTTCCGCCTCGCCGTTCTTTCTCTTCTTTTCTTTTGTGTTAGTTTATGTTTGCCTTGTTTAACGTTTTGTCCGTGCCGCCATCCCCCCTTTTCCTCGGGTTTACTCATCTGCTCGTCACCTGCTCGTCACCTCGACCTCACTTGCTGGTGGAGGTGAGTAATGGTTTATTGGCTAATGTTTTGAGCTTTGCGTTGGCCAAGGGAAAGGGAGGGAGGGGGCGTTCGGGGGCATGCGTTTACGGTTGGAAACAATTGATGTGTAATATTGATGAAATAATGTTTTGTGGACGAGGCCTTGTTTGCCTCCGGGGCGGTTTCCGCTGCCGTTCCGGGACAGGCGGCGGCGCTCCTCCGGCGCTTCCGTTCTTGCTCTTTCCGCCGCCTTGCCGCGGCTTCGCTTTGCTTATTTGCGGAATTGGCGTAATTTCGCGGTGTTGTAAAAAAGGGGAAAAACATGAGAGAATACGAGGTATGCGGATTTCGGGTGATGGAGTACGACGAGCTGGACTCCACGAACTCCGAGGCGGCGCGGCTGCCGCAAGAGGAGCTGAGGGACAAGACGGTCATTCTGACCTACCGCCAGAGCGCCGGGCGGGGGCAGGTGGGCAACCGGTGGGAAAGCGAGCCGGGGCGCAACCTCTCGCTGACGGCGGTGTTGCGGCCGGAGGGGCTGCCGGCGGCGGAGCAGTTCGCCGTGTCGATGGCCGTGGCCCTTGCGACGCGCGATTTCGTCGCCCGCCACGTGGAGGGGTGTTCGGTGAAGTGGCCGAACGACATTTACGTGGGCGACCGCAAGATTTCCGGCATCCTGATTGAGCACACGATACTGGGGGCCCGTGTCGGGATGTCGCTTTGCGGCATTGGGGTGAACGTCAACCAGCGGCGCTTCCTCTCAGACGCGCCCAACCCCGTGTCCCTTTGGCAGCTGACGGGGAGGGAGCTGCCCCTCGGCGAGGCTTTGGAGCAATTGCTGGGCTGCCTTGCCGACCGCTACCGCGCCGTGGGCGATTACGCCTCGCTCGAGAGCGATTTCCTGCGCTTCCTTTACCGCCGGGAGGGGGTCCACCGCTGGGAGAGCGACGGGGGGGAGCGTTTCGAGGCCTCGATTTGCGGTGTCGACGAGTTCGGGCGGTTGGTGTTGCTCGACGCGGAGGGGCGGAGGCGCGTGTGCGGGTTCAAGGAGGTGAGGTATTTGTAAGGAGGGAGGCGCATAATGAGCAATGTTTATGAGGAGCGGTTGGGCACCGACCCGATGTTGCCGCTGGTGTTCCGCATGGCGTTGCCGGCCGTGGCGGCTCAGTTGGTGAATTTGTTGTACAGCATAGTGGACCGGATTTACATCGGGCATATTCCCGGCATAGGGACGGACGCTTTGGCGGGGATCGGGGTGACGAATTCGGTGATTGTGCTGATTTCCGCTTTTTCGGCCATCGTGGGGTCGGGAGGCGCGCCCTTGGCGGCCATCGCCCTTGGGAGGGGCGACCGGGAGCGCGCGGGCTTGATTCTGGGTAACGGGTTCGTGTTGCTCGTGGCGTTCACGGTGGTGACTTCCGTGCTGGCCTATTGTTTTATGGAGCCGGTGCTGCTGTTCACTGGGGCTTCGGAGCGCACGATAGGTTACGCGGAGGATTATTTGTCGGTTTATTTGCTCGGGACGCTGTTCGTGCAGGTGTCGGTGGGGCTGAATACGTTTATCAACACGCAGGGGCGGCCGGGCGTGGCGATGTGCTCCGTGCTGATAGGGGCGGCGTTGAACATCGGGCTCGACCCGCTCTTCATTTTCACGTTCGGCATGGGCGTGAAGGGGGCGGCTTGGGCCACGATTATCTCGCAGGCTTGCAGCGCGGCCTGGGTGGTCGGCTTTTTGGCGTCGAGGCGGGCGTCGCTGAGGTTGCGGACGGGCAACATGAGGCCGGATTGGCGGGTGTTGGGGGCGACGTTGGCTTTGGGCGTCTCGCCTTTTATCATGGCGAGCACGGAGAGCCTCGTGGGGTTTGTGCTGAACGGCTCGCTGGAGCGGTTCGGGGACATCCACGTGAGCGCGCTGGCCATCATGCAGAGTGCGATGCTCGTCGTGAGCGTGCCGCTGACAGGGTTCGCGCAAGGGTTTATCCCGGTGGTCAGCTATAATTACGGGCACCGTAACCTGGAGCGGGTGAAGGAGTGTTTCCGGGTGGTGGTGACGGTCATGTTTTTGTTCAATCTGGCGTGCGTGTCGCTGATGATTGCTTTCCCGTCGGCGGTGGCGGCCGTGTTCACTGACGACGCGGCGTTGCGGAGGCTGGTGGCGGATGTCATGCCGGTGTTTCTGGCCGGGATGACGATATTCGGTTTGCAGCGGGCGTGCCAGAATATGTTCGTGGCCTTGGGGCAGGCGAGGATTTCGGTGTTCATAGCCTTGCTGCGGAAGGTGATTCTGTTGGTGCCGCTCGCCTTGTTGCTGCCCCGCTTTTGGGGCGTGATGGGCGTGTACGGGGCGGAGGCGTTGTCTGACTTCACGGCGGCCGTTTGTTGTGCGGCGATATTCTCTTTTTATTTTCCGAGAATCCTGCGGGCCGCCCGGCAGGGATGAAACAAGCCGCCGCGGGAACCGCGGCGGCTTGTTCGGGTTAAATATAGGATTAATGGTTAATTGTGTTCTTTCAGAATCACGTCGTGCGCTCCGCCTTCCACGATGCTGGTGGAGGAGACGAGGGTGATTTTGGCGTGCTGTTGCAGGTCGTGGATGGACGTGGCGCCGCAGCTGCACATGGTGGACTGTATCTTGCCCAGCGTGACGTCGAGGTTGTCTTTCAGTTTGCCGGCGTAGGGGACGTAGCTGTCCACGCCTTCCTCGAACTTGAGCGACTCGCTTCCGCCCATGTCATAGCGTTGCCAGTTGTGGGCGCGGTTGGAGCCTTCGCCCCAGTATTCCTTGACATACGTGCCGCCGACGACGAGGCGTTTGGTGGGCGACTCGTCGAAACGGGCGAAGTAGCGGCCCATCATGAGGAAGTCGGCTCCCATGGCGAGGGCGAGCACCATGTGGTAGTCGTGCACGATGCCTCCGTCGCTGCAGATGGGCACATAGACGCCCGTCTCCTTGAAGTATTTGTCGCGTGCGGCGGCCACGTCGATGACGGCGGTGGCTTGTCCGCGGCCGATGCCTTTCTGTTCTCTGGTGATGCAGATGGAACCGCCGCCGATGCCCACTTTCACGAAGTCAGCTCCCGCCTCGACGAGGAAGTTGAAGCCTTCCTGGTCCACGACGTTCCCGCCTCCGACGAGCACTTTGCCGTCGTATTCCCGCTTTATCCATTCTATCGTCTCCCGCTGCCATTCGGAGAACCCGTCGGACGAGTCGACGCAGAGGACGTCCACTCCGGCGTCCACAAGGGCGGGCACGCGCTCTTTATAGTCCCGGGTGTTGATGCCGGCGCCCACGAGCAGCTTCTTGTCGCGGGGATTCAGCAGTTCTTTGGGATTGTCCTTGTGGCTGTCGTAGTCCTTCCGGAAGACGAAGTAGGCCAGGTTCTGGTCTTTGTCGATGATGGGGAGCGTGTTGAGCTTGTGCTCCCAGATGATTTGGTTCGCGTCGGAGAGGGATATGCCCAGCGTGCCGACGGTGAGTTTGGCGAAGGGGGTCATGAAGTCCTTCACCTTTTTGTCCAGCGGGTCTTTCTCGGCCCGGTAGTCGCGGCTCGTCACCATGCCGAGCAGCCGTCCGTTGGGCGTGCCGTCGTGGGTCACTCCCATGGTGGTGTGGCCCGTCCGTTTCACGAGAGCGAGCACGTCGGCCAGGGTGTTCTCCGGGGTGATGTTGGAGTCGCTGGTGACGAATCCGGCCTTGAATTTCTTCACTTTGCGCACCATCTCTGCCTGCGACTCGATGGGTTGCGAGCCGAATATGAAAGACAAGCCCCCGTTGCGGGCAAGCGCTATGGCCAATCCCGAGTCCGAGACAGATTGCATGATCGCCGAGACGAAGGGAATATTCAGCTCAATCGCGGGAGTTTCTCCTTTTTTGAATTTCACAAGAGGTGTCTTCAGTGAAACATTGTTCGGGGTGCATTGTTTGGTGGTCAAACCGGGAATCAGCAGGTACTCCCCGAACGTTCTTGATACGTCGTCTAAATAGATTGCCATAGCTGTTGTCTTTTTCGTGTTGATTAAAAATTGTGCAAATTTAGGCAATTCTCCGGATTTTCCTACCGTGGGGTCGAAAAAACTTTGTTCCGAAGGGGCGTACACGTTTGCCGGGAGGCGCGTCCGCCTTGTCGGAGAAAGCAGGTCGGGGAAATCAAAGATTTGGGTAGAAATATCCGTCATGAGGGTATTCGCATTGTGGAAGAATCTGGCTATATTTGCGTGTAAATTAAAATAATGTCGATTATGAAACATGGAAAAGTCACGATGATTGTGGGATTGTTGGTTGTGGGAGCAGCGGCAATCGCACAGACGGCGAAAGAGCCGGAGCGGAAGCCCGAGCCGGGAGAGGACGGGAACAAGTATGTGCCGTACGAGAAGCGCGAGGGCAACGAGTCGATTGTTTATTTCACCCGCGAGCTTGGCCCGGAGGGGCTTATCAAGGCTTACGAGCAGGTGAGCGCGAACATCGAGGGGCGCGTGGGGGTGAAGTTGCACACGGGCGAGCAGAACGGTCCCAACATCATTCCCCGGGAATGGGTGAAGGCCTTGTTGCAGAAAGATTTGCCGGATGCCGTTATCGTGGAGACCAACACGTATTACGAGGGCGACCGCTACACCACGGAGCAGCATCGCAAGACGCTGGAGGTGAACGGATGGACCTTCTGTCCCGTGGATATTTTGGACGAGCAGGACACGGTGACGCTGCCCGTGATCGGGGGCAAGTGGTTTGACAAGATGTCCATGGGCGGCCATTTGGTCGACTACAACTCGCTTGTGGTGCTCACCCATTTCAAGGGCCACACCCAGGGCGGTTTCGGAGGCAGCAACAAGAACATTGGCATCGGATGCGCGGACGGACGCGTGGGCAAGGCTTGGATTCACACCACACCCGGACAGGACGACCAATGGGACATCGCCAAGGAGGAGTTCATGGAGCGCATGACGGAATCGACCAAGGCCGTGGTGGACCATTTCGGGAAACACATCACGTATGTCAACGTGATGCGCAACATGTCCGTCTCCTGCGACTGCGAGGGAGTGATGGCTGCGCCGGTGGTGACGCCCAACGTGGGCATTCTTTCTTCCACCGACATTCTGGCTCTCGACCAGGCGTGCGTGGACTTGATTTACGCCATGACGGAAGCGGAGCACCATGATTTGGTGGAGCGCATCGAGAGCCGTCACGGGTTGCGCCAGTTGTCCTACATGAAGGAACTCGGCATGGGCAACGACCGCTATGTCCTTATCGACCTGGACAATGGCGGCAAGCGCATCACGGCGGCCGAGGCGGTGAAGGGCCTCAAACCCTTCGTTCAGGAATAAGGCCGCCGCGTGGAGGCTGGACTGCGGGGGGGAACCAGTTTTCTTTCCCGCAGCCTTGCCTCCACTTTGTCTTACTTTGCGATTACTTTATTTCATCTCGTTGAGTATCTCGCTTGCCTGTATGCGTTCTTTGATGCGGTTCCAGTCGCGGGTGTTGAAAAGGCAGCTATCCCGCATGGTGCGGTACATTTCCTTGAAGCGGGACATGGGAACGGCGAAGCTTAGAAACGATTCGGAAACATGGCGGCGGGCCGACGGGTCGAGCAGGCCCACGAACGTGCGGCGGCCGCCCCTCTCGTTTTCCGCGACGGTCTCCGAGATGGTGGACGAGCAGCCCGAGCCGAAGCGGCTTGTCACGGCGTCCGGGGCGTTGTTGTCGAAAAACGCCCAAGCCGCGAGGCCGGACAGGATGTCCGGTGTCGCCAGGAACAGGAGGCCGAGAACGTCGTCGAAACTTTTAAGGTTGTCCACCCGGGTCAAGTTGAGAAAAGCCTTGGGGGCGCGGCGCACGCCGGTCTCGTGGATATGCTCCGCCACCATCTCCGGGGTTTGCTTGTAATGCTCTTGCCGGGACACGAAAGTGGGCACCCGTTCGGGCATGTCCGAAAAGCCGGTGTAGAATTTGCCGCCGTTGCAGCCGACGGTTTCTTTCGAGAGGCTTACGGGCTCGCCTTTGGCCAGTTTCCCAAACGATAGGAAGATGCAGCCTCCCGTATTCTCCTCCGCGCCTATGGGCGTGTCGGCGTACCAAAAAGCGATGGGAAGGGGCGTTTTCTCGCTGAACGCCTCTTTGAAGTTGGTTATGAATGTGTTGATGTCCATATTAAAAGAATTGTTGGTTAGACACGGCAACCCTCCTCGATGATGCGGTCGAGACTTTGGATGCCTGTCGGATATTTCATCTCTTTGTCGTTTATTATGTCACAAGGCAAAAGTAGGTAAAAAACTTTGAGTGTCCCGCGTCGGCCGTGTAAAAAAGATTGGGGCATACAAATAAAAAAAGGAACCAAGCGAAAGCCTGATTCCTTGATTCCCCAGCGGAAAGACAGGCTCTCGAACCTACATATTCAAGAAATATCATAAAATTGCAAATCATTAATAATCAAGCACTATTTGGAGT
>CALUHX010000088.1 GCA_944320555.1 uncultured Butyricimonas sp. | reverse complement strand
TGACGTATCTTTGAGGTGAATAGATGAGTTGTTTGTTGAATAATAATCAAGTCAACTTTTTTCAGGAAAGCACAGACCCTTAAGTTAGGGGGCGGGATTTCTGCAGGGGGCCAACTCTCCCCCTGTTATTATGGTTTTTGCAAGGAATTCATGTTAAAATAGGGGAATAAAATTCGTTTCGAAAGTAGTGGGAGTATCCCACAGGGGGGTGGGGGTATGGAAACGGCATTTTGGCATGGGGTCATGTCAAAATGCTGCGGGGCTCACGGGATGTGGGCGGTCAGAATCGGATGCCGAGGGTGAGTTTGAACTCGTTGTTGCGGAATTCGGAGTGGACCTCGGGGGAGGTCATGGGTTCCGGCATGGAGGGATTCTGGTAGTTGTAGAAGTACTTGTTCTCGTCGGTGAACTTGTGGAGGTAGGAGACGTCGGCGTAGAAGTGGCCGAAGTTGAGCCCGAAACCTCCGGAGACGGTCTGCAGGGAGTTGTCGCTGTTCAGGTCGCCTTTGGCGTAGGGCGACGCCCAATAGGAGTAGCCTGCCCGCAGGCTGAAGGTGCTCGTGAAGCGGAATTCCGCTCCGGCCCGGAAATTGTGGGTGCCGCGGTAGACCTCCTTTATCATGTCGTTGGTGCCGAGGACGTAGGTGTTCTCGTCCGCCATGTAGCCGTCATAGTCGTTGCCGTCGCCGTCATTGGAGAACTTGGCGTTGGTGTAGTCCACGTACTCGTAGTCGAGGCTGACAATGGCCCGTTGTCCGAGGACGGTGGCCGCGCTGGCGATAAGCCGCCACGGGGTCTTCAGTTTGTAGGTGAAGTCCATGTAGGCGTAGTTGCCCCAGTCGAGTCTGGGATCTTCAGGGTCGGGAGACTCAAAATAGAAGGCGGAGACGTTATTGTTCACGTAGGCGTCCATGCCGAACCAGGTGGGGGTGTGGACGGCCAGTCCCAGTCGCAATTCGGGAATCGGGCGGTAGATGGCTCCCACTTTGAAGTTGACTCCCGTGCCGTTCGTGTGGAACGTCTGGAAGAAGTTGAAGAAGTCCAGCAGGCTCGTGGTTTCCTCGCCGGTCGGCACGCCTTCCCTGTACATGTTGTCCGCGCGGAAGTGGATGGTCTGGATGCTGAGGGTGGCGCCGATGTACAATTTGTCGTCGTAGTTCGTTCCCACGGAGATGTCGTACTCGCCTTGGTAGCCCCGCTCGTCGATTTCCTCCCGTTGCTCCATGCGATCGCCGTCGGCGAGGGGAATGGTGTACATGTTCTCGTTGTCGGGGTCTCTTTTGAGCAGATAGGCGTCGTAGGCGAGACTGGTCGTGAACGGATTCAAATTGTCGCGGGCGGTGCCGTCGGCCTCGAGTTTCCACACGTCGATGAGGGAGTTGTCCGCCGAGATATGGCCGCCCTCCCAGCCTTTGCGGTTGAAGTTGTTGAGGTTGGTGTAATTGAAGCCGAAGTTGATGTATTTCCATTTCGCGTTGCCCGTGACGAACGAGGCGACGAAGCCGAGCGACCCCACGAGGTAGGTGTTTTTGTCATGGTCGAAGCGGCCTGACTTGAGTTTGGCGAAGTCGAGCGTCGAGGTGAAGCTCACTTCCGATTTGCGGAACACGCCGATTCCGCCCGGGTTGACGGCGAAGGTGGAAAGGTCGCCTCCCAATGCCCCGCAGGCTCCTCCCATGGCTGTCATCCTGGCGGAGCCGTAATGTTGCAGCCGCGAGAAGCGGAGAGCGTCCTCCTCGCTCTGCGCGGAGGCGAGGAGAGCGCATAAAAGCAATGCTGTCGTGATATAAAGTGTTTTCATTTTGTGTCGTGATTTGATAAAATTAGTTTCTGCGTCCTGTGTTCACCCTTCCGCCGGTGCTTGTGCCGCTGCCCTTGTGGGTGGTGGTGCTTCTGCCGTAGGAGCTTTTGCTGCTGCTGCCCCGCGAGTAGCTGCCGGAGGAGTAGCTCGGGTGGTAGGTCCTCGTCGTGGAGGGCGGATTGTAGGTGTTCCGGTTGGTATTGGTGTTGACGGTGCGGTAGCGCGGACGGTTCGTGTAGGAACTGTACGTGCGGGCGTTCCGGTTCGTGGTGTATTTCGTGCGGGCGATTTGCCGTTGCGGTTCGGGATTGACGGTGATGCCGCCGCCGTGGTGGTGGCCCCAGCCCGGTCGATGTCCGTGCCACCAGTCAGGCCCGTAGGGGTAGTACCCCCAATAGGGATAATGTCCCCAATAGGGCGGGTAGTATCCGTACCATCCTCCCCAGCCGTAGTCCCATCCCCACCAGGAGCCTCGCCATCCGAAACTTCCGTACCATCCCCAATAGGGGTCGGCGTAGTTGAAATTCCACGGGTATCCCCACGCGGTGCCGCTCCAGTATCGGTTGTACCACGGGTCCATGCTGTAATAGCGGAAGGAGCCCACTCCGTAGAACGGGTCGAAGAAGTCTTGCGCCGTGAAGATGTCGAATCTCGGGTCGTTCCACAGGACCGTCCAGATATATTTGGGATAGTTGCCGAACACCAGCTCGTGGTAGAGGTTGATGTTGGATGGGGTCGGGAACCACCAGTAGCGGTTCCGGTACGTGAACACGTTCCAGTCGCTGCTCATCGAGAGGTAGTTGGCGATTTCGCTGTCTTGTCCGAAGGTGGCGAATCCCTCGGGATAGCGGCGGATGATTTGCTCGCAGATTTTCAGGTCGTTGACGCTGCCGTCGAATCCTCCGATCCAATAGCCCTCGTTCGGGTCGGCTTCCGTCACTTCACGCTCGACGATGCCGTTCACGGCTCCGGCCTCCTCCTCGGGGGTGACGGCCACATAGCCGCGGCTTTGGGCGTCGTCGGCCCCGTACTCGGTCATTCCGATTTTGTAGGATATCGGGTTAATGCTGTTGTCCCGCTCTTTCGGATAGTTTTTCTTTTCCTTGGCTGAGGGCGCGTCGGTGGCCACGCTCACGTGTCCGTCGCTTATGATTAGACCCGTTTTCCTTTCCACGTCACGGGCGAAGAGAGATCTTTCTCCCGGTACGTAGTAGATGTCGTCCTCCATGGTGCTTGACAATTGCCGCCCCGTGGAGCATGCGCTTAGCAGTAAAGCGCCCAGTGCTGAGATGTAGATCAATCGTTTCATGTTATTCTCCTTTTGTCTTAATTTATAACGTATCAAAAAACATACCATTGGCAGGTGTTGTTCCGTTTGCGGCCTCCCGCAGGGATGTTAATTGTTTCTTAAAGCCTAAAGATAGGGAATTTCGGCGAAAAATCCTATGGGAGGTGTGTTAAAATAACCAATCATACCCCTCCGTCCGCTTCGCGTCCACCTCCCCTGCCTCAGGGGAGGAGTTGCGGAACAATGAGATTCAGCAGAATGTCTTCACTCCGCCAACTCTTCTCCAAAGTTGGCAGGGCTGGATTTTCGCAGGACCCCAATTCTCCCCCCCTAAGCTAATAGGGCGGGATTTCCGCAGGTGCCCTAACTGAGAGTGTGTCGAAATGGCCAATAATACCCCTCCGGCGGCTCTGCCGCCACCTCCCCTATTTTATGGGAGGAGTTGCGGAACAATGATATTCAGTCGAATAACTCTACTCCGCAAACTCTCCCCTTAAGGTAGGGGGAGTACCCCGAAGGGGGGTGGGGGTATGAAAATCGCATTTCGCCCCCCCCTGTCCTCGTTGAATCGCCGGTTTTCCTATCTTAGGGGAGGAGTCGCAGAATAATGATATCCAGTCAAATAACTTTGTTCCGCAAACTCTCCCTCTAAGATAGTGGGAGTACCCCGGAGGGGGGAGTATGAAAAGAACATTTTGACACCCCATGAGACTGGCATTTTGAGCCTTTGGCAGCGAAGTGAGCGGAGGGTGTGGCCGGTTATTCTTGACGCGGCCGGTGTGAACGGGGCGGGAGATAGCGGATGGCGGGCTGGTATGTGGATGGAGGAGGGGTGTTTGTGGGAAGGTTTTGCCTTTGGCGGCGGGCCGCTCAAAGCTCTTCGATTTTCTGGATGCTCAGACCGGAGATTTTTTGGATGGTGGCGAGCGGAATGCCCTCCGCCTTCATTCCCCGGGCCATTTCGAGTTTTTCCTCCCGTTTCCCTTTCTCCAGTCCCTTGGCGAGTCCTGCCTCCAATCCTTTGGCAAGACCTTCCTCCAATCCTTTGGCGTGTCCCTTGACTTCGCCTTTCCATTCGGCGGTGGAGATGACGTTGTTCAGGTCGCGGAAGACTTTCACGCTCTCCTCGTAGGCGGCGAGGTCCCGCTTGTCGAGGCGGGCGATCTCGGCGACGCGGAAGACGCGCTCGAACACCCGCTCCTGCAGGGCGACGGGCCGCTCGGTGAGGCGGGAGAGGTTTTTCAGCACGAACATCCACTTGTCGAAAAGCGTCTCCAGCTCGTCCTCCCGCTTGTTGAACTTGGGCATCTCCAGGTAGATGAAGGTCAGCTTGTCGTAGAAGACGGTCTTGCGCGCGGTGTCCATGAGTTTCACCTCGTGGTGGAAGTATTCCCCGCTGTCCTCGTCCTCGTCGAAGACGAAGTTGAGGATGCCGATGGTGTAGACGGACTTTAGGCTGTAGTCCCAGTCGCCTCGGCGGGCCTGCTCCCGGATGGGGAATGTGGAGTAGAAGACGCTGCGGTCCTTGAAGAATTTCTGCTCCGCCTTCTGCATCTCGACGATGAAGTGCTCCCCCCTGTCGTTCCGGCAATAGACGTCGAAGACTGACTTCCGCTCCAGTTCGAGGTCACCGATGTGTTCGTTGGGCAGGTAGGTGATGTCCACGATTTTCTGCTCCTCGTGCAGCAGGGCGTTGAGGAAGCTGATGAGCAGGTCCTTGTTCACCTCGCTTCCGAACAATTTCTTGAACCCGAAATCGGTGTAAGGGTTCACGTACCGTTCTTGAAATCCGTCCAAATACATACTCGTTATTATTTTGCTCAAAGATAGTCTTTTCCCCCGGCTTTTCAAAATGCCTCGCCGTTTTTCATGAAATGGAGGTCAACGGTCGTACCACGACTCGCGCTTGTTCAGTTTCAAGTCGCGGAGCATGCTGGAGCGGACGTGTATCTCGAAGTCGTAGGATTGGTGGGTGCCGAACGGGATGCAATTGAAGGTCATTTCCCAGCAATGGAGGTCGCGGGTGATGCTGAAGTTACTGGATGATATTTGGTTCGCATTGAAGTCGTAACCCGTGCTGAACGAGAATTTCCATTTCGGGGTCAGCGAGAAGTTGCCATTGATGCGGATGTTTTGGCTCACGGTCCCTTTCTTTTGCGGGCGGGAATACGAGAATGTGTAGTCGATGTTGAAGCTCCAGGGGATGTTGAATTCCGTGTAGGTGTCGAAATAGCCTCCCCTGAAAGGAGCGGAGTCTTCCTGTTCCTCTTTTTTCTCCTTGTTGCCGCTGTCGGAGGAGAAGTTGAAGCCGGTGGAGAAGTTCACGGCGGTCAATCGCCCGATGCCTCCGGCGTATTTCTCGATGCGTTGCCAGGAGCCGTTTTCGTCCTGATCGATGGCGTAGGGGTCAAGGGTCCCGGTGAGGTTGATGTCGAATTTGTCGTTGAAGACTTTGGTGCGGAAACTGAGGGATATGTTGGAGAATTTGAACTCGTCGGCAAACGGGTTGTAGCTGATGGAGGCCCGTAGGCTTTCGATGATTTTTATTTTTTTGTATTCCTCTTCTCCCGTCGTGTCCTGGTCGTTGCGGACTTTCATCTCGAGATTGTTGTCGAGGCTGAAGTTGATGCTTCCGGATTGTTCCCTGGAGGTGATGCTGGGGCCGTAAAGCATGCCGTCGTATATGGAGTACTCGACGTCCTCCTCGCCGTTGAAGTACGTGCGGCTGTAGTCGCCCAGCGGGCTTAGGGGCGGGGTGTACGACGCGCTGATGGACGGGCTGATGACGTGGCGGATGGCGTGCACCTTGCGGTCGGGCTTGAAGGTGAACATACCGTAGATGGTGGGCGAGTAGCTCAACGATGCGCTCGCAGTGTATTCGTGCGAGTAGTTGAGTCCCGGCTTTATCCGCTCGACTTCCGTGCCGCCCCGCGCGGAGGTGTCGGCCACCCAGATTTTCTCGATGGTCTTCAAGTTCAGGTATCCCGTGTAGCTGAGGGAGGGGGTGAAGGTCACGTCCCGGGCGATTTTGAACGAGAGGCTGACGGGGATGTTGTGGCGGAAACCGTTGTCCCAGTTATTGACGAAGGACGAGTTCATCAAGTCGTATTCCTTGCAGCTGATGTTGTTGCGCAGCTCGGCGGAGTAGGTGATTCCGATGTTGTCGTACCATTTCATTTCGCCGACCTTGCCTTTTTTCCGGAAGGGGTAGATTTGCGTCATGCGCAGGCTGAAGTTGGGCAGGGTGAGGGAGATGGTGGTGTCGGAACTGTTTTGGCTGTGGCTGAAGGAGCCGCTCATGCTGAAGGGGCTGTCCGGCCATTTTTTGCTCCAGGATATGCTTGACTGTTTCCGCTGGTTCACGATGTCGTTGTAGCTGGAGGGGTTGTAGCGGTTGTTCGAGGACGAGGACATGTCGACCGACGCGGAGAAGGTGGCGTAGGGGTTGGCTTTGGAGTCCTGCGAGTGATTCCACCGGAGGGACCAGTCCTGCGACTCCTCGTAGTCGGGCAGTCCTTTCTCGCTGACGTAGTTTTTGCTGATGTTGCCTTGGAACTGTCCGCTGAACTTGTATCTTTTTTTGTAGTTGGAGGCCGCCCCCAATGCCCATGAGCCGTTGGAATAAATGTCGCCGGTGAGGGTGAGGTCCACGTGGTCGCTGATGTAGAAGTAGTATCCTCCGTTGCGCAGGTTGAATCCGCGCATGCGCTCCTCGCCGTAGGTGGGCATGATGATGCCCGAAGTCCCCTTCTTTGAGATGGGGAAGAAGCCGAAGGGGATGGCGAGGGGAAGGGGTATGCCTTCGAACTCGAGATAGGCCGGTCCGGTGATGACTTTTTTGTCCTTAATCATTTTGGCTTTGGTCATGCGGATGCCGAAGTGCGGATGGTCGTGCTGGTCGCAGGTGGTGTACATGCCTTTTTTCACGCAGTACACGGAGTCGTTTTGCTTTTTGGTGATTTCGCCTTGCAGGTATCCCTCGCCCTGCTGGGTGACGATGTCCGTGACGAGCCCTTTTTTGGTGTCGAAATTGTAGCGCATCTCAATGCCTTGGAAGGCTTGGCCGTTGTCCGTGAAGTCGGGCGTGCCGACGAGTTTTCCGGTGGAGTCGGGCGTGCCGGTGGCGTAGGCCAGTTTCTTTTCCATGTCCAGTTCGATGTAGTTGGCTTTCAGCTCGGTGGTGATGTATTTCACGTAGGCGTTCCCGTAAAGGAACATCTTTTTCCCGTCGATGGAAAAGTGGATGGAGTCGTCGGCGTTGTAGGTGATGAGGTCCTCGAACAAGGGTTTGGGCTCGGCGGCGGAATCTTGAGTGATGGTGTCTATGGGCATGCCCAGCGAGTCGTACACGATTCGCACGCTGTCGCCGGGCTGTCCGGAGGTGTCGGGCGCCCACACGGGAAAGACGTGTCCGAAAACGCGCTCGGACGCGGCACTGTTTGACGATAGTATGATTGGCAGGGCGATTGCGATAAAAAAGATGCAATTCTTCATAAAAAGCCCCGTGTATAATTTAATTTGCAATTTATATTATTATTTTTGTGACTAATTCATGGCATGACGCCTCATGCGCCAAGCGGCACAAATGTAAAAAATAATGGCGGTTAATGCTCATGTTTCATAATAAAAAGTTTTAATTGCATGGTAAATCGGCATATTCTTGTTAGTTGCGTATTGATATTGTTCCTGTTCGGCCTGCCGGAGCGGAGCCGGGGACAGGAGAGCCTGGGAAAAATCTCTTGCATTTGCATCGACGCTGGACACGGAGGCTCGGATCCGGGAGCGATTCAAGGCAAGTACCGGGAGAAGGACATCACGCTGGCGGTGGCGCTGAAGTTGGGAAAGTTGATAGAGAACGCCTATCCCGACATGAAGGTGATTTACACGCGGAAGACGGACGTGGCGGTGGATTTGTGGGAGCGGGGGAAAATCGCCAACAAGGCGAACGCGCAATTGTTCATATCGATACACGTCAACAAATTCGCGAAGCCGACGGCAAGGGGCGTGGAGACTTACGTGCTGGGGTTGCACAAGTCGGAGGCGAGCCTTGAGGTGGCCATGCGGGAGAACGAGGCCATCCATTACGAGAAAGATTATTCCGTGAAATACGACGGTTTCGATCCGAAAAAAGCGGAGTCGTATATCATGTTCAATTTCATGAAGAACAGTTTTTTGACAAACAGCATGGCCTTGGCCTCGGGAGTGCAAAAGCAGTTGGTGGCAAATACAAAGATGCCGGACCGGGAGGTGCGGCAGGCGGGGTTCGTGGTGTTGATGAACGCCGGGATGCCGTCGATCCTGATAGAAACCGGTTTTATCTCCAATCCCAGCGACCGGGCGATACTGGTATCCTCGTCGGGGCAGGACAAGCTGGCGAAGTCCATTTTTAACGCTTTCAAGGCGTACAAAGACACGATGGAGAAGAACAGCGTGGTCCTGTCGCAGGCCTCCGGGGCAAAGGAACCCGCGTCGTCCGCCGACGGGAAGGATTATTTTTATGCCGTGCAGGTGGCCTCCTCCGTGAAGCGTATCACGGACTTCAGGTATCTGAAATTGAGGGAGAAAGTGAAGGAGTTGAAGGGAGACGGACGTTACCGCTATTATGTGGGAGTGACAAAAAATTACCAACAGGTGTTGGAATTTCAGAGGAATGTTCGCAAAAAGATAAAAGATTGTTTTATTATTGCAGTTTCTAACGGGAAGCTTATTCCCGTGTCGGAAGCTCGGAAATTAGAAGCAAAAAAGTAATTTTAGATAGAGACTATGAAGATAAAAAGAGAGGCAAAACTGGCTATCGCCGCCATCGCTGCAGTTTGCATATTGATATGGGGTATCAATTTTTTGAAAGGGACGTCGTTGTTCGACTCTAAGACCACATATTATGGTATATATGACAAGGTGGACGGGTTGAAGGTGTCGAGCGGGGTGATGTACCGGGGCTATCAGGTGGGACAGGTCTCGAAGATTGTCTTTGTGGGAGACCGTCTGGAAAAAGTGCTGGTGGAGTTTTTCCTGAAAGAGGACTTGGCGTTGCCGAAAGACTCGAAGGCGCTTATCCAGAGCGCGGACCTGATGGGATCGAAGGTGATAAACCTGTTGTCCGGAAGTTCGAACGAGCCGCTGCAAGACGGCGACACGTTGACGGCGGAAGTGGAGCGGGGGATGATGGAGGCCGTCGGGGAGCAGATAGTCCCGTTCAAGCGCAAGGCGGAACGCTTGCTGGTGTCGCTGGATTCCGTGCTGGTTATCATGCAGGAGGTGTTGGACATGGAAGCCCGGGAGAATTTGAAGGGGAGCATCCGGAATCTGAATCAGACGCTGAGCAACCTGGAGGGGGCTTCGGACAATCTGAACAAGATGTTGGACGGGGAGACGGGACAGGTGGGCCGTGTCTTGGCCCACATCGAGGGAATAGCCGGGAATTTGGAAAGGAACAATGAGAATGTCTCCAACATACTGGGCAATGTGTCGGCGTTGAGCGACTCGTTGCGCCAGGCGGATTTGAAGGGACTGGTGGGGCAGGCGGAGCAGGTGGCTGCCCAGATGGACTCCCTGCTGATGAAGATAAACAAGGGGGAGGGAACCGTGGGCGCTTTCGTGAAGGACAGCGATTTGTATTACAATTTGAGCGAGGCGTCGGAGAATTTGAACCGTTTTTTGGTGGAATTCAGGCATAACCCGAAGAAGTTCATCCGGCTTTCGTTGGTCGATTTTTCCTCCAACAAGAGCGACGTTGGGGAATACGCGGTGGTGATTCGCGAAACGACGGAAAGGCTGGCGGCGAATGACAGTTTGTACCGGAAGCATTCCGGATTGTGCGAGATAAGATATAGGGACAAGTATTTGTATGTGGTGGACACGTATAAAAAGTTGAAGCAGGCTCAAAAGAAATTGGCGGAAGTGGCGGATGAGTATGAGAACGCTTATATCGTCCGGGTGGACTTTTATTGAATGGAACGATTCTAAATAGTAACATTTTCGTAATTATTTTTGAGGGGCGAAAAGAGGGGGCGGGGTGATTATAGTTGAAAGGTATTTCTTGCCCCAAACAAAGGCGTTTAGGGGGAGGTTTCGAGGGGAAGGAAGGTGTGGCGGGGATGGGCTGATTTGATGGGTAAGGTGTTGAATATGAATGGTTAAAATGTAATGATTTGATTCCTAAACGCTAAGAGAATATTGGAAAAAGACAAGAAAAACACGGCTTTTTTTTCTGCTTTTTTTTTTAGACTTTAGCGTTCCATTTCGAGGGATGAGATGGAAATTTAAAAATGGAGTTTTAATGGAAAAGGATTATCAAAAGGTGTGGTCCAAATGTCTGGACTTGATAAGGGAGCATGTCGCGCCAAAGAGTTTTATGACTTGGTTTCAACCAATCGTGGCGGTGGGATTGCAAGGAAGCGTGTTGAGAATCCAAGTGAAAAGCCAATATGTTTACGAGTGTCTGGAGGAACACTATGTGGACGTGTTGAGGATGGCGATTCGTTCTGTTTTGGGAGCCAATGGAAAGCTGGAGTATTCTGTGGTGGTGGAGGAGAGTCAGAAAGGCCGCCCGAATTCAATGATAATCTCTTCGACCCAATCGGGGAAGATGAGCGGGAACGGGATTGACATGAAGCCGGAAAAGGGCATGGTGGTGGAGAATCCTTTTGAACGGAAGACGAACCGGCTCGAGATAGACCCCCAGTTGCATGCGTCCTACACGATGGAGAATTTTGTGGAGGGAAACAGCAATTGCGTGCCCAAGGCTTCCGCCATGGCCATCGCCAAGAGCCCAGGGAAAACGGCGTTCAATCCTTTCCTTATATATGGAGGGTCGGGATTGGGGAAAACCCATTTGGCGCAAGCCATCGGATGGGAGGTGAAGCAGAATTATCCGGACAAGGTGGTGCTGTACGTGACGACAAACGTGTTCCAACGCCAATTCACGGAGGCGCAATTGAAAAATGAGATAAACAATTTCCTGCATTTCTATCAGTTGATAGACGTGTTGATTCTGGACGACATCCAGGAGTTGGCGGGGAAGCGGGCCACCCAGAACACCTTTTTCCACATATTCGACGAGTTGCACCGGGCCGGCAAGCAGTTGATACTGACCTCTGACCGCTCGCCTGCCGATTTGAAGGATTTGGAGGAGCGGTTGTTGACGCGTTTCCGGTGGGGCTTGTCCGTTGAGATGCAGGTGCCCGATTTCGAGACACGGCTGCAAATCGCCCGGTTTAAGGCGCGGAAGGAAGGGTTCGATTTCTCGGACGAGATATTGGCATGCATTTGCAAATACGTGGACAGTAACATACGGGAACTGGAGGGGGCGATGAATTCTTTGTTGGCGCAGACGGTGTTCACGCATCAGGATTTGACACCGCAGATGGTGCAGGATTTTCTGGGGAAAATGATAAAGGACCAGAAACCCGAGATGACCGTGGAGCGGATAGAGAAAGTGGTGTGCGACTATTTTAATATCGAGCCGGAAGTGCTTCAGTCCAAGACGAGGAAACGGGAAATCGTGCAAGCGCGCCAATTGGCCATGTATTTTTGCAAGAATTACACGAACGCCTCGTTGGCTTATATCGGCAAGCAAATAGGACGGAAGGATCATACGACCGTGTTGTACGCATGCAAGGCCGTGGCCGATTTGTTGGAAACCGACCGGACTTTCCGGAGTCAGGTGGAGGAGTTGCAACAAAAGTTGTACTGCAGGAGTTGACCATGGACGGGGATAAATACAGGACAGTGGAGCGCGTGGCCGAAGGGTTGTACAAGGAAAAGGGCAGCCGCTTCATTTCGTTTGTTTATCCGGTGAGGACGGAAGATGAGGTGAAGTCAATCTTGGGGGAAATCAAAACGAGGTATTACGACGCCCGGCATCATTGTTATGCTTATTGCCTGGGGGTGGGGAGAGAGGTGTTCCGTTCCAATGACGACGGAGAGCCTTCTTCCACTGCGGGCAAACCAATCTTGGGGCAGATAGTGTCTCACGATTTGTCGAACGTGTTGATTGTGGTCGTGCGTTATTTTGGCGGCATCAAATTGGGCGTGTCCGGATTGATCCAGGCCTACCGGGAGGCCGCCGCAGACGCAATTCGGAACGCGGCAATTGTGGAAAAAACGGAGGATGTCGTTTTCACAGTGAGGTTTTCCTATATGGTGATGAATGATGTGATGAAAGTGCTGAAAGAGATGGAACCGGAGGTCGTCAGTCGGAGTTTCGAGTTGGAATGCGAGATGACGTTGTCCATCCGGAAAAGGGATTATGAGACATTGGTGGAAAGGTTGCGGAAAATAGAGTCCGCGCAAGTGGAGGGATAAAAGATTTTTTCGCAAGGAAAATGTCCCGATGGCCTTGCGTATTTGTAAAAAGTGATTACCTTTGCGCTGCGATTGCGGAAAGCGATTGACGATTCAGTAGCTCAGCCGGTAGAGCACAACACTTTTAATGTTGGGGTCCTGGGTTCGAATCCCAGCTGGATCACC
>CALUHX010000087.1 GCA_944320555.1 uncultured Butyricimonas sp. | reverse complement strand
TAATTTTCTTTTGTCTAGAATTATCTCACCTTTTCTTGGATATTTCCAAGAAAATATTAGGAATTGCTCCTTTTTTTTGCTTAATTGCACACTGCAAACGATAACTAAACTATATAATCATGACAGTTCAAGAATTCATAGATCGTGAAGCCCGTTACGGAGCTCACAATTATCATCCCCTTCCAGTGGTCCTCGAGCGAGGACAAGGTATTTACGTGTGGGATACTGACGGCAAAAAATATTTTGACTTTTTGTCCGCCTACTCGGCCGTAAACCAAGGGCATTGCCACCCGAAGATTGTAAAAGCCATGACAGACCAGGCGCAAAAACTGGCTTTGACATCTCGGGCGTTTTACAACAATGTGTTAGGTGAATGGGAAGAATTTGTGACCAAATATTTCGGTTACGACAAAGTCCTTCCCATGAACACCGGAGCCGAAGCTGACGAAACAGCATTAAAACTTTGCCGGAAATGGGCATACTTGAAAAAAGGAGTCCCTGACGGCAAAGCCAAGATTGTCGTGTGCGACGGAAATTTCCATGGACGGACAATTACCATCGTGTCGCTGTCCAGCGACCCGGAGGCCTATGGGGGCTACGGGCCGTTCACACCCGGATTCGTGAAAATACCCTATAACGATATCCCCGCTTTGGAGGCGGCCTTAAAAGATTCCGATGTCGCAGGATTTTTGGTCGAGCCTATCCAAGGAGAAGCGGGCGTGTTCGTTCCGGACGACGGTTACTTAAGAAAAGCTTACGACTTGTGCAAGGCGCATAACGTCCTGTTCATGGCTGACGAGGTGCAAACAGGAATCGCGCGCACCGGGAAATTGCTGGCCTGTGACCACGAAGGGGTGCATCCAGACATTCTAATTTTAGGAAAAGCCATTTCCGGGGGTGTGATGCCTGTCTCATGCGTGCTTGCAAACGACGACATTATGCTGTGCATTAAACCTGGAGAACACGGTTCCACTTATGGCGGCAACCCGATAGCGGCCAAAGTTTCCATCGCCGCGCTAGAGGTCGTGCGGGATGAGAAATTGGCTGAAAACGCAGAGAAACTAGGAAAAATATTCCGATCCAAAGTAAGCCAAATTCACTCCGACATGATTGAGACTGTCAGAGGAAAAGGATTGTTGAATGCAGTCGTGATAAAACCCAAAAATGGAAAAACGGCTTGGGATGTGTGCTTGAAATTAAGGGATAAAGGATTATTGGCCAAACCGACCCACCAACATATCATCCGTTTCGCGCCTCCTTTAATAATTCAAGAGTCTGAATTGTTGGAAGCCATAGGCATCATTGAAAATACTTTATCCGAATTCGAATAATTCATTTGTCGGCAAAAATAACAACTACTTCCAAACAATTAAACTTTTTATCCTGCGAGTCTGTTTTGTCAATCTGAAAAGCAGACTCGTCATTTTTGCATGCCTCCCAAAAACAAAAAATCTCATAATCAAATCCATTGATTATGAGCTTCTTTCGTTCCGTCGGGGTGACAGGATTCGAACCTGCGACCCTCTGCTCCCAAAGCAGATGCGCTACCGGACTGCGCTACGCCCCGAAAAAGGGCGGAGAGAGGGGGATTCGAACCCCCGGTACAGAAATTCCCGTACGACAGTTTAGCAAACTGTTGGTTTCAGCCACTCACCCATCTCTCCTTTGCGACGACAAAAGTAGTGCTTTTTTCGTATCCCGCAAGTATTTTAGTCCATTTTTTTACCACTTCTTTCTCACCTGTCATTTTTAGGCTTCGGATGCACGTCCTCCACCACTTTTTTCCACAATTTGTGCCGGAATTTGTGTTCCGCTTCCATCATCAGCCACACTTTTTTTGCGGAGACAGCCTTAATCAATTTTGCATAATATTCCTCCTTGATTTCTTGTATCGCCTTTTCTGCGGCATGAATCTCCTTAATTCGCGCTGCGGCCTGCTCTTCCGTCAAAGTCTTTATATCTGTGTCGCGAGAACATTTTCTAATCTTGTCACCTTGCTCTGACAATTTCTTCTGCATCTCATTGTACAACGGCCAAAACACGGCAGCCTCTTCCGGACTCAAATTCATCTCCTGGGTGAAAAAAGCCACTTTTTGCGCTTCAAATTCCCTCCACTTTTCCGGTGACAGTTTTTTGTCTTGCCCCGCCAATGGACAAGCAACCATCAATGCCATAATTATTCCAACTATTTTTCCCATATCGCTAATTTAAAATTTTCCTGCTATCCAATAAAAATCCGATGCGTCCATCTCCTGCGACAAATACTCTATAATCTCATCTTTTGTGGGATTGAAATCCTCGTCGAACTCGATATCCTGCTCTTCCACGACCGAATGCCAATATGCCTCCACAGGATCCGCCTCACCTCTTTTCTCGGCCGTAAACACACTGGGCAACACCCAATGCAGCACCACCATGGCAAGGACAAACACGCCTGTCAATCCAAAATAAGGCCTCATCACACGCAGCCAGTCTGTTTTGGGCTTCACTCTTTTCTCCCTTACCCGCTCCATTAAACGGTCGTTTAGAGACTCAAAATATCCCGCCGGAACCGTAAAGGGATTTTTCTTTCCGTATTCATTCTCTCGATTTTCCATAAACATCCTTTCTACATTTATTTATTCAAAACTCGGTAAAGTATCGACAATGCGCATACTTTCTTCTATTTTCTTCACGGCGTTGTGGTATGTCGCTTTCAGCGTTCCCACCGCCACGTTCAGCACCTCGGCCATGTCCTCATATTTCATGTCCTCAAAATACTTCATATTGAACACAATGCGTTGTTTCTCCGGCAGTTTCAGCACCGCCCGTTGCAGTTCCCTTTGGATATCATCCCCGTTGAAAAAGATGTCGCTCTCCAACTGATTCTCCAGCATGGACGTGATTTCTTGGGAGTTTCCGTAAGGGCGCCGACTTTTTTCCGCCAAGAAATTAATCGCCTCGTTCGTCGCCACCCGGTACATCCACGTGAAAAGCCGCGATTCTTGGCGAAATTCCTTCAACCCCTGCCACACCTTCACGAAAGTTTCTTGAAGGACATCGTCGCTATCCTCGTGGGAAATCACGATTTTGCGGATATGCCAATACAGCCGCTGGCTATATTTCTCAACCAGTATCCTAAAAGCTTGTTCCTCTCCTTTTTCCGAATGGAACAAACGTACAATTTCATTATCGTCCATTTCGTTCATCGTGTTCAATAACTTATACCTATAAGACAATTTTTCAGGTGAAAGGTTTATTCCTCCGCTGCGTTAAAACCGAATTTGAGAAAACTTCTTCCTTCCCCTCAAGAAATACGCCACGACAATGCTGCCCTTGTAAACACCGGACAACTGGTGGCAATCCGCCGCAGGCGTGTAGTTTTTCCTCATCTTGAAATAATCCCGATAAGCACGGCATACCGACTTCGCGTTGGCAAACTCCCCTTTCACAAAGAAAACCGCCATGGCCAGACAGTCTAGCCAAAACCGGACAAATAGGACTCGTTTTCCCGTTTTCCGTTCCAGATTCTTATATAGCATTAACAAATTGTTCCGATAATTCAAAAAGAGTTTCTTTGGGTGATTCATCGGCAGCGAGCCACCCCCGAGATGCCACACCTGCGAAGAAGGTACCACTGCCAATTTCCAGCTGTTGTTTTTCAACCGCCAGCACAAATCAATCTCTTCCATGTGTGCGAAGAACGCCTCGTCCAATCCTCCTGCCCGCAAATACGCCTCTCGCCGGACACACAACGCCGCCCCCGTCGCCCAAAACACCTCCGCGGGCTTGTCGTACTGCCCTACGTCCTCCTCCGTGTGGTCCATTATCCGTCCGCGGCAAAACGGAAATCCCAGCCAATCGATATATCCTCCGCAGGCTCCCGCATACTCAAACCGTTTCCTGTCCTTGTAGGCCAACACTTTGGGTTGAACCGCCACTAACTCTCCGTTCTCCTCCAACGCTTCCACCAAAGGCTCAAGCCAGCCTTCTGCGACCTCCACGTCGCTGTTCAACAGAACCACGTATTCCTCCTTCACCAACCCTATCGCCCGGTTATAACCTCCGGCGAAACCGAAATTCTTTTCAAAAGCCACCCGTTCCACCTCGGGAAACTCATTCTCCAAACACGCCCACGAGCCGTCCGTGGAGCAATTGTCCACCACAACCACCCGTCCCAACTCCGGATTGGTGCGTCTCACCACTGAAGGCAGAAACTCCCGCAAAAGCCGTTCCCCGTTCCAATTCAATATAATCACAGCAACTTTCCGCATACGCTCACGAATCAAATTTTATTTCACATTGTCAACACGTTTGTGCTTCCACCTGCGGTGCGACCACAGCCAAAACTCCGGCTCTTCCCGGATAAACGACTCCAGCAGCCGGGTGTGCCTCAGGGTCAACTCACCGGTTTCCAATTCCTTGGGATGGGCGCACACGTCCACGAACTCCACTTCGTAATACCCTCGCCTCACTTTTCTCATCCGCACCGACACCACTGGCAAATTGTACTTCGTGGCAATCCTCTCTGTCCCCAGCAGCACGGGAGTGTCTTGATGCAAGAACTCTGTCCAAAAGTTTAGATTCCACTGGTTGGGCGTCTGGTCCCCGATAAATCCTGCCAAAAACAGCCGTCCCTCCGACCGGTAGCGTGCGATTGTCCGCAAAGCGTCCTTCCTGTCCACGGGAATGGCCCCGAAATGAGAGCGGATGGCGTACGTCATCCGGTTTACCACCCGATTGCGTATCGGCTTGTAAAGCACCAAAAAATCCGCCTCTTTCTCCCACAATCCAAACGACGACAGCCATTCCCAGTTCCCGTAATGTCCCAACACCCCGATTACGCTCCTCCCCTCTGCGAAATACCGCCGTGGCAGTTCCACGTTGCGGAAAACGCACCGTCGCCGGATTTCCCGTTCCGACATGTGCCACAACTTGTATGTCTCCACCGACAGATCCGCCATGTGCCGGTAATACCTTCGCTCAATCCTCCGGATTTCCCGCGCGTCCTTCTCCGGGAACGAACGGCGCAAATTTTCCCGCACCACCCGGCGGCGGTAGCGCGCCACGTGATACAGCAGCACGTAGTTCAAATCCGCCACCCCGTACAACAGCCAAAACGGCAGATAGCTCACGGCCCAAATCACACCATATAATATATACGAAAACATACTATCTCCAAATAACTCCCGCGAATATAACAAACAAAACACGTTCCCCCCTTCACTCCAAAACAAAAATAACCATGAAAACAAATCGGCCCGATTTAAACTGCGCAAAAGAAATATATCGATTTTTTGCCATTTCTTTTGCGAAAAATAAAAGAAAATAGTAATTTCGTGAGTTAAATGCGTAAAACGAATGACTATGGAGCAAGATAACTTACTACAAACCGAAAACTTAGCAAACAACGAAGCGCAAGTTTCGGGCGCGATTGTCGAAGAGCCTCGGACGGAGGCCCCGATTCAAGAGGAAACGACTTCTGCGGAAAAAAGCACCGAAAAGGAAATCCCGGCGTGGGATTTTGCAAGTTTCACCACGGAAGAAATCATCTCCCACATGAAGGAAATGATTGAGAGTTTCCCCGTACAACAATTAAAGATGCTGGACAACCTGCCCGCGATTTTCGAGAAACAATATAAAAACGAACACGACCAAGCCCTTGCGTCATTCACGGGCGCGGGAAACCCTTCCGAGGATTTTGAATACGCCAGCGACACCAAGGAGCGTTTTTATAACATTTACCGTCAATACCGCGAGAAAAAAGCGGAATTTTACAAAAAAGCGGAAGAGGAAAAAGAAGAGAACCTGAAAACGAAACTTCAAATCATCGAGGATTTGAAAGCTCTCGTGCAAAAGGAAGAATCTCCCAACAAGACATTCCAAGAATTCAAAGCCTTGCAGGAGAAATGGAGAAACACGGGTCTGGTGCCCCAGGCGCAGGCCAACGACGTGTTGGAGAACTACCACCTGCAAGTGGAGAATTTTTACAATTATATCAAGATCAACCGGGAGTTGCGGGACCTGGACCTCAAAAAGAATCTGGATGCGAAAATCGCTCTGTGCGAGCAAGCCGAGAAATTGTTGGAGGAAAACGATTTGGGCAACGCTTTCCGGCAGCTGCAATTCCTGCACCAGCAATGGAAAGAGATTGGACCCGTGGCCGCCGATCAAAAGGAGGCGATTTGGGAACGCTTCAAAGCCACGACTAGCAAAATCAACGACAATTATCATCATTTCCTTGATTCCTTGAAAGAAGAACAAGAAAACAATTTGAAGGCAAAAGAGGACTTGTGCCAAAAGCTGGAGGCCATCGTCAACAAAGAGCGTTCCAAACACAGCGAATGGGATGAGGCCGCCAAACAAGTGATGGAGATTCAAGAGGAATGGAAGCACGCCGGCCTGGTGCCCCAAAAAGAGCGGAACAAAATCATGAAACGCTTCCGTTCCTTGTGCGACACCTTCTTCGACCAGAGGCGGGCATTCCTGAAGGAATTGGACAAAATCCACGCCGCTAATCTGAAAGCCAAAGTGGCTCTTTGCGAACAAGCCGAGGCGCTGAAAGAGAGCACGGACTGGAAAGCGACCTCCCGCAAATTGATAGAGCTGCAAAAACAATGGAAAGAGACAGGCCCCGTGCAACGGAAACACTCCGAGAAAATCTGGAAACGCTTCAGGGCCGCCTGCGACTATTTCTTCGACCGGAAAAACGCCCAGTTCCAAAACCGCCACTCCGAGGAAGAAAAGAATCTGGAAGCGAAAAAGGCGCTCATTGAAGAGTTGCGGGGGTTCCAATTTGCGGAGTCGACGGAAGAAACCATCGAGGCTCTGAAGAACTTCCAGACCCGATGGGCCGGGATTGGATTCGTGCCCTTCAAGGAAAAAGAAGCCATACAGAACGAGTTCCGCAATCTCATCAACAGCTATTACGACAAGCTTGACATGGATGATTTCGAAAAAAACATTGAGCTCTTCAAGTCGAAAGTGAACACCTTTGAGGCCAGCGGCGACAAAGACGGTCGGCTTATCGAAGAGCGAGAGAAACTGATGAATCGCATCAAGCAAGTGGAAAACGACCTGCACGTCTGGGAAAACAACATCGGCTTCTTCTCCAAATCGAGCAATGCGGGCAACGTGATCAAAGAATTCGAAAACAAAATAGAGGGAGCGCGCCACCGGCTCGCCCTCATGTACGAGAAACTCCGAATCATCGACGGCATGATTTGATTTCTCAAGAGAAGACAAAAGAGGTGCTCCAAAAGCACCTCTTTTAATATGCATATCATAAATTTTTTCGTATTTTCGCGGGTAAATTCCGCACAGGAAATAACAACAAACTAAAAACATATATAAATCGTGGCAGCAAAATACGTTTTCGTTACAGGAGGAGTAGCTTCCTCGTTGGGAAAAGGAATTATCGCCTCATCATTAGCCAAATTGCTTCAAGCCAGAGGCTATCGGGTGACAAACCAGAAATTGGACCCCTATATCAACATCGACCCCGGCACGCTAAACCCGTACGAGCACGGGGAGTGTTACGTCACCAATGACGGAGCGGAAACAGACCTCGACCTCGGACACTACGAGCGTTTCACGAACATTCCGACCTCCCAGGCAAACAACATCACAACGGGACGTATCTACCAAAACGTCATCGACAAAGAACGCCGGGGCGACTACCTCGGGAAAACCGTGCAAATCATCCCCCACATCACGGACGAAATCAAACGCAGCATCAAACTCCTCGGGGCCGATGACAAATACGACGTGGTGATCACGGAAATCGGAGGAACGGTCGGGGACATCGAATCCTTGCCGTTCATCGAGGCCGTGCGCCAGCTGCGTTGGGAAAAAGGCGAGCGCTCGGTGTTGATACACTTGACATTGGTGCCCTATCTCGCTGCCGCGGGAGAATTAAAGACGAAACCGACCCAACACTCCGTCAAGTCGCTTTTGGAAAACGGGGTGCAGCCGGATATCATCGTCTTGCGCACGGAACATAATCTGAACAACACAATACGCCGGAAAGTGGCCCTCTTCTGCAACGTCGATCCGGAAGCCGTCATCCAATCCCTCGACGTGGACACCATCTACAAAGTGCCCATGAACATGCGAGACGAAAAATTGGACGAGATTGTGCTGAACCAATTGGGCCTGCCGCTCAATCACGAACCCGACCTGGAGTCCTGGGAACGGTTCCTGTACAAACTGAAAAACTACAACCGCAAAATCACGGTCGCCCTCGTCGGGAAATATGTGGAGCTGCACGATGCCTACAAGTCCATCGTGGAATCTTTCATCCACGCCGGTGCGGTGAACGACTGCAAGGTCGAGATTAAGTGGATTCACAGCGCCACGCTCACCAACGACAACGTGGTGGGCACGCTGAAGGACGTGGACGGCATTCTCGTCGCGCCTGGTTTCGGGCAGCGCGGCATAGAAGGCAAACTGTTGGCCATCGAATACGCCCGCATGGCGAACGTGCCCTTCCTCGGCATCTGCCTGGGCATGCAAATGGCCGTCATCGAATTTGCCCGCAACGTGTTGCGGTTGGAAGGAGCGGACTCCGTGGAAATGGCTCCTAGGACCAAATATCCCGTGATCGACTTGATGGAATCGCAAAAAGACGTGGTGAACAAAGGCGGCACCATGCGCCTGGGAGCGTACAAATGCGAACTCAAAGAAGGCTCGAGGGCGTACGAGGCCTACGGGACAAAAGAAATTGAAGAGCGTCACCGCCACCGTTACGAGTTCAACAGCCAATACCGCAAACAATTCGAAGATGCCGGCATGCTCACCACGGGTGTCAATCCGGAGACCGGATTGACCGAAATCATCGAGATTCCGTCACACAAATGGTTCGTGGGCACGCAGTTCCACCCGGAATACAAAAGCACCGTGACGAATCCCCACCCGTTGTTCGTGGCGTTCGTAAAAGCATGTTTGTCATAATGGAAGAAACAGATAAAACCTATCAATGATTTATGGATAAAAATACAATAATCGGATTAGTCATCATCGCTTTGATATTGGTCGGCTACTCGTATTTCATGCAACCCTCCAAGGAGGAGATACGCGCCATGGAAATCCGCGACTCCATTGCGCGGGTCGAGACCCGCCAACGCGCGGAAGCGGAAAAACAACGGCAAGAAGCCTACGAGCTGGCCCAAAGCCAAAAACAAGAAGCAATTTCCTCTGTCTTCAGGCAAGACTCCTTGCAAGAACAGACATTCACCTTGGAAAACAACAAAATAAAACTGCGCATCGACAGCAAAGGCGGGCGCGTTAGCCACGTGGAACTGAAAGACTACCGCACGCACGACTCCCTTCCCCTCGTCCTTTGGCAGGAAAAAACAAGCGAGATGTACCTGAGCTTCTACGCCCTCAATAGGCAAATCAACACGAACGAGCTCATCTTTGTCCCCGGCGAGGGAAACACGGGCTTCTCGGCAGACTCGACGCGGCAACTGACCATGCGGGCTTACGTCGAAGACGACAAGTACCTTGAGTTCTCCTACCGCCTGGCT
Source organism: uncultured Butyricimonas sp. (assembly GCA_944320555.1). Taxonomy (GTDB): domain Bacteria; phylum Bacteroidota; class Bacteroidia; order Bacteroidales; family Marinifilaceae; genus CALUMT01. The sequence goes on along the minus strand of CALUHX010000087.1, from coordinate 3,845 downwards.
CCAGACACCTACATGGTCGATTTCTCCATCAACGCCCACAATCTGAACGACATCATCGCCTCCAACACGAATTTCCTCACCCTCCACTGGGACGTGGAAATGCCGCAGCTTGAAAAAAGCAAGGAGTTCGAAAACCGTTACACGGGCGTGTACTACAACTTCACGGACGGAGAAGTGGAGAGCCTTTCCCCCACGAGCGACGAGTCCGAGGAGCTCTCCACGGGAGTCAAATGGATAGCCTACAAGCAGCAATTCTTTTCCTCCGTGCTCATCGCCCAAGAGCCTTTCGACAACGCTCACGTGTCGTCGAACACCAGCACCACTGTCGGTTACCTGAAAAACGCCTCCTCCGAGATAGCCCTGCCATACACCGGCAAAGCCATCGAACAATACGACATGCAGTTCTTCTTCGGCCCGAACTCCTACCCTGTCCTGCGGGATTATGACAAACAATACAAAAATAGCCACGGCGAAGAAATCTATCTTCACAAATTGGTCGATCTCGGATGGAAATGGATAGCCTGGTTCAACCGCTACATCGTCATCCCGATTTTCAACTTCTTGGAGGCCAATGTGACCAGAAACTACGGACTGATTATCTTCCTCTTGACATTGATTGTCAAGCTCATCCTCTCACCGCTGACCTACAAGTCCTACTTGTCGCAAGCCAAAATGAGGGTACTGAAGCCCCAAGTGGACGAGATTAACAAAAAAATACCGGCCGACCGGGCAATGGAACGCCAACAAGCCATGATGAAGCTCTACAAGCAAGCGGGCGTGAACCCCATGGGCGGCTGCTTGCCCTTGCTCTTGCAAATGCCCATTTTGATAGCGTTGTTTTATTTCTTCCCGGGAGCCATCGAGCTGCGCCAAAAAAGCTTCTTGTGGGCGAAAGACTTGGCCTCTTACGACTCCATCGCCACTCTGCCCTTCAACATCCCGTTCTATGGCGACCACGTCAGCCTCTTCTGCTTGCTGATGACGGCCACCAACATCATCTACATGATTATGAACCAGAAGAATCAGCCGCAAAACGACCAGATGAAAGGCATGCAGTTCATGATGTATCTCATGCCCATCATGTTCCTGTTCATTTTCAACAACTATTCTTCCGGCTTGAGCTACTACTATTTTATCACCACGCTCATCACGATTTTCCAGACGTGGGTGATCAGACGCTTTGTTGACGACAAGAAACTTTTGCGCCAAATCGAGTTGGCCAAGAGCAAGCCAATCAAAAAATCCCGTTTCCAGCAACGCCTGGAGGAGATGCAGAAAATACAGGAACAACGCATCCGGGAGCAACAAAAACGAAGAAAGTAACGGATTCATATAAAAAACGAGGATTCTTAAATCCTCGTTTTTTATATCACAAACCTCTACGGAAAAAGGAGGCCAATCTTGTTGTCATCCACTTGATTCCGGCACTGCAAAGTTTGGCCGTTTTTTTGCGTGTCGGTGCGAATCATTCGTTTTTCTCACTTGCGGGCTGTGTCTGGCGGGCCGTTAAAGGGCAATCAGGTGCCGCTTTTGCCGTGTGCGTCCCCTCCCTTTTTTCCTGCGCCACGCCCCGCCGTCCCTACGGGAGCGATAGAGTGGGGATGCAGCGGGGATACCTCTCGAACGCCCTATGTCCGCATCCCATTTCCGTGGGGAGCTTCCTGCGCTCCCCGTCTTGTTCGTTCTTTGTTTTCATACACCGCTTCTTTTTGATTGCGGCACGAAAGTATTTCTCGGCTATTCTCTTTCCAAATCTGTCATTCCGAACGTTAGATTCCGGGCAATCAATCCTCGGTTCACGTCCCCGGAAATCATTCGATGTCCTCAAAACATCCAAAAAGACAATGTGGAGGAAGCTCAGCCGACCAGCCAGCCGTCGATGGTGCCCGTTTCCGAGGAGAAGTTCACGCCGATTTTGTGCAATTTGCGATTGTCCGCGCCGTAAGGTCGGGCGTACCCCCGGTCGTCGATCTGGCGCAACGCCTCCTCCGCGCTGCCGTCCAGTTTGAACTCGAAAATGTAAACATGTTTCTCCGTCTCCACCGCACAGTCCAAACGTCCTTGGCTCGACTCCTTCTCCGCATACACCGTGTAGAGGCTCATCAGGCGAAGAATGAGGTAGAACGTCTGGTGGAAGTAACGCTCCCTTTCCCGGGCGTCCGTCTTGCGGCGCAGGCTGTAGGGCACGTCGGCCAGAAAAGCCGTCATCAACCCCAGGAACTTCTCCGGGTCGCCCTTCCGCAAGGCCGTCACCATGTCCGTCAACGCGCCGCGTATCTTGACCGTGTCCGTGGACAGATAGTCCGCTGCCGCCAAGATGACAAACCCCTTCTTCACCTCGTCGTTCGGGAAATCCAGAAGGAAGGTCCCGAAGTCCGGGTCGTAGTCCTTGATGGTCAGGTAGCCGCTCTGGTAAATCATGGGCAGAGGCTTCTCCACCGTCGCCTTGTAGTCCACGAACTCCGCGGGGTCGTAGTACTTGCCCGTCAGCTCGTCCAGCCCCTCGCCCGCATGGCTCAGCAGACGGATCAGATAGGTCGGCGTGCCGGAACTAAACCAGTAGTCGCGCATCTCCTTGTAGCGGAACACGTTCAACAGGCTGAACGGATTGTAAACGTCCACCAGTCGGGTGCTGAAATGGTAGCCGTCGTAACGACGCCTCAGCGATTCCCGCATCTCGGGGACCGTCCGTCCGTACTTCCGCGCCAGCCCGGCAAGCGGCTCGGCGAAATATTGTTCCAGCTCCTCCTGCGTGATGCCGCAAAGCGTGTCGAAATCCTCCACCATGCTGATGTCGGCGGGCTGGTTGAAACCGCTGAACACGCTCACCTGCGAGAATTTCGTCACCCCCGTCAGCAGCACGAACTGCAGGTCCGCGTCGGCAGCCTTGAACACCGAGTAGAAGCCCTTCAGCACGTTCCGGTTCCGCATCTCCAGCGACTCCCCGTCCATTTTCCCGAGGGTGTCCAATTCCGAGCCGAGCACGTCCAATATCGGCTTGTCGTACTCGTCAACCAGCACCACGCACCGCCTCCCCGTCTGCTCGTGCGCCCGCTTCAACACCGAGGCGAATCGGTCGCCCAGATTCGTCCATGCGGTATCGCCGCCATAAATCTTCTCCCAAGTCTCGACATACCCCTCCAGCTTCCGCTCTAATGTCCCCGCCTCCAAAAAATTGTTGCTGTTGAAGTCCACATGGAACACCGGATACTCCAACCACTCCTTCTCCAACCCGTCTATCTTCAACCCCTTGAACAATTCCTTGCGGCCCAAGAAATAGTTCTCCAGCGTGGAAACCAGCAAACTCTTCCCGAAACGCCGCGGACGGCTCAGAAAATAAATCTTTCCCTCCTTCACAAGAGAATATATCAAGTCCGTCTTGTCCACGTACACGTAACCGTCCGTGATTATCTGCTCGAAACTCTGGATGCCTATCGGATACTTCATCATGGCCGAACGTTTTTGATGTCTTCACAACTTCTCTATCTCATCGACGGTGAGGCCCGTATACTTGGCGATTGCCTCCACTGGCATCCCGTCGGCTTTCATGCCCCGCGCTATCGCATGCTTTTCTTCCGCCCTGCCTTCCGCTCTACCCTCTGCTCTACCCTCTGCTCTGCCCTCATCCAAGCCTTCCGTCCTCGCCGTGGTCAACACGTCCCACTGGACACGAACGGCGTCCACGTGCCGGTCGTAAGCCCTGCGTTCTTCCCGGGACAAGCCGGACACGCGCAGACGCTCCTTCGCCACCTTCAGCCCCTCCACCTTCGTCCCCTCGTCTATCGTCCCAGACTTCAGGAAACGAATCCACTCGTCCAAAGGAGTCACCGCATGGCGGTTGAACT
>CALUHX010000086.1 GCA_944320555.1 uncultured Butyricimonas sp. | reverse complement strand
GTAGAAACGCAGAGAAGACTTATAGGCATCACAGATATACATATACAGACTTATTAGTTTTAACTTCTTCTCCTTGGAAATCATAATTAGAAAAATGAGTGGTTTTGTTCTTCTAATATACTGATTTCCAAGGAGATTGCAAAATAAATCAATGAGATAATTAACTGAATTACAAACTTTTAAAACCTGAATCAGAAACTATTTTCAACTCCTGATTCGCATTATTACCATTTGGGGATGGCTTACGTGGATGCGGACGAGTATGGGAAGGCGCAGCCTTTGCTGGACAAGTATCTTGAGTTGTACCGCCAATCGCCTATTTTCAGATACGACGAGAAAAGCGGATGCGTGGCGTTGACGAAGTTGCTTTACGAGAAGGGTATGACTCGTGCGGAGAAGGAGACGCTGATACGGGAGGCCTTGGAGAACCTGCCGAATAACGGGGCAGCCGTGATGCAATGCGCCATGGTTTACCTGGCGGAGCTGAACGCGCCGGGGAAAGCGTATGATTTGCTCCGTTCGGGAATCGACAATCCGGGCATGACGGACAGGGACGCCATTATCATGATGGCGTGCAACTTTTTGGGCGATATGGCGAAGTATCCCGCCATTTATAGTGCCGTGTGCGAGGCCATAGAGAAATGCTCCTCCATCGGTTTGGATTCTTATATCGTGTCGGAGACGGGCAAGGCGACGAACGCTTGGCCGGCGATAGAGGCAGCCATCGCATTTAAGGACGAGGCGGGCAGCTCGTGGTACACATTCGGTTTTGGCGAGGCCAGTTTGGAAGACGAGTTCCGCATCCAGATACCCTGCCGGACGCGATTCCGGCTGAACGAGATAGAGGTCTACAAGGAGCGGCATGACAGTTTGAAGGTGACGATTGCCAAGCAAAAAGTAAGCTATACGACGGGGATTTCGGAGAAAGAAATCGAGGAGGTCGATTGTTTTAAGGAGAAGGAGAATCTAAAGTATCTTTTTATGACGGAGATTGACGAGGGGGTGTTCCAAGTGAAACCCAATTTGGATTATGGGAAGATAGAAAAGGAGAGCTTCCCACGGATGAGCGAGTTTATGTTGAGCGAAAATGACAAGGAGGACATCATTGACTTTTGCAAAGAGCACGAGGACAAGCGGGGATTTGTGGAGCTGACTTGCGAGAATGCGGACGGGGAGGAGATGGAGGAAGCGAAAGAGCGTTACACGCTCGTGTTCGAGGGGGACACACTGGGGTACGCATCGCACCACAGTCCGGCGCAGCGGGGAGAATATGTGCGGTTTGTGTTGCGGGAAGCGGACGCAACGGTCATGTACAAATTGGACTTGACGGAGAAGAAATTAGTACCTTATATGTATGAGGTACGTGGAACACGAGTGTTCTATGAGGACGGCTACAAGATGGAGTATGAAGCGGAGTGGCCGGAGATAGTGCCGGAAGAGAATAATGCGAAAGAGGAAAAATCGTGGTGGGACAAGGCGACGGAAAAGCTGGATTCGTTGAAAAGTAAAGTCGGATTATAATAGAAGGAGTCATGAGATTGCGGTTATTTGTTTTGGGAGTGCTGATGGTGTTTGCGATGCGGGGAGTGGCGCATGATGATGTTCGAGAACACGTGAAGGATATGCGGGCCGTTTTTGGATTTAGGGATGGTAGGGCAGGGCCTAAAAATGCCGAGATTGTGAAGTGGATGACATTTATAAGTTCCGACATGATTGATGAAAAGGATTTTCATGGGAAGTTGAAAGCAGAGTGTGGATTTGATTGTACCAGTCCCAAACTTCATCGCTTGTTATTCCATTGGGGGTATAATAGCAAGCCTTGGAGTGATGCCTTGGAAAGACGCGTTAGGAGATTTGCCCGTGATAATAAAATTCAAGAGGATTCCATTGTGACTGTCATAAAAGAAAAAGTCAGAACGGAGCAAAAGCGGAGGAATAGGAAAGTGAATGAAATGACGGAAGATTTATTTGGTTTTGCGCATGGCGGAACGGCTGCGAGGTTTGCCAGCTTTTTCGCATCAATTGCGTACGATGTGCATTTGATTGGGGATTATATGACAGATAATTCATGTTTGGAAGGCTTGCAGGGCCTTGATTCTGTCGTGGGAGATATGGTCAATAGAATAAGAGCTGTGGACAATATAAAAGGTAAGAATATCATACGGGGAATAACAGCGATAAATATGGAAAGTGGAGATGTACAAAAGAAAGCGGATAAATTGATGGCATATTTGAAGCAAGAAATGCCGAGGTTTATCAAGGAAGCAAGAGAGGGAAACATTTACCGCATATTAAAGAGCAATGGGGTCGTGTTTGAGGAATGATTTCTATATAAAATATTAAAAATGTATTAATATGACAATGGAAGATGATGTTTTGAAAGAGAAGGAGGTGACGCTGGTGGCGTTGGGGGGAGGGGCGAGGAATGTTTGCGAGGACGAGAGGGAGAGGTTGAACGTGGTGTTAGGCTGGAGGTGGTAGACAAATATGAGGGAGGGAAAGATTGGAGGGGGTGATGATTGTTTGTAAGTATGTTTAAATTGAGAGGTTATAACCTATATAATAAGGAGGACGATGAGGTGTCATGATTTGGAGGAGGGGATTTTTGAGGAGTGGAGGGAGCGGTCGAGGGGAAATGGGGACGGGACGGAGATTGCCCCCGATGGGTTGCTCTATCGAGGGGCGTTCTCTTACGAGGACGGATATTGGAGCCGACGGCCCGGGGATGAGGAGGGGAGGTGGGAGCGGGCGGAGAGGCGGGTGTTGATCCTGACGAAGGATTTGAACGACGAGGAGGCTTGGGACGTGAGGTGCGAGACTGGGCGGAGGAATTTTTCGGGGGAAGGAGACGGTGGCGGTGTCGGCAGCGTTTTACAAGAATCTGATGCGGTGGGTGTACGGGTTGCTGACGGCGGACGGGGAGGGGCGGACGGTGCCGTTCGAGGTGGCGGACAGGCAGGAGGTGTTCCGTCCGTTTTACGACGAGGCGGCGGTGGCACGGGTGAATTGCAAGAAGCAGGTGGGCGGGAGCTCGCTGGGCAACGGGGCGTTGCGGTGGTATCTGGAGCGGTACGGGGATTTGCTGGGGAGGCAAATCGGGCTGTATGACGCGGAGATTCTGTTGTGTTGCGGGGGGAGCGGGTTGATACGGGATTTCGTGAGGGAGCGGTGCCTGCCGGATTTGCGGCGGGTGAACGATTGGATGCACGCGTCGCCGTCGACGGGGAAGCTGGTGGTGGACAGCTGGCATCCCAGTTACCGGGGCGAGACGCACCGGGGAATGTACGAGGGGATGATGACGGCGTACAGGGAATATTTGAAAGGGAGGTTTTAAGGTGTTGAGGGATAGGTGGATGGGGAAGATGTGGAGTTTTGTGGAAAAAATATGGAGAAATGTTTGGATGGTGGCGAATGATGTTATATATTTACATTGTGCTCGAAAGTGGGGAGGTGCGTAGGGGGCGTTTCGAGAACAATACGTTCTTTGGCCGATTGGATGACAAATGATTTTTATTGAAGGAACTTCATGCTTTGAAAGAACCCCGACGTTATCGTGATTATCGGATTATGTTTTCCGTGTGAAAACTATAATCTTTAGCAGAGACCGAAAATTTGGGTTTCTGTACGTTTGCGCAGTCTTGGTGATTGCTGCGTTTACGACTAACAGCGATGTTTTGTTCGTTAGATCTTTATTTGCAAAAGCGAACGAAATGAATCGTGATTGTAAAATTCATTAAAAAAAGAAATGCTATATTTAAGTTTTAAAAAATCATCCGTGATCGAGGCACAAGGTGCGTTGGAGCGGATGTCGTCGGGAGGGGTCCGGCGTGAAGGTTCCGCAGGAAGAACGCTTTCGAGCGGGATAAGTGTTAACTTTAAAAATCAATGCCATGGCCAGAGTTTTGTATAGCGGGCACCGGAAGGGTGTTGTCGGAAGCGATTTGTATTATAAACTGTACGGCAAACACCGAGTGAAGGCCAGGTCGGAAGACATCAAATTGTCGGAATCGGAGAAAGCCGTTGGCAATCGTTTGATATTTAAAGACGTGAGAAAGATGAGCAAGCGGACTCGTTATGTGCTTTGCTATCCGAATCTGCCGGAATGGGAGAAGCCTTATCATCGGTTTATGTCGCTGAACCGTCCGTATTTTACGGATGTAGACACGGAGACGCAGACGGTGATGCCAGAGTACGAACGGTTGCAATTCTCGGAAGGGGATCTGATGCCTCCGGGAGGCGTGACGGTGACGTATTCGGAGGAGCACGCATTGGCGTTTTCGGTGCCAAGTTCATCCCGGGATATCCCTGGATGTCAGGCAACGGACGTGATCAGGGCGGTGGTGTTGGTGACGGAAGCGGCTTACACGCTGGCCGTGCCCTTGGAATTGGGCACGAGGGGCGAGGGCGGCATGCTGACGGAGCAGCTTGAACAGATGTGGCAGAAGGAGAACTTGCACGTGTACACGTTTGCCGAGAGCGCAGACGGAACGGACGCGTCGGCGACGCTGCATTTGAACATAGAGTAAGAGTCCGTCGAAAAGACGAGGGCTGTGCAAAATGAGTTTTTCATATTTGTCTTTTAAGGCGGGGAATCCGCCGGAGGAGTATGATTGGCTGTTTCGCACAGCTTCTTTTTTATGCGGGGGAGGAAGGCGGCTTGGGAAGGTGTCGGAGGAGACGGTGATATTCGTGGAGGAATTGAGGGGTGAGGAGCGGGGCGTTGGCGGGGTTTTCGATTTCGGTGCGGGTCCAGAAGCGGCCTTCGGAGACTTCGTCGTTGTCGGGACGGATGGGGGAGTGGTGGACGCAGAGGAAGGGGAAGACAAGCTCGCGCTCGAGGGAGGATTCCCAAAGGTAGGAGCCGAGGAAGCGGGCACGGAAGCGCTCGATGCCGAGTTCCTCGCGGGCCTCGCGCTTGAGGGCGTCCTCGATTTTCTCGCCGAAGTCGACATGGCCGCCGACGGCGGTGTCCCAACGTCCGGGAAGGAGTTTCTTTTTTAGGGAACGGCGTTGGAGGTAGATGTCGCCTTGCGTGTTGAGGATATGGAGGTGGACTACGGGGTGGAGGAGCATGCCGCCGGAGTGGCATTGGCGGCGTGTGGCCTTACCGACGACGCGCCCTTGCCCGTCGACGACGGGGAGCCATTCGTCCCGAGAGTCGACGCGGGCGAGGAGACGTTTTTTGAGCATGGCGACTAGGAAGAAGAGGAGGACGAGGATGTAGAGCAGTGGCCCGCTGACGAAGGCGCTGACGTTGAGGGGAAGGAGAAAGGCCGAGGCGAAGGCGAGGAGGGCATGGGCGGCGAGAAGGAAGATAAAAGCCCGCAGAATACGTTTCATGGCCCGAGCCCGGTCGGGAGAGAGTTTGACGGAAGCGGGGAGGAGGGTGGAAAGGTCCGCCTTAGGACGCACGAGGAGGGCGAGAAAGAGGCAGGCGACGGTCTCCATGGCGGGGTTTCGGATTTTCCCGAGGGGAGTGCCCTCGAAGGCCAGGGAGAGCGTGCCAACCGCCACGACGAACAGGGCGGCTCCAAGGGATGTCCAGACTGGGCGTTTGTTTTTTATCCAAGAGAGAAGAAACTCGCCCGCGCCGAGGAGGGCGGTGACGCAGAGACCGACGAGAGGGCCGAGACAGGTGTCGGCGACGAGGTAGACGGCAAGGAGGAGGAGAGCGGGAACGAGTGGTTTGAGGTTGCGCATGGCCAGCTGGTTTACGAGGGTTAAAAGAAAGAGGGAGTGTCGAAATAACCAATTATACCCCTCTGGCGGCTTTGCCGCCACCTCCCCTATTAGAGGAGGAGTTGCAGAACAATGGTATTCAGCAAAATAACTTTGATCCGCAAACTCTTCCCCTAAGGTAGGGGAAGTACCCCGAAGGGGGGTAGGGGTATGAACATCACATTTCGACACACTCTCGAGTGCGGTTGTCGGAACACACCTATCTGATTTCGGCGTTAAACTGGTGTTTGTATGTCCCGATGAGTTTGTTCATGATTTTGTCGATTTGTTTGTCCGTCAGTGTTTTTTCCTCGTCGAGGAGGGTGAAGCTGACGGCGTACGACTTTTTGCCGGCCCCGAGCCGCTCGCCTTCGTAGACATCGAAGAGGGAGACGGATTTCAGCAGGTTCTTTTCGGCGCGGAAGGCCGTTTCCCGGATTTCCTTGAATGTCACCTGGCGGTCGAGCAGCAAGGCGAGATCGCGCTTGACGGCTGGATACTTGGGCACGGGGACGTAGGCGACCCGGTGGTCGCGCAAGGTGCGCAGAATCTCGGCCCATGAGAAGTCGGCGTAGTAAACGTCTTGTGCCACGTCGGTTTTCTTGAGGAGAGTCTTGCTGACGATTCCCAGCGAGAGGATGTGGCGGTCGCCCATCCTGTAGGTGATTCCCTCGCGGAAGATGTCTGCCGGAGCGTTGTCGATTTTAAGTCCGTCGGGGTTTGCGCCGAGGCGGCGGAGGACAAGCTCACAGTATCCCTTGAGGTGGAAGAAGTCGGTTTTTTGCTCCTTGGCGTTCCATGCGGCGGCGTTTTTGTTGCCCGTGACGAAAAGGGCGAGCCGGTCGTCCTCTCGGTATTGTTTGAGCGGGTCGTCGATGTCTTCCTTGCGCCGGAACGAGTAGGCTTTGCCGAATTCGAAGAGGCGCAGGTCGCGACATTTGCGGTTTATGTTGTGGGCGATGTTTTCCAGACCGCCGAAAAGAAGCGTCTGGCGCATGGCGTTGAGGTCGGAACTGAGCGGGTTGTAGAGCATGACGGTGTTTTCGGGTTTGAAGGTTTCCATGCCTTCGAAGTAGGCCGCCTGGGTGAGAGAGTTGTTCATGACCTCGTTGAAGCCGTTGGCGGCGAGGAGGTCGGCGACCACGTTCTTTAGCCGGAAGTCGTCAGGCTTTTCGATGTGGCTGAGGGTGGAGTTGACATGTTCCGGCACTTCGACGTTGTTGAATCCGTAAATGCGCAGGATGTCCTCCACAATGTCGGCCTCGCGCTTGACATCGACGCGGTAAGGGGGGACGTGGAGGAGAAGTCCTTCCTCGGTTTCGTTCATGATTTTGATTTCGAGAGAGCGGAGTATGTTTTTGACGGTGTCGTGGCCGATAGCCTTGCCGATGAGACTGTCCATGCGGGTGTAGCTGACTGGTACCTCGAAGTCGTTGACCGGCTCCGGGTAGATGTCAATGATGTCGCCGGCGATTTGTCCTCCGGCCACTTCCTTGACGAGAAGGGCGGCCAGTTTGAGGGCATAGGGCACGATGTTGGGGTCGGTGCCGCGCTCGTAGCGGAAGGAGGCGTCGGTGCTCAATCCGTGGCGTCGTGCCGTCTTGCGTACGAATACGGGGTCGAAGCAGGCGCTTTCGAGGAATACGCTCGTGGTGGTGTCGGAAATTCCGCTTTGGAGTCCGCCGAACACTCCCGCGACGCACATGGGCTTTTCGGCGTCGCATATCATGAGGTCGTTGACGTCGAGTGTCCGTTCCACACCGTCGAGAGTGGTGAAGCGTGTGCCTTGCGCCACGGTTTTCACGACGACCTTGTTGCCTTTGATCTGGTCTTTGTCGAAGGCGTGCAGGGGTTGGCCGAGGCCGAATAGAATGTAGTTCGTGACATCCACGACGTTATTGATGGGGTGCAGGCCGATGGCCCGGAGACGGTTTTGCAGCCATTCGGGGGAGGGCTTCACCGTAACGCCCTCGACGCAGAGGCCGGCATAACGGCGGCAGGCGTCGGGACGCTCGAGGGTGATGGAAACGGGGGCTTCCGCAGTGTCGGGGCGGAATGCGTCGACGGACAGGGTCGTGTAGCGGATGTCCTGTCGTTGGCGAAGATAGGCGGCCAGGTCGCGTGCCACGCCGAGGTGTGAGGCGCCGTCGGCGCGGTTGGGAGTGATGTCTATCTCGATGACGGTGTCGCGGCAGACATTGAAATAGTCGGCGGCGGGAGTACCCACCGGAGTGTCGGCGGGGAGGACCATGATTCCGGCATGGTCGGTGCCGACGCCGATTTCATCCTCGGCACATATCATGCCGTTGGACGCGACTCCCCGGATTTTGGACTTTTTGATGACGATTTCCTCGTCGCCGTTGTAGAGCGTGGTTCCCACTGTGGCCACGACCACTTTTTGGCCGGCGGCCACGTTGGGGGCTCCGCACACGATTTGCTCGGGCGAACCAGTGCCGAGGTCGACAGTGGTGATGTGAAGATGGTCGGAGTTGGGGTGCGGCTCGCAGGTAAGCACTTGGCCGACGACCAGTCCGGCAAGTCCACCCTTTATGGACTCGAATTCCTCGCAGCCCCCCACTTCCAGGCCTATGCTTGTCAATATGTCACAGATTTCCTCTGTGCTTTGGTCGAGTTTGATGAAATCTTTCAACCAGTTCAATGATATTTTCATGTCATGTTTGATTTGTGGTTATACGATAGGTTATCCTATTTCCAGCATCCGCTGTATGGGAATGACGGCCCGCCGACGGGTTTCTTCCGGCACCCGCACCTCGTGGCGTTCTTGCTCGAGAGCGGATAGAACGTCGGGGAGGGTGACTTTTTTCATTTGGTCGCAGTAGGTGTCCGGGTGTATGGGAATGAATTCTTTGGCGGGGTTTTGTTTGCTCAGTTCATGTATGGTTTCCAATTCGGTTGCCACGATAAATTGTCGTTTGGGCGATTCTTTGGCGTGGCGGATGATGCCTGCGGTGGAGTACATGTATGCCCGGGGATGACGCAATACTCTCGGGTCTCTGGAACAAGCAGACTCCGGATGGATGAGGGCATCGGCTTCCGGGAAGTCGTCCAGTCGCCTTAATACCATTTCCGCCGTGATGGGGGCGTGGACGACGCAGGCCCCGTTCCAAAGTTCCATGTCGCGTCCCGTGACTTCCTGAATGTAGGCCCCGAGGTGTTTGTCAGGGACGAAAAGAATCTGGCGGTCATTGGGCAAACTCCGTACCACTTTCAGTGCGTTGGAGGAAGTGCAGCAGTAGTCTGACCATGCTTTGACTTCGGCAGAGGTGTTCACATAGCTGACAATGAGTCCGTCGGGGTTACGTTCTTTCCATCGCCGCAGGTCGTCGCCCGTGACGCTATCGGCCAGCGAGCAACCGGCGCGGAGCACCGGCGAGAGCACTTTCTTGTCGGGCGAGATGATGGACGCAGTCTCGGCCATGAAGTGGACTCCGCAGAATACGATGATGTCAGCGTTGGTTTTTTCCGCTTGTCGGGCAAGCCCGAGAGAGTCGCCCAGATAGTCGGCCACGTCCTGCACTTCGGGGCGGGTGTAGTAATGCGCAAGTATCACGGCGTTTTTTTCCGCCTTTAACTCTTTTATTTTGTCGATAATTTCCGATAAGTTCATAGTTTCGTTTTCAGTTCTTGGCGTTTGTTCGTTTGCTGAGGATGTTCATGCTGATGTCCATGGCCTTGACCGAGTGTGTGAGCGCGCCGACGCTAATGTAGTCCACGCCTGTGGCGGCCACGCTTTTCAGGCGTTCGATGCTCATGTTGCCGGAGGCCTCTGTTTTCGCCTGTCCGGCCACGAGACGCACGGCCTCGGCCATCATCTCGTTGCTCATGTTGTCGAACATGATGATGTCCGCCCCGCATTCGATGGCCTGGCGCACCTCATCGAGGTTCGTCGTCTCCACTTCCACTTTCACGCTGACGGGGAGATTGACCCGCACGGCTTTCATGGCGTTGGGAATGCCTCCGGCGATTTTGATATGGTTGTCTTTCAGCATGACCATGTCGTAGAGTCCCATTCTGTGGTTCATGCCCCCGCCGTGGCGCACGGCCATTTTGTCCAGTACTCTTAATCCCGGAGCCGTTTTCCGCGTGTCGAGCAGGCGCGTGCGGGTGCCTTCCAGTTCTTTGACAAAAGCGGCAGTGGCGGTGGCGATGCCCGACATGCGTTGGAGAATATTCAACGATAGGCGTTCGGCGAGCAGTAGGGCCCGGTAGTTCGCATGGACACGGAGGATGATGTCGCCTTTGCGGACGGCGTCGCCGTCGGCGACGAGTGGCTCCCATCCGAGGCGGTCGTCGAATCGTTCGTAGACACGGCGGATGATTTCCAGTCCGGAAATCACACCGTCGGCTTTCGCCGTCATTTCGGCAATGGCATTGGCGTGTTCAGGAATGATGGCATCGGTGGAAATGTCGCCCGTGGCGATGTCTTCCTCTATGGCTAAGTCAATCAATCTGTCGATGAGAGAGTCGTAGTTCATAAAATATCGTGTTTTTAAATGATTATATGCTTTCAGTGTCTGTGATGACGGGAAGGGTACGAATTCCTTTTCCTTGCTGCTGGATGATGTGGCAGAGGAACGCATCGTCCGTGTGCGGGTAGTCTTCCCTGAAATGTCCTCCCCGGCTTTCTTTGCGGAACAAGGCGGAGCGGATAATCAGGCCGGCCACGGTGAGTAGGTTACGGCTTGACTGGGCGTAGTATTCGTTTGGCTCGGAGGCGCATTCCTTCTCCAGTTGTTCCAGCCGGTTCAGTCCGGTTCGGAGGCCCGTGTCGGAACGGATAATACCCGCATGACGGGTCATCAAGTCTGCGATTTCGTTTTTCAGACGCAAATAACTTTCTTTATTTTTGTTGTCAAGCGAGAAGCGAGTGGTGGTGATGGGCGCGGGAGTCGTTCGTTGGTTCCGCAAAGAGTCGTCGACAGCTCTTTTGCCGAATACCAGGCATTCGATGAGCGAGTTGGATGCCAGTCGGTTGGCTCCCATTATGCCTGACGAGGCCAATTCCCCGCACACGTAGAGGTGGGCGATGTTAGTCCGTCCCACGAGGTCCGTTTTCACGCCGCCGACAGTGTAGTGCGCTGCTGGTGCCACGGGAATCTTGTCTGTCATGTCGATGCCCAATTCTTTGCATTTTTCAAAGATGTTCGGGAACCGCCGTTTAATCATTTCCGGGTCGAGGTGTTTCAAAGAAAGGTATACGAAATTCTCGTTGTGTTCTTGCATTTGCCGGAATATGCATTGCGCCACGACATCCCGCGGGGCCAGTTCCGCCAACTCGTGTTTCCCGAGCATGAAACGTTCCCCGGTTTGCGACAACAAATGGGCGCCTTCCCCGCGGACCGCCTCGCTCACAAGGAACGCCTCGCCCGTGGGGCTATAGATGGCGGTCGGATGGAATTGGATGAATTCCATGTCTTCGATTTCACAGCCTGCGGAGTGCGCCAATGCCAATCCATCGCCGATGGTGGTGTGGGGGTTGGTGGTCCGTTTGTAGATGGCGGAGGTGCCTCCCGCCGTGAGGAACACGTTGTGTCCTGTATAGATTTCTTCCCGGTTCTCGTTAAAATTCCATATGCGTACGCCATAACACCCTTGCTCGTCCGTGAGTAATTCGACGGCAGTGTGGTTGTCGAAAATTTCGATGGATGGACAATGCTCTACTTTGTCTATCAGAAAATTGGTTATCATACGTCCGGTGGCGTCTCCCCCGGCGTGGAGGATGCGTTTTTGGTGGTGTCCGCCTTCCAGCCCCAAGGCCAACGTGCCGTTTTCCGTGTCGAAGTGCATGCCTTCGTCGATGATTTCTTGAATACGGGCGGGGCCTTCGTTCACGAGTACGTTTACAGCCGGATAGTCGCACAGTCCGCGTCCTGCCGTGATTGTGTCTTGGAAATGGAAACGAGGCGCGTCGTCTTCCCCGGTTACGGCGGCAATTCCTCCTTGAGCGAAATACGAGTTGCTCTCGCGGATGTCCGATTTCGTGAGCAACGCAACTTTTCCGTGTTTAGAAGCCTGATAAGCAGTGTATAGACCGGCCAATCCGCTTCCCACGATGATGTGGTCGTAAGTACGTGTCATTTCATTGTTATGTAAATTAGTGCGAAAGTAGTGAGTTTATTTGTATCTCGCAAATAAAAAAAGTATTATCGGGGGAGAGAAAGGCGGATGATGAATTATTTTGATGGAAGTGTTTGGAAAAAAGAAAATCCTGTTAACTTTGAGACATGAAATTGCGTTTGGTACATAGGGGACTGTGTGTGGCGGTCATTGCGCTCATGCTGGCTTGCGGAGGAGGCCGGGAAGGGGAGGAGTGTGTCTATCCCGTGGGCGAGTTGCGTTTTGCCGCCGATCAATTGGTGTTCGACACGGTGGTTTTGGGAGAAGACGCTGAGCGGAGCGTTCGGGTGTATAATCCTACGGATTCACCGGTGTTGCTGGAGCAGTCCGGACGATTAGCGGGTTTCCGATTGTATTATAACGGGGAAAAGATGGCTTTTGGCGGGGTGGAGATTCCGGCAAAGGAATGTGGAGTGTTGCGTGTCGTCTTTCATCCGGATTTGGATACGTTGTTAGGAAATTATTTCGACCGTCTGCGTTTTTTTGTGGACGGGCAGGGTGGTTTTGGCGAGGGCGTTTACGTGAAGGCTTACGTGCGTGACGGGTTTGAGGGGAAAGTCGGGAATGCTTCTCCTGTGTTGCGGATGGAGAAGAGGGATTTTGATTTTGGTTGGGTGAGTGCGGGAGATACGGTGACGGTCGACTTCCTTTTGAAAAATGCGGGGAGCAATGGTTTGTTGATTCGGAAAATAGAGACGAGTTGTGGGTGCACGGTGGTGGAGATGGACGACCGCCTTGTGTTGCCGGGGCAGGAAAGGAGGGTGCGGATAAAGTTCGACACTCAAAATTTGCTTGGCTTTCAGCGTAAGAGGATTGTGCTTTACACAAACGACCCGAAGGCCGGTGTTGTCACCCTCACGCTTAGAGGGGATGTTCGTAAATAATGAAAATGTGTAAATAATAAATGATTATGGAGTTTGTCAAGGATGTTTTTAGAGGGATACGGGCTTATGGGCCGGCGTCGGGATTGTTGTTCAGTCGGGGAATGTGGCATTTTATGTTGTGGCCGCTCGTGGTGGCGGTCTTTCTGTTTTGGGTCGGGGGCATGGCAGTGGGGTGGTTGACTGAGTGGGGAATCGGGTGGCTGTCGGGAGCGTTGGAGGAATGGGTGGGAGATGCGGCATGGCTCGACCGTTGGGGAGGGGCGTTGGGTGTGGCGATGTGGATTGTGTCCGGCGTGGTCTATTACCTTTGTTTTGCGGTTTTTGGCGGTTATGTCGTCATGATACTGCTTTCGCCCGTATACTCCTGGCTTTCCGAGAAAGGAGAGAATAAATTGACGGGGGCGGAATACCCTTTTGCCTGGCGGCAGTTGTTTTGGGAAATTTGGCGGGGAATTGTCGTGTCGCTGCGGGGTATGGTGTTGCAACTTCTGACAACCCTTGTCCTTATGCTCTTCTCGCTCATCCCTGTGGTGGGATTGCTTGGCCCGTTGTTGATGTTTCTTGCGGGAGCTTATTTTTATGGTTTCACCTTTATGGATTATGCCATCGAGCGTAAGCGCTTGCGGGCGAGGGACACGGAACGTTTCGTATGGCGGCACGCCGGAGTGGCTGTCGGTGTCGGTGTCGTTTTTATGTTGGTGATGATGGTGCCCGGCATTCGCTGGTTCGCTTGCTGTTTCGTCTCCCTGCTTTCCGTTTTGGCCGGGACTGTTGTGGTTAACGACACTTGGCGGAAAAGTTCTTTGGGAGAAGGATAAGCCTTCCCTTGCGATTTGGCAAAATGGAATGAATCTCGTCGCGTGGCGTTTTTGAATGTTTCCTGACTTCGTCAATGCGTCACCCAAAAATCGTCCTCAAATAAAGGGGCAATGCGCTTGTGGCGTTCCATAACCAT
>CALUHX010000085.1 GCA_944320555.1 uncultured Butyricimonas sp. | reverse complement strand
GGAATGGATGTTTTTATGTAATTTGTTAGTTGTCAGTCATAAAAATACTGAAAATATTCCATTCCCACAACTTTTTCCAAGAATTTCTTATACCGAACTCACGTATAAGAAAGTTTCTTCTGTCATGGATGAAGGCGAACGGCTTTTCTTCGGGGATATTGTGGAAGATTCTCGCACAGAAGGTGAGGTCAAATTAAAGGAGACTTTTGAGAAATCCGTATTTCCAGATTATTATGGCGGGTGTTATCGCTCTGATGGGGAAGACAGAAAAATTGTCATTTTATTGACAGAGAACACGGAGGAGAATCAAAAAGCTATTGTTGAGCGGTATGCGCTCACGGAAGAAAAGTATGTTTTTGAAACGTGTGAGAACTCTCGGAATGAGTTGTTGGATGTGATGAGGCAACTGACCATTAGTACTGAATTCATGAAAAAGTGGAAAATTCAACACGTATTGATTCGAGAGAGGGAGAATGACGTGGAAGTATGTTTTGACGGAGAGCCTGATGAAGAAAAGTTAGAACGCTTCAAACGAGAAGTGATGGATTCGCCAATAGTGGTGTTTGATTTTACGGGAGCTAAAAAGGTGTATTGATTCTCAAAACGGAACATACGGTCTTTTATAAGCGTTACGGCTGGTAATTTCTGACGCCCTTCCTCGGGAGATGACGGAATCCCTATGCGGCTGTGCGGGGAAGCGGACGAAAGATGGATGAGTGGGACATGCTTTTTTTGTGAGGGGCGGTGCGGTATCGTTGGCGCAGATTGTAACAGAAACGCAACAAAAGCGTCACAAGGGTGTAACAAGTAACCGCTTCTTTTGTGGCCGTAAAAAAGGGTATAAAATGAAGAAAGGTTTATTGTTATTGATTTTAATCGTAAGTGCGCCTTGTTTTCTGAAGGCGCAGGCGAGCGTGGAGCAGGACACGGCGAGGGTGCCTGCCGAGTTGTACTTCAAGGACGGGAAATTGCATTTCCAGTCGCAGGACGAGCGGTTCCATCTGTGGTTGGACAACCGCATCAACATTGATTATTCGTATTATTTCCCCACGACATCGACGGACGACCTGACTTCCGACCCGAATAAGGATTTGGAGGAGGACGACGGGGTGTTCCGTTTCAGCAACGGGGTGAGCGTGCGCAGGGCGAGGTTTGCGGTGAAGGCGGAGTTGTGGAAGCGGTGGTTTGCGGAGTTCGACATTGACTTCGCTTACAACGAGGTGGAGATAAAGGACATGTATTTGGGCTACAAGTTCAGCGAGCACGTGAGCGTGCAGGCGGGGCATTTCAAGGAGCCGATGAGCATGGAGCGGTTGACGAGCTCCCGTTACCTGTCGTCGAACGAGCGGCCGATGCCGGTGGAAATGTTCGCCGGAGGCCGGCGTTTGGGCTTGGCGGTGACGGCTTGGGGCGAGCATTGGTGGGCCTCGGGCGGCGTGTTCGGTCAGCAGATAGACATTATCCAGAAGGAGAGAAACCGGGGAAGCGACGGATTCGGATTCACGGGACGGGTGGCCTTCTCGCCGATTAACACGGGGGAGAGCACGATACACGTGGGCGGTTACGCCACGTGGCGCAAGCCGGACGCCGCCGGAGAGGAAGACCGGCTGGTGGAGTTCCGCTCGTTTCCGGAGAGCCGGACGGACCGTCGTCGCTTCGTGAGGGCGGAGATTCCCAACGTGAACCACTACGCCACGTATGGCGTGGAGGCGGGAGGAAAGTGGCGCGACTTGTTGGTTCACGGGGAGTATATTTTCACGAGCCTTTCCCGCTACCGGCGGAACGGGGACGTGAAGATGGATTTGAAAAACGCCGAATTTGTCGGATGGTACGCGAGTGTCTCCTATATGCTTCGGGGCGGGCAACGCCTTTACTCGCCGGAGGATGCGGAGTTCGGGCCGATGGAGCGGGTGGCCAAAGGCGGGAACTTGGAGGTCGTGGGACGGGTGAGCCATGTGAACCTGAACGATTTCCACGAGGCTTCGTCCGTCATCACGGGCGGATCGGCATACGCTTACAGTCTCAATTTGAATTGGTATCCCGTGCGTAATATTTTGTTCGGGCTGAATTACACATTTATGGACAATGACAAGTATGCGGACGACAAGGGGAACATTCTGAAAGGCGGGCTTCCGTTGAGCGAGGCGTTGCCGGACGGGTTGGATTTCCACATTTGTCAGTTGCGCATGATGATTTCGTTTTAATGTATAAAAAATAAGTAGCTATGGAAAAGAGAGTATTTGGGAAATTATTGTTTATGGCGGCAGTCGTGTTGTTCGCTGGATGTAAAGACGACGATGAGGACGATATCATTCCGCCTGCCTCCACGGTTGACGGATTGTATATCAATGAAATTTGCTCTAGCGGGACGGACTGGGTGGAATTGTATAACGCTTCGGAGGAGGCGATAGATTTGAGCGGTTTCTTCCTGCAGGACAGCAAAGGTTCGGAAGAAGAATATATTTTCCCGGAAGGAACAACAATAGCCGCCGGAGGCTTTTTGGCCTTGGAAAAAGACGCCGACTTTTTGTTTGGAATTTCCGGAGACGGGGATGTGATTGTGTTGCTTGACGCAAGCGGCGCGGAGGTGGACAGAGTGAGCGTGCCGACATTGGAGGACGGGCAGACTTACGCACGGAACACGGATGGCGGCGAGACATGGGAAGTGAAAGAGAACGGCACAAAGGGAGTCAGCAACAGCGCAGACCCGATGGTTCCGGAAGAAAGTGATTTGAATCTGTATATCAACGAGGTGATGAGCGCGCCATTTGAGGGAGAGTATGATTTTATCGAGATTTACAATGCCGGGGAGGCTGAAGTGGATTTGGGCGGTTGCATTTTGCAGGACGATAAAGGCACGAATGAGGAATATATTATTCCCGGCGGAACGAAAGTGGGCGCAAAATCCGTGATATTGTTCACTCAGGTCCAAGAAGGCAACGCAAACGGCTCGTTTGGTTTTGGATTGAGTTCCAAAGGGGATAAGGTGACTTTTTTGGACAGCGAGCGGAAAGTCATAGACGAAGTGGAAATTCCGGCGATGGAAGATGGCACTTCGTACACAAGAGTGGGGGATGGCGGAGCCACTTGGGAAATCGCGACAACCCCGACGGGAGGATTGTCCAATGGGGTCGCACCCTCATTGAAAGGTGTGGTGGTAGTGAACGAGGTGTACACATTTAGCGACCAAAGCGATGTGAATGATTTGGATTATATTGAATTGTATAACACTTCCTCGCAAGAGGTGGACCTGATGGGCTTTAAGTTGTGGGAAGGCGGTGGCCGGGAGGAGGCTTGGACTTTCCCGGCTGGAAGCACGATTCCTGCCAATGGTTTTTTGGTAGTGAGATGCGATAAGGAAGGACTTTTGGACGATGCGGCCCAATATCCTGCATGGGGGTTGAGTAAAAATGACGAGGTGGTCGTGTTCGCAGACGCTGGATTTAGTGTGTTGGATAGTGTGAATTGTCCGAATCTGTCAGAGAATGAAGCTTACGGTCGGAAAACGGATGGGGCAGAAGAATGGGTTATTTTTGCAGAGTTGACAGAGGGGGAGAGCAATAACGGCGCACAAGAGCGACAAGAGGTGGAAAACACGTTGGGCGTTTATGTAAACGAGGTGTTTACTAACGATCAAGACACGCAGACGGCGACCGGTTGGGACGACACGAAGGACTTCATCGAATTGTATAACGCCACGGACGAAGCGGTTGATTTGGGAGGATGTAAGTTGTATGACGACAAGCGGGAAGAGGAGGACAGCTACACGATTCCTGCCGGGACGATAATTGAAGCGGGTGGTTTTCTGACTTTGGATGTGACCAAGAATAACACGAACGGTCCGGCTTTCGGTTTGGGAAAAGGTGGCGACGCAATCTATTTTTACGATAAAAACGGCACGCTTGTGGACAGACTGGAAACCGGAGACTTTGAGGATAATGAGATTTATTCGACAGGTCGTTTGACGGACGGCGGGGAGGAAATCGTGGTGTTTACGGAAGTGTCCAAGAATGCGAGCAACAATGGAAAGGCGACGAAATAGGAATAGCATGCGTAATAGTCTTATTATATTCATGACGGCGGCACTCTCGGTTGTGGGGAGTGGTTGCCGTCATTCTGACAAACAGGAGGCGGAACGATGGCCGAAACGGTTGGCGGTGCCAGAGGAAAAAGTGGCGGTGTCCGACGGAATTACGGTGAGTCTGGGAGGGTTCGGCTCGTCGATGGCTTACCGGGCGAGTGATTCCACTTTTTGGCTGCTGACGGACCGGGGGCCCAACGTGGACGGAAAAGACGCCGTGAGCAAGGTGTTTGTCCTGCCGGATTATGCGCCGTGTGTGGGGGTCTTCAAGTGGAAAGGCGACACGTTGGAGAAGATAAGACAAATTACCTTGAAAGACGAGATGGGGAATGACTTTTGTGGATTGCCCAATGTGAAAGGTGACGGCGTGACGGGAGAAATCGCATACAATTTGAAAGGCGAAGAAATTGGCAGCGGGAGGCGAGGGCTTGATCCGGAAGGATTGGCGTTGATGCTGGACGGCACGTTCTGGGTGTCGGACGAGTACGGTCCATTTGTCATTCATTTTGACGCGGAAGGAAATTGGTTGGAGGAATTGTCCCCTTTCAACGGCGGATTGCCGACGAGATATGCCAACCGCCGACCGAACAGGGGCATGGAAGGATTGGCGGCGACCAAGGAAGGAGGCAAGTTGTTCGGCATCATGCAAGCTCCCTTGATGGGCGAGTCCGACGGTGGACGGGGGCTTTATTTGCCGCTGTGGGAGTATTCTTTGGCGGACAGTGTGACCCGGGAATATGCTTATCCGTTGGACAACGAGGAAAACGGGGTGAGCGAGCTTTGTTGCCTGAACGACACGACATTGTTGGTGTTGGAGCGGGACGGCCGTTTTCCGGGCAAGGGTGTGAAGGCCGCAAAATTGATTTACCGGGTGACGCTTCCCAAAGCCCCGGAGGACGCATGGCCGATACTGAAAAAGACATTGGAAATTGATATTTTGCAGGCGATTCCGGATTATCCGCACGACAAGGCGGAAGGGATATGCCTGTTGAACGATTCGATAGTGGGCGTGGTGAATGACGATGATTTTGGTGTGAACTCTCCTACGTCCCCGGACGGTTCGGTGGTGCCGAAGTCGGATGCTTGCGGGCAGCTGGATAGAAACGAGATTTGTTTGATTAAACGACGGTAAAAGAAGGGGTGTGTCCCTTTTATTTTATGGCGGAGACGGTTTGATGTTGAGGGATATGAATTCGGAGGAAAGGGGGTGTTTTTCCCCCTTTTTGTGTGATTTGCGGTGATTCTTTTCAGATGCAAGCAAATTTTCTTACATTTGTGGTGACATGAATAAGTTTGTTTGAAAAACAAACGATGACGGAACAATTAAAAATAGAAAAGCGTATCATGTGGACGACAATTGTTATTCTAGTGCTTTCGGCGATATTTTTTGTGAGTGGAAAAATCCGTTCGGATATTGTGGCTTTATGCGCGTTGGTGGCTTTGCTGGTATTTCAGATATTGACACCGGACGAAGCGTTGGCGGGATTCTCCAATTCGGTGGTTATTATGATGATCGGGCTGTTTGTGGTGGGCGGGGCGATTTTTCAGACAGGCCTGGCCAAGATGATTAGTTCCCGTATCCTGAAGTTCGCGGGAAAGAGTGAGATGAGGTTATTCATATTGGTTATTTTGGTCACATCGGCAATTGGGGCTTTTGTCAGCAATACCGGAACAGTCGCATTGATGCTTCCGATAGTGGTTAGTTTGGCGGTGAGCGCGGAGATTTCCCCCAGCAGATTGCTAATGCCGTTGGCTTTTGCCAGCAGCATGGGAGGGATGATGACATTGATAGGCACGCCGCCCAACTTGGTGATTCAAGACACGTTGGTTTCTGCAGGATACGATTCCCTCTCCTTCTTTTCCTTTTTGCCGGTGGGATTGGTTTGTGTGGCGGTGGGCATATTGGTGCTTTTGCCGTTGAGCAAGCTTTTCCTTTCCAAGCGGGAGAAAAAAAGCGACAAGCGTTCCGGAAAGACGTTGCAGCAATTGGTGAACGAGTACGGGCTTTCTCATAATCTGTTCCGATTGCGAGTAGTTGAGCATTCTTCTTTGCTTGGGAAGACGATAGTGGAACTGGACATCCGGCGCAAATACGGCTTGAATATCTTGGAGGTTCGTCGGGGAGATTTGTCCAAGCACCGTTTTTTGAAGACCATCACGCAGAAATTGGCGGATCCGGACACGACGATGCAGGGAGGGGACATATTGTATGTTTCCGGTGATTTCCAGAAAGCGAAACAGTTCTCTTTGGATTACGCCTTGGAATTGTTGGACGGCCACACGACGGAAGAAACGAAAGATGCGGACAAGTCTTTGGCTTTTTATGATATCGGGATAGCGGAGATTGTGTTTATGCCTGCGTCAACCTTGATAAATCGCACGGTGAAGGAAATAGGATTCCGAGACAAGTTCAATGTCAATGTGTTGGGAATCCGTCGTAAGAAAGAGTACTTGTTACAAGATTTGGGGAATGAGCAGGTGCATGGGGGCGACGTGTTGCTGGTGCAAGGCGCATGGGAAAATATAGCCCGATTAAGCCGGGAAGATACGGACTGGGTGGTTCTTGGGCAGCCTTTGGCGGAAGCGGCAAAAGTCACCCTTGATTATAAAGCTCCTGTGGCCGCCGCTATCATGCTGCTCATGATTGTTATGATGGTGTTTGATTTTATACCTGTCGCGCCCGTGACGGCCGTGATGATAGCCGGAATCCTGATGGTGCTTACCGGATGCTTCCGGAATGTGGAGGCCGCCTATAAGACCATCAACTGGGAAAGCGTGGTGCTTATCGCAGCGATGTTGCCTATGTCTCAGGCTTTGGAGAAAACAGGGGCGTCCACCCTTATTTCCAACACGCTGGTGGAGGGCTTGGGGACCTACGGGCCTTTTGCCTTGATGGCCGGCATATATTTCACGACCTCTCTGATGACCATGTTTATCAGCAATACGGCCACGGCGGTATTGCTTGCCCCGATAGCCTTGCAGAGCGCCGCGCAGATGGGAATAAGCCCTGTCCCGCTTCTTTTTGCGGTCACGGTAGGAGCCAGCATGTGCTTCGCCTCTCCGTTTTCCACTCCGCCTAACGCTCTTGTGATGCCTGCCGGGCAATACACTTTCATGGATTATGTCAAAGTGGGGTTGCCTTTGCAGATTATCATGGGAATTGTGATGGTGTTTGTGTTGCCATTCTTGTTTCCGTTTTAAATTGTCGCCTTGTCATCGGTTCGGGCGAAATGGATACCGACCCGATAGGGGTTGTGGGCGATGGCGTAATGAAACGCGTCTTCGGCCTGTTCGAGAGAAAAACCGTCGTGCACTAAATCGGAAAAAGGATAGTGGGCGTGGTGGGCGGATATGAATTCGACGGCTTCTCGGAAATCCGCGGCGTTGTAGTTGTGCAAGCCTTTGATGGAAAGCAGTCTCCGCACGACGGTCTCCGGATTCAGGCTGACATTGCCTTTGGGGGCGACTCCTCCCACCCATACGGCGGTGCCGCCGACGACGAGGTCTGCCACCGTGGCTTCCATGGCGGAAGGCACGCCGCTGTAATCTATTGACACGTCTGCGGATGATGGCAGGGCGACCGTGTCGTCGGTGCTGTATGTCGCGGAGGCTCCGAATTGGAGGGCGGTCGCCAACCGTTGGTTATCGATGTCCACGGCTGTGATTTTGGCCGCTCCCTTTTCTTTACACATGGCGCAGGCGATGAGTCCGAGCATTCCCGCTCCCCGGACAATGACATTGCGTCCCTTCACTTCTCCGGCCAGGCGCAAAGACCCCGCCACTGTGGCCACGGCGCAATTGATGATGCTTCCCACAGGCAAGGGAATGTCTGCCGGCAGGGGAAGAACGGGCGTGTGGCGGCGCAGAATGATGTATTCGGCAAGTCCGCCGTGCAATGTGCTCTCCGCTGTCACTTGCTCGTGGCCGTATTTGAACAGGTCGGGGGATTTTTGGGGGATGCCCTTGCGTGCCATCTCGCTGTCCGGGGAAGCGGCGTAAATGGCCCACGTGACCCGTTCCCCTATGCGTAGAGGATTCCCGTTGAGATCCGAGGCGGGGGCGCCCGGCCCGAGGGCGGCGACTCTTCCCGATATCTCGTGTCCGAGAATGGTGGGCGTTTTTTCAATTCGCTTGCCCGTGTATGTGCTGATGTCGCTGCGGCACAGGGTGGCGTATTCATTCTTTATCAAGATTTCCCCCGGTTGGAGGGACGGGATGGCGCATTCTGTGATTTGGAGAGGTTCTCCCGCTTTGTGGAAAATGACAATCTTGCTTTTCATGGTTTTGTTTTTTTCTTTATGACAAAATTCTTAATTTCGTGTGGTGGAAAAAATGATTATTGATGAATCATAAGAGATAATAGCATGTGCGATTGACGGTTTTGGCGCATGTGTTGTGAATAAGGATTGAAAACATTTGTGACAAAGGGATTTAAAAAGAGAAAATGGAGGAAATGAAAGAGCAGGAACAATTAATGGCGGTGTATAAGCGGCTAGGGGAGTTGCGTCGCAGTGGCGTTAAAATGAAGGATATCGCGTCGGAAGTGGATATGCCTCCCAATGTTTTGTCCGCTTTGTATGCCACGGTCTTGCCTGCTTTTGTTTCCTCGGTGGGGCAATTGGGTTTTGACGGGGCGTTGACGGAGGCTCTTGCCAATGTGAACAATCTTTCTCGGAAGCGTTTGATGGACTCGTTAGAGGGGTTGTACGGACATTTGATGGCTTTCCGCCCCGGGAACGATTCCCTTGCGGGGCAGCCTTCAGCGTTTTTGAAGTCTTTGGAAAAATTGTCTGTGGCTTCGGAGTCGAAGATTGGCGCGTTGGAAGGAATGTATATGTCGTACAGTTGCTCCTCCTCTTTGAGGACATTGAAGGCTGAGCCTTTCTATTTCACCTCTGCGGGGGAGGGACGAGGGTTGGTCGTCGGGCGCAAAAGCGTGCACGGGGTTGTCCGGGAGGGAATAGGCATCATTCAAGAGCGGCAGATTCTGTATTTGTTGCTGAACGCTTTTCAAGAACCGGATTTCTCTCTTGTCAGTGTCTATTTGCAACTGCCGTTTCTGGAGCGGATTCATTACTTAAGAGGGTTGTATCTTGTGCCGGATTATAATAAGAATCCCATAGCCCGCCGTATCGTGTTGGTGAAAATGGACGAGCGGTATACGCCGGAGAGATTCAGGGAGATTGCGGCGCGCCTTATTCCGAGGGAAGAATTCACCGAGACGGAGAAATTGTTGTACGACTATACTTGCGAGGATGGAGACTTGATAAAGATGTGTACGCTCCCATCACCCAAATTGGATTTGCGTGACTTGAAGGGCGAAAAGGAGTTGCTTTCGTTTTATGGGCGAAGCGAAGAGTCTTCTGAGGCATGATGCCGTCTTTAAATGGGCGTGCCGTTTGGGGCGGATGAATGCGTGGAAGCGGGAAATGGCGGTTCCGGTTGTTTGTTGTTAAGACTTGTCTGTGTCTTGATGTTGTCCTTTTATTCCGAACACTTCTTCCGGGTGGGTGCCGAACGGCTCAATGTGTACCACGATGTCATACACTTCCGGGATACTGTCCCGAATGCTTTGTTCCACTTGGTTGGCCAAGGTGTGGGCTTGCCAGAGGGTCATGTTTCCGTCCGCTTCCACGTCCAAAGTTATCATGTATTTTCCGCCGATGCTCCTTGAACGGACGCGGTGAGGGTTGCCGACTCCTTGAACCTTGTGAAGCGCGTCGAATATTTTTTGGTAAACGGACACGTCTTTCACCCCGTCCATCAATTCGATATTGGAATCCATGAAAATCTTGATGGACGATCTTACGATGAAACAACTCACGAGGATTGCCGTCACGGAGTCGAGCACGGGAATGTTTAAGACGAAAGAAAAAAACAGGCCTACAAGGACGCTCAACGAAGTTATCATGTCGGTTCTCATGTTGACCCCGTTTGCGACGAGCATGGACGAGCCGAGTTTCTTGCCTGCGGCGGTTTGATAGATGGAGAGCAGGAGCTTGCCGATGATGGAAAACAAGGTCACATAAATGGCGATGGGTTCGGGCATGACGCTTGGGGTATCGGAGAAAAGATGCTCCAAGGCGGAAATGAACATTTCGGCTCCGGCAAAGAAAATAAGCATGGAGAGAATTTTAGTGGCGATGGATTCCGCTTTGGCGTAGCCGTAAACGTACTTCTTGTTCGGTTTCCGCTCCATGATTCGGGCTGTCACGATCATGACGACGGAGACTGCCACGTCGGATGCGGAGTCGATGCCGTCGCTTACCACGGCGAAACTGCCGCTGACGAAACCGACAAGAAGTTTTGCCGCGGCGAGAATGCCATTCCCGATTATGCTGATGTATAATGCTCTGAGTATTTGTTTCATGCCTGTCACGTGTCTGCGTGAACGCCTGTGCCGTGCGGATTCCCTTCGGGGAAAGTTTGGCGGGCGTGAGAAGTTGCGTCAAGAAAAGAGAATGCCGGTAATCGAATAGGGAAAGGGATTGGGTCAAAATGCGGCATGCTGTTTTGACACAATCCCTTCGCTTTTATTCTTTGGCGTGGCTGATGCCTCTCCATACCGTCGCGCTCAAGGCGGCTCCTAATAACGGGGCCACGATGAACAGCCACAGTTGCGACAAGGCGGCTCCACCTTCAAACAAGGCGGGGGCGATGCTCCGGGCCGGATTCACGGATGTTCCCGTGATGGGGATACAAACGATATGGATGATGACCAGCGACAAGCCGATGGCCAGACCGGCGAAATTCCCCGCGCCCTTTTTGCTGTCCGTGGTGCCGAGAACAACCAGCACGAAAATGAAAGTGAATACCAATTCAGCGATGAATCCGCCCGCAAGGCTTACGCCCGATGAGCAGGCGTTTGCCCCCGTTTTGGTGACATAAGCGAATTCGATGTTGGAGGTGAGAAGGTAAAGGATTGTCGAGCCGATAAGCGCCCCAATCACTTGGAACAACATGTACATCAGTCCGTCCTTGGTGCCCATCCGCCCGGAAAGCATGCAGCCGAGGGTGATGGCTGGGTTGATGTGACAGCCGGAAATGCCTCCGATTGTGTAAGCCATGGCTACCACCGACAATCCGAATGCCGTGGCCACCATTAATACTTGGGCCGGTGTCCCGCACCCTCCGTTGAAAATGGCACTTCCGCACCCTATCAGCACGAGTGTCATTGTTCCGACCATTTCTGCTAAATACCTCTTCATGATACTGAGTTTTTAGAATTAAACGTTAGTTATAACCACAAATGTGGGAAATTTTGTGAACAAAATCAACATTCCCGTTGGTTTTTAACAGAGGAAAATAGCATATTCTCTCTCCGAATCATTTTACGCCTCATCCTCCATGTACTTGATGGGAGGCTTCTTGAACTGTTTGTTGGTGGTGTGTTTGTCCAGCGTCAACAGGAGCGAGGGAAGGATGAAAATGTTCGAGAACATGGCGGCCAGCAGTGTGATGGACACCAGCACTCCTAACGCCACAGTCCCACCGAAATCAGACAAGGCAAAAATGCCGAAGCCGAAGAAAAGGATGATGGCGTTGTAAATCAAGCTTTGTCCCGTCTCTTTCAATGCCAGCACGGCCGACGAGCGAATGCTCCAGTTGGTGCCCTGCAACTCTTGGCGGTATTTGGCAAGGTAGTGAATGGTCCCGTCCACGGATATTCCGAAAGCGATGCTGAATACCAAGATGGTCGACGCTTTGATTGGTATTCCGCAATACCCCATGATGGCCGCCGTGATGATTTGGGGAATGATGTTCGGCACCAGAGCCACCAGCACCATCCGTTTGCTCTTGAACATCCATGCCATGAAAATGGCGATTAGTACGATTGCCAGGGCTAATGAGGAAAACAGGTTTTGCACCAGATATTGGGTGCCTTTAAAGAAAATGACACTCGACCCCGTGACTTTCACCGTGCATTTTTCGCTCGGGAAATACTTCTCCGCGGTTTCGTACACTTTGTTCTCTTTCTCTTGCATTAAGTTCGTGCCGATGTCTTTCACCCGGAAACTCAGCCGGGCGTTTTGCAGGGTGGAGTCCACGAACGCGTTGGTTTGGCCTCCGAGCTCCCCCGTTGAGCCTGCGGCGTATTTCAGAATGAAATTCTTTGTCATGTTTGTCGGCAGTTTGTAATAAGCCGGTTTGCCGTTGTAGAAAGCCTGGTTGGCGAACTTGATGGCCTCGATCAGAGAAATAGGGCGGGAGATGTCCGGGTCCTTGGAAATTTCTTCTGAGAACTGGTCAAGTTTCCGCAGATTGCTGAGATTTTGCAACGCTTTGGGCTTCTTGAAGTCCACCGTTACCTCCAAAGGCATTAGGCCGTCGAAATTTTCCTCGAAAAAGGCCAGGTCTTGCCGTATGGGGTCGCTTTCTTTCAAGTCGTCCACCATGTAGCCTGTGGTTTTTATCAGCGAGATGCCCACAATGCCAAGCGCCACGGCGATTCCGCTCGTCACGTAGACGGCGGTCCGATGCCCCACGATGATGCGTACGACCTTGTCCAGGCTGCGGTTGACGGCCTTGTTGCGCAGATGCTTCATTTGTTTCAGGTCGGGGGGAGGAAGAAAACTGAACACGCAGGGAATCATGATTAGACAAACCACGTACACGTACAGAATCCCGATGGAGGCGATGATGCCGAACTCCACCAATATCTGGCTCGACGTGATGATAAACGTGCCGAATCCTGCCGCCGTCGTCAAGTTGCTGAGGAACGAGGCGTTGCCTATTTTTTGAATGAGCCGCTGCAAGGCTTTGATTTTGTTGCCGTGGCGGTCGTATTCGGTGTGGTATTTGTTGATCATGAACACCATGTTGGGCACGCATATCACCACCAGCAACGGGGGCAGCATGGCTGTCAGAAGGGTGATTTTTGTGCCGAGCAAGGCCATTGTCCCCACCGTCCAGCATACGCAGATGAGCACGATAAGAAGGCAAAAACTGATAATCCGGAATGACCGGAAAAACAAATAGAGGATGAATGTCGTGATAAGCAACGACAACACGATAAACATGTACATCTCCCCTTTGATGTTCTCTGCGTTCACCACGCGGATATAGGGCAGGCCCGAGTAGTGCATCGTCAGGTGATATTTTTCGTTGAACGCCTGAGTGGTGTTCACCACTTGGTTCACCACCTCCACTCGCTTGGGGGAATTCATCACCTCGGCCGCCACGGACACCATCATCCCGTAAATTTTTTTCTCTTTGTTGAACAGGGTGCCGTCGTAAAATGGCAGACTCTCCACCACGCGCACGAGGCTGTCCGCTTCCTGCTGGCTTGCGACGCGGGGCGGGAAGATTGGGCGGACGTCGAATTTCTTGGCGGCGGTGTCTTTCGTCAAGTTGTAGGAATGTGTGATGTCCACCAATGCCGTGACGCCCTTTATGGCTTTCAGGCTGTCGCACATGGCTATCCAGTCGTTCAACTTGCCAAGCTCGTAAAAGTTGTCGTCCTGAATGGCGAAAACCATCACGTTGCCTTCCTGTCCGAATTTCCGGTGAAATTCCTCGTAGTCGAGAAAGGCGCTGTCCGTGCTGGGAAGCAGGTTCGAATATTCATACGACATCTCCACCCGCGGAATCTGTGTGCCGAAAAATAGCGTGACGGCAATAACGCCCGCGATAAATCCCACGCGATTCCGGAGAAGTATTCCTGCTATCTTTGTCCACATGATGATTCCTTAGTTGCCTTTTCTGGGCGCGAATGTAGGACAAATGCGCTTATTTCCTCCGCAGTTTGGGATTTTTTTTGTGTCGATTATCGTCTCTTGCTGTTTTTTTACGAAAATTCTCGGTTATGGCCTCGTTGAGGTCCACGCCCGTCTGATTGGCCAGGCAGACAAGCACCCACAGCACGTCGGCCAGTTCTTCCGCAAGGTTGTCTTTCTCTCCCTCTTTGTACGACTGCTCCCCGTATTTGCGCGCCATGACCCGTGCCAGCTCTCCCACTTCCTCCGTGAGAATGGTCATGTTGGTCAATTCGTTGAAATACCGCACTCCGTGCATCTTGATCCAGGCGTCCACCGCCGTTTGTAATTCTGAGATATCCACTGTTTACGAATTTAAAATTTAGAATTTGAAATTAGAAATGGACTTGTTTTTTCCTTGCGGCGAAAGTAACGTTTTTTGACGGAATCCTCAAAAAACACCTTGGAATTTTGGCTCTGGCAGAGTCAATCGGCAAGTGCAATATTATGAAATTAATTTGAAGAACTCGTTTTTTGGAGTAGAGAAATTGA
>CALUHX010000084.1 GCA_944320555.1 uncultured Butyricimonas sp. | reverse complement strand
TGACGTATCTTTGAGGTGAATAGATGAGTTGTTTGTTGAATAATAATCAAGTCAACTTTTTTCAGGAAAGCACAGACGGGAGGAGGCGGTGGAAAATAAATGGAGGGCGGAAGAGCGTAATTTGGGCGGGGAGTGTTACCTTTGCCGCCGTGAAACAAGAATCGTAAAAAAGGAAAGATATGACAAGCAATTGGTTTGAAGCAAAGGTGAAGTATGTGAAGGTGACGGACGAGGGGAAAGAGAAAAAGGTGACGGAGACCTATCTCTTCGACGCGGTGAGCTACACGGAGGCGGAGAGCCGCACGCTGGAGAGCCTGCGGGAGATGGTGCAGGGCGATTTCTACATCGCCGGGCTGAAGAAGTCGAACATCACGGAGTTGGTGGAGTCCAACGACGGGACGGACGACAAGTGGTACAAGGCGAAGGTGGCGATTATCGACGCCGACCAGCTGACGGGCAAGGAGAAACGGGCGAACCAGTATTTCCTCGTGGCGGGGGCGACCATCGAGGCCGCGCTGGCGAATCTGCAGAAGAGCCTCTCGACCTACGTGGTGCCCTGGGACATCGCCTCGCTGGCGGAGACGACCATCATGGACGTGTTCCCCTATTTCGGCGACGGTGCGGACGACTCCGTGCCCGACAATCTGAAGCCGCTGTCCGCCGCTGACGACACGGCAGGCGACGACGAGATTCCTGCCGATGACATGGCGGGACAGCCCGCCAATTTCGCCTGACGGGCTTCCGCCCGGTGAAAAGCCATGGCATTGTCCCAAGCTCATCCCCCCTCGGGGTACTTTCCCCGCCTTAGGGAAGAGCTTGTGAGGCAAAGTTTTTTGGCTGAATCTCTTTGCGGAAGTGGAGGAATTGTGCTACTTTTGTGGAGAAGGGATTAAGAGAGGGAGAGTGTGGTTTAACGTTTAAATTCTTGACAGTTATGAAAAGTATGAAGAAATTTGGAGTGATGTTTTTGACGTTTTTGGTGGCGTGCTGTTTCGCGGCCTGCAACGGCGACGAGGAGGTGTCGCTTAGTTTGACGAAGGAGGAGATGGATACGACGATGAAGGGCAATTGGAAGGTGGAGCAGGCGGGAGCCTACAACACGGACATCGCGGGCGAGGAGCACGTGACGGACTTGGTGGAGAGCAGCCTGGACTACTTGACAATCGACGAGACGCATATCACGCTCCACTTCGACCCGGCGGTGGAGGTGGAATACTTGGAGGGGGAGAACATGTGGAGGGAGCAGGTGACGGAATACACGTTCACCCACCAGGGGTACTCGGAGGTGAAGGGGGCGATTTGGTTCAACAGCGAGAGGAGCGAGGAGGACGCGTTCATGAGTGTCATGGTGGACTGGACGGAAGAAACTTGGAGCTCGGTCTTCGTGTTCACGCTTTACGGGAAGGAGAAGAACGAGAGTTTCGCCACCAATCTGATGCTGAGAATCAGCAACGGGCTCACGTATTGGCTGAGCCGCATGGACGATTGACGGAGCGGGTGGCGGCGGGATTCGCATGGCGACCATGTGGAAAGGGGAGGCTTGTCCGGAGCGGAGGCCTCCCCTTTCCGTTTGGGGGCTGGACGGCGGGATTGGAGGAGGAGAAATTATTTTTGCGGCATTTGGGGAATGATTGTGGAAATAATTGAAAAAAGATTTATCTTAGCGGGGAATAATGTAGTAATGGTTGGTTGTCATGCAAGATGAAAAGGAAATGTTAGCGAAATTGCGGCAAGGAAGCGCCTCCGCCTTGGCTTGGTTTTTTAAGACTTATTCGGAGCAGTTGTTTTATTGCGCGTTAGGTTTTGTGCGAGACAAGGCGGTTGCGGAGGATTTGGTGCAGGAAGTGTTTGTCCGGCTTTGGGAAGGGAGGGAAAAGTTAAAGGTGGAGGGGGCTGTGGGGGGATATTTGCATCAGTCGGTGGCGAACGCGTGTCGGAATTATCTGCGGGATTTGGAAGTAAGGCGCGCGCACGAGCGGCGATATTGCGAGGAACAGGCGGAATACGAGCCTTTCGACGAAGAGCGGCTGGAACGGTTGAGGGAACGTTTGCGGGAATTCGTGGAACGGTTGCCGGTGATGTGCCGGGAAAGTTTCAAGTTGGCTTGCGTGGAAGGTTTGGCATACAAAGAGGTCGCGTCGAGATTGCGTCTTTCCGAGAATACGGTGAAGATGCATGTGAAACGGGCCTACAAGCGGTTGCGGGAGGATTTTAAGAAAGAGGAATTGGCTGTTTTGCTCCTTGCGCTGGATATGTGGAAATGATTGTTTGGACGGGACTTTTTCAGGGATGGGTTAAATCGTTTCCGAAGAAAAAATAGCGTTGTGTCGTGATTTTTTCCAAAAATGATACACCCTAAGGGCGAAGTTTGGTGTCATAGTGGCGAGAATTTTAGAGAGAAGTTTATGGACAAACGGAAATTGAACGATTTTTTATTCGGAAAGGAGAATGTCGACACGCATGACTTTGCCCGGGAGGTGGAAAAGGATTCGGGGTTGAGGGAAGGATTGCGCGGGTTGGAGGAGATGGACATGAGCGAGGAGGTGAAGCCGGACAGGGTAAAAATATGGCACGGGATGAGTGTCGAAATCCGGAAACGGGGGCGGCTCGCGCGGCTGCGTTGGATGAGGGCTGCGGCGGTGTTGGCGGCAGGGTTTGTTGGAGCGGGAGTGTGGGGATTGCTGGGGGATTTGGAAAGGAACGCACCGGAGGAGGAGGAAATGGCGCGCCAAGTGCAGTTGGTGTTGTCGGACGGGCGGGCCATGAGCGTGGAGTCGGACACGTTGATTCGGGAGGAGGAGACGGAGATAAGGGTGTCCAGGCAGGGAGGAGCGGATTATACGGAGAAGCGGCATACGGAGCGCTTGGTCTACAATACGATCCGGGTGCCGAGAGGAAACGAGTATCATGTCGTTTTGTCGGACAATACGGAAGTGTGGTTGAATTCGGAGTCGGAGTTGCGTTTCCCGGTGAATTTTGTGGGGGGCGAGCGGCGGGTGTTTTTGAAGGGGGAGGCGTTTTTCGCGGTGGAGAGGGACACGGCTCGGCCCTTTTTTGTGGAGGCGGACGAGATGCGATTGGAAGTGTTGGGCACGTCGTTCAATGTGAACGCCTACCGGGACAACGGCAATTTGCTGGCCACGTTGGTGGAGGGGAAGGTGAGGGTGACGGACACGTTGTCGGGAAGGTCGTGTGTGCTGTCGCCGGGTTGCCAGGCCGAGATGGGGGGAGGAAGGTTGGACACCTGCCGGGTGAGGGTGGAGGATGTCGTGGCCTGGAAAGAGGGCAGGTTTCTTTTCCGGGAGATGCCGCTGGCGCGGATAGCCAAGGAACTGGAGCGGTGGTTTGATGTCGAAGTCTTGTTTGCCGACCAGTCTTTGAGGGAACATCCGTTTACCGGAGTGGTGAAGCGTTACAACACGATTGAAGAAGTGTGCGCGTTGATAGAAGAGACCACGAATGTCAAGTTTGTGATTCGGGACCGCACGGTGACGGTCGTGCGTCGAGAATGACATCGCAAGATAAAGTTCTTCCGGGTTGCAGCCCGGAAGAATCAAGAATGTGTGTTTATTAACGTCAGCCGCCGGTTGCAGCCGGAACTGACATTGTCTAATTACTAAAAACAAAAGTATGAATTATTCCACAAAAACATTGCGGATTATGAGATTAACCGTGTTTTTAATTTTGTTCGGTTTGCTACGGTTGGACGCAACAACGTATGCGCAGAACATGAAAGTGAATCTGGAGTGCAAGGATGTTTTGCTCTCGGAGGTGATGGAGATACTGAAGGAGCAGACGAAATTGGACTTTTTCTACAGCAACAAGGAGCTGGATGTGAACAAGAAAGTGAGTATCTCGGCGAAGGAGGAAATGCTGGAAAGCGTGCTGCGGAAAATCCTGGGAGACGGCTACCGTTTCCGGGTGGAGGACAACATCGTGATTATCCGTCCCGTGAAGGACGATGAGAAGAAGGCGTCGCAGGAGACGGTGACGGTGAAGGGTGTGATAAGGGACACGAAAGGCCAGCCGCTTCCCGGCGTGACGGTGGCGTTGAAGGGCGTGCCGCTGGGAACGGCCTCGGACGTGAACGGGCGATTCTCGCTGCCCGTGCCCAAGGAGGAGGGGAAGCCAATCGTGCTGGTGTTCTCCTTTATCGGGATGAAAACGCAGGAGCTCACTTATAAGGAGCCGGCGGATGCGGCGGAGGAATGGGTGATCGTGATGGAGGAGACCTCCACGGAGCTGGAGGAGGTGGTGAGCACCGGCTATCAAAACTTCGACCGCAAACATTTGACGAGCGCGGTGACATCGTTGAAGATGGACGATATCATGGTGCCGGGATTGAACTCGGTGGACCAGATGCTGGAAGGGCGCGTGCCGGGCATGATTTTCATGCAGAACTCCGGACAGGTGGGAGCCTCGCCCCGGTTGCGCATCCGGGGAACGTCGACCGTGCTGGGGAACCAGGAGCCGCTGTGGGTGGTGGACGGCGTGGTGGTGACCGACCCGGTGAACGTGAGCGCGGAGCAAATCAACGACCTGGACTTCGTGAACCTGCTGGGCAACGCCATCGCCGGTTTGAACCCGAACGACATAGAGCAAATCGACGTGCTGAAGGACGCCGCGGCCACGGCGGTCTATGGGACGAAGGCGGCCAACGGCGTGATTGTCATCACGACGAAAAAGGGCCATGTGGGGAAGCCGCAGGTGACCTATTCCTTCACGGGCGGCATCAAGCGGCGGCCGCGCTACACGATGCGGGGCGTGGACGTGATGAATTCCCGGGAGAGAATGGAGTACTCGCGGGAAATCGTGGAGAAGCAAATGCCCTACAACTCGATGTCAGCGTGGGTGGGCTATGAAGGAGCTTTGCGCGATTACTACAATGGAAAAATCTCGTTTGCCGAGATGAAAGAACAGATGGACTATTACGAGACGGTGAACACGGATTGGTTCAAAATCATATTCCGGGACTCTTTCTCGCACAGCCACTCGCTGAACGTGTCGGGGGGGACGGACAAGGTGAAGTATTACGTGTCGCTGGGTTACAGTTATGACGCGGGCACTTTGAAAAAGGAGTTCATGAAACGCTACACCTTGAGTTCGAATCTAAACCTGACCTTCGGGAAATTGTACGTGGCGGTGGGGATATCGGGCAACGTGCAGGACAAGCAATACACGCCGAGCGACATCGGGCTGCAAGACTATGCCTACAACACGAGCCGCGCCGTTCCGGCCTATGACGAAAACGGGGATTTGCTCTTTTATCAACGGCAAGGAAACCAATCTCGGTTTTTCTATCCTTTCAATGTGTTGAACGAGAGGGACAACAGTTCGGATGAGATGAGCTCCAACTCGATGGGCGTGAATCTGAAGGCGGATTACAACTTCGCCAAGAACTGGCGCGTGGGAATTCTGGCCTCCTATAATGTGAGCAACACGAACAGGCAAGTGTGGTTCGGGGAAAAAACCACCGAGGTGGGCATGTTGGGATACCGGGATCCGGAAACGCTGGAAGTCCCGGATGAGTGGAAAGCGTATTCAGAGTGTCCGGTAGGAGGCATTTTGGAGGAGACCACAGACAAGAATGAAAGTTACACGGGCCGGATAGAGGTGAACTACAACCGTTATTTGGACGCGGACATGAAACACAACATCAGCGCGTCGGCCTTCTGGGAGGTGTCTTCCACGAAATACACGGGCATGGACTATGAGATGCGGGGATATATGAAAGACAGGGGCATGTTGATTAGTCCGGTTTCCCAGGGGGTGTATCCGCTCTATGACGAGTGGCGTTTGGAAGAAGAGGCCGCGTATGGCGACAGGACGTACACCATTAACAACAAGGTGGCCGGCATCTTGACGGTGATGTATTCTTACGAGGACAAGTATATCCTGAACGCCAACATGCGCGTGGACGCCTCGAACAAGTTCGGAAACAAGAGCAACAGCCGCTTGTTGCCGATATGGTCGGTGTCCGGTCGGTGGAACATGAAGGAGGATATTCTGGCCGGCGTGCCCGGATTGGACGACATGGCGTTCCGTGTCTCGTTCGGATACCAAGGAAACATGCTGGATGATCAAAGTCCTGAGTTGATTATCCGAAAACACGGGCAGCACGCGTTTTACAATAAGTTGTACTCGACCATAGAGAAATATCCGAATCCTAATTTGCGCTGGGAGAAAACGCTTTCCTTCAACGCCGGGATAGACTTCTCGATTTTTAAAGGGAAATTCTCCGGCACCCTTAGCGCGTTTTACCGGAAGACGACGAACGCTTATATGGACAAGGTGATTTCGCGGGTGAACGGCACGCAGATGTACACGATTAACTCCGGCACAATCCGGAATTCCGGAGTGGAGTTCAATTTCCGATTGCAGCCTTTCAATAATCTGGATTTTTCGCAAGGCGGGGAAATCCGGGGGTTCTCCTGGCGTATCGATCCGCAGATAGGGTCTGTGTTCAATCAATTGTTGAACAAGTTGAACAAGGACAAGCGCGTGTTGGAGGAGGCCGACTATGAGGCGTTGAGTTATACGGATTATCTGAATGGTTCCGTGCCTATCGAAGGGAGACCGATGAACGCGTTCTATTCCTACAAGTTCAAAGGTCTGGATCCGAAAGACGGTCGCCCGATGTTCTACGACATCGAGGAGGAACACCGCGCCGAGTACGGGCAAATGACAAAAGATCAGTTGTATCAGACGGTGATGGAGTACACGGGTACCCGTCAGCCATTTTTGCAAGGCGGCGTGTCGAGCACAATGCAATGGAGGCGGCTGATATTCTCGTTTAATTTTTCATATAGTTTCGGCTCGAAAGTGCGGTTGTTGCAATTATATCCGAATGTGAACTCGGGCTCGGGCACGATGGCCGTGGCTCCGGAGCAAAATCTGCAGGGCGTGTTCGTGGACCGGTGGCGGAGACCGGGCGACGAGAAACACACGAATATTCCGGGTATTTTGGATAACAAGGCGTTCACGGAGACGTTAAGTCCGTGGTTCTCCAAGGTGACCTCCACGAAAAATGCGTTGGCGAGCGGCATAGCTCCTTTCCCTTACACGTTTGCCTCCAATATTTGGCAGATGTATGACAATTCCAACGTGCGGGTGTCGCGCAACGATTACTTCAAATTGCAGTCGATATCTTTCCGCTACGTGGTGCCGGAGTCGTTCTTGAAGAAGTTTGGCATATCTTCCGCTTACGTGACGGCCTCGGGAAGCAATCTGTTCACCATCGCCTCGAAGGGGTTGAAGGGGCAGGAGCCCACGCAGTCCGGTTCGGCGGGCAATATTTCGGTTCCCGTGCCGGCCATGTATAATTTGAGTTTTAGTGTTTCATTCTAATAAAAGACTTATGAAAAAGATAGTGATATTACTTTGTGCGTTGTGGTGTGCCGGTTGCGGGGATTTTTTGGACGAGCGTTCTCAGGATTTGGTGTATGCGTCTTCATGCACCGACTTGGACGAGATATTGATAGGTGACGCTTACATGAATAATGAGATCCCTCAATTTCAGTTGAGTGTCGGATCAAGCGGGAATTATTTTCCGTGGTTGTGGGTGATGGACGACGACGTGGAGGAATTTAACCGGGGCACCGGCGACATGGGCAGTTTGTACTTGCGGGATTTTTACCGGTGGACGGAGCAGCCGTTTAACGTGAACGGCGTGCAGCTGGACGATTACGAGTGGGAGCGTCTTTACAAGCATATTTCTGCCACGAACGTGGTGCTTGATTTGGTGGGTGATTTTGACGGAGACTCGGAAAACTTGCGCAATAGGGTGGCCGGGGAGGCTTATTTCCTGAGGGGGCTGTACTATTTCCTGTTGGCGAACATGTATTCCGACCCTTACCAGGCCGACAAGGCCAACGAGACGCCGGGCGTGCCGTTGAAGACGACCTCTTATATGGAAGACCTTAAGTTCTTCCGCACGCGTCACGACACGCTGTACAATCATATCGCGGAAGATTTGATGCAGGCGGGGCTTTTGCTGCAAGGGCAGAATGAGGAGGAAAAATTCCGGGCCTCGTCGGACGCGGCTTGGGCTTTGTTGAGCCGCGTGCGGTTGTACATGGGCGATTGGGAGCAAGTGGTGGCGGCCTGCGACATGGTGAACGCGTTGGACCGACGCTTGGAGCCGTTGACGGAAAACTATAACGCTGATTTCATTCGGGTGGACAATCCGGAGATCATTTTCATGTCGGGTTCTTTCTGCATGCGGAACATTTTTGGCTATTTGGGGGGATGGATGTATCGCGTGTCGGATGATTTCCTGTCGTTGTTCGGTGAGAACGAGGAATACGAGGACTTGCGGGAGACGGCTTGGCTGACGACGAATTTCGTGTCCACCCGCTATGTTCCGGCCAAGGTGCGCAGCGGGATGAGCGCGAGCAGCTCCTTGAAAATAGCGGATGCGGTTGTTATCCGTTACGCCGAGGTGTTGTTGAACAAGGCGGAGGCCTTGGTGATGCTGGATCGGGAGGAAGAGGCCGTGGCCGTGCTGGAGGAATTGCTGAAGAACCGTTACAAGGACGGGAAATGCCCGGCCATCACCGCCCGTGGCGAGGAACTGATGGACTTTATCCGCACGGAGCGGCGGAAGGAATTGTGTTTCGAGGGACACCGTTGGTTTGACTTGAGGCGTTACGCCGTGAATCCGAAGTATCCGTTGACCGATTACGAGATTGTGCACAAGGTTTACGACATGCCGTCGAACACGGGAGCCAATCAAATCGGGACGGCGCGTCTGAAAATGTTCCCGGAAGGGAAGAGTTGGACGCTTCAAATTCCAGCTTACGAGATAAACATCAATCCGGATATAGAAATCAATGTGCGAACAGATGCAGAATATGTTGAACTTTAATAACAGAACGATGAAGAAATTATTATATGTGGTTGTCGCCTTGTTGTTTGCGGCTTGCTCGAAAGAAGACGATTTAACGCCGACGGGGCTTGTGAAAGATTGGATGGCCATCCAGCCGGGAGAGGGCGCTTGGAACGAGATGGCTTATGAGATATACCGGGACTATGGTTGCTCCGTGTTTAAAAACGACACGATAGGGCGGGAGTTCCGGGGACTCGACGCCAATGGGGATTCCATTATTTATTACGAAACGTTGAAAGTGGGGTACTCGATAGAGACTTATTCGGTGGTGGACTTCACGCTTTGCCGTGACGAGGCGAAGTTGGTGGAGGGCATCCGCATGCTGAGGGATTTGGCTCTGCCTGCCATGCGGGAGTTGGGCAGTGTGCCGATATGTTATTTGCTGGTGGACACGGTGAAGTCGGACAGCGTGACGGCGGTTTACGGGTTACAGGATTTTGAGTCGACATTGATAGGATTGACTGTGACGATGCCGGATAGCACGTTGAAAAATATTACGGATTTTACGGAGGAGGAGAAAAAGACTTGGGTGAAAGAAATTCAGTTGCTGGAAATCATGAGCGTGTTGACGAACTCGTATTCCAATCAGTTGGATGAGTTTTATCAGTATCAGACAGATTTGGAGGATGGAGCCGGAAATTCTGGTAATCTTTACGAATACGGAGGAACCCAAGAGATTTTCTATCGAGAGGCGACATTGGACGATGTTTTGAAATACGGGTTCTTGAATTGGGCCTCTTTGGAAGAGAATCTGGAGTATGCCGACTTGTTTGAGTGGTGGATTATCACCAATCCGTTGCAAGAACAAGACTTGCGGGATTATGTGATTGCTACGTTGGACATGACAGAGGCGGAATTCGAGGCTGAGTATGCAGGCTATCCCCATGTTCTTCAGAAATTCAAAATGGTATTGAACGTCATGCGCCAGGCCGGTTTTGTGAAATGACTCGCGGGATTCCTTTCGGCCCTCGGGGCCGGGGGAATCCCTCTTCGTTTAATCAAGGCGCGTGTTGAACGATGGGAATGCTGTTTTCCGGCGTTCCTGTCATTCTTGCGCACTTAAAATTGAAAAAAAGAATGATGAAGAACAAGAAATGATGGATATACATTAATTATTGGTGATGTTTAGTTGTTATGACGATTCGGAGGAGGATTTGCGGAATGACGCTTCCGCCGAAGGGACGTTGACGATAGAGGCGGCGCATGAATTGTATCGGGAATATATGTCCCGCCGCCCGGTGTCGAGAAGTTTGGACGACGGAGGAGTACGTTCTCGACTTGACCCCGGGATGATTACGGCGCATTGGGAGAGCGCCACGGTGTCGAACAACGGGGTGAACAGTTATGTGGCCGTTCCTTTTCATGCGACACGGGCTTATTATGCGAAGTCGGTGCGGAACGAGAAGTATGTGAGTGTGTTGCAGAAGGTGGTGGTGGTTCAGGAGGACAGCACGTTGCGCAACGACGTTTACGTGATGAGTCTGATTCCGGAAGGGGAGTTCGCGAAGAAGCCGAAGTACGAGCTGGCGGTGTTGTCGGAGGGGGGAACGGTGCCGAAGGATTACTCGGGATTGTTGTTGTACACGCTGCCCGACGGAGGTTTGCCAATCTATACCGCCCGGCTGGAATCGGGACGGGTGGTGGAGGACGTGTACATCTTTGACAAAAGCCGCCCGGTGGAGGAAAACTTTGACCGGTTAAATGGGATGCTTGACGGGTATTCCTTGCGGAGCTACGGCGTTGCTTCTCCCAACTCCCTGCCGGAATATTCGGGCGGCACGGATCCGGATCCGAATGAGGGGACTAATCCGGGGAAAGGCTCTGGCGATGTTCCGAAAAATCCGGGTGATGACGATTGGATATTTGAGCCGGATGGCTCTGTCATAGGCAAGGACGGGAATGAATACTGGTATTTTACGGATGAGCGGGGCGACACGTATTGGTTGGTGGATTCGGACGGAGACGGAGAGCCGGATCAGGTTTTGCTTCCCGGGGTTACGCCGGACACCGGGGGAGGCTGGGATGGTGGAGGAGGTTTCAATCCTGGTGGAGGGAATATAGGGTGGGGAGGACAAGATACGGGAGAATCTCCGGAAACGCCTGAAATTAAAAGGTCGAGGCGCAATCCTGATTTTCCGGCAGTGCGTCCCAAGACGGAAGAAATAGACTGTAGCGAAAAGCACAAGCAAATAAAGCAATATGCGAAAGAGGTGTTGGACAGATTATTCAACGCTCCGGCGGGAACGGATCCGCAATATTCCAGTCTACCAACTTATTCAGATTTTTTGGCGGCGGTGGAAAGCGATCCGAGAATAGAGCATTCGTACACGATAAGTTCGACAGGGGGAGGCAAGTATATGAGTTATAGTCCGATTCAACACGGAGATTCCACGCATGTGAAGGTTTTCGGAGACAATCTTTCCGTTGTGGCTGAGATTCATAGTCATCCTAACAATACGCCACCTTCGCATGACGACATTATGAGTGTGGCTCGTTTTGGAGGAAAAGCGAATTCCATGTATGAAGGGTTGTATGTATATACAAATGACCGGATTTATGGCTTGATAGTGACCGACCGGCAAAAGGCCTCCGCTTTTTATAATCAATACGGGGATAAGGCTGTGGGGGAGAATAATTTATTTGTGGATAAATCATTAAGGCATGATTGGCAAACAGCCATGTCGCATTTTAGAAAATTGGAGGATGACATGAAGTGGTGTCAATCTTTGGCTTACCTTTTGGCGAAGTATGATACCGGATTGGCCTTGGTGTATTTCGATAAAGGCGAAAACGGGGGGTATCAGGCTGTCGGCGTGAATTCAGTGAGAGATAGTAACGGATTTTATAGACCAACAAAATGCAGATAGAATTATGAAACGAGTGTTATTATTTTTAGGGGTATTTGTGCTACTGACCTCTTCGGGGGGAGTAAAGGAGTATGTAAGCATGAAAGCGTGCGGCAACGACACGTTGAAATATGTGCGCACAAATTATGTGGACAATATGGAGCGTTATGTGGGCAAGACGATGAAATACCTGCTTGACGAGACTGAATTTGAGATTGGCATATTTGTGGAAGCATGGACTTGGGCTTCTGAAGAGGATACTCAAATTTATGCATTGACGTTTTATTTTGAAAATTCTGAGAAAGTTTGGTATGCTTGGGACATTTATTTTGAAAAACCTTATAAATGGACGGGACGAGAAAAATACGATGAACATGCGAATCCCGATGTGCCATTCGATCCTTGGGATGATTTCTATTACAACGTGTTCAAGGATTATGTGATAGAAAAAATGGAAGTTTATCGTAGTCCTATACAGTTCGTTAAAGTGGAGGAGTAGCTTTAAGGGGGTAATCTCGGAGATTTCCGAGGTTATCCCGATATGTTGTTTGTGAATATGTGGTTTTATGAAAACAATGGTATTGACATTAATGATGATTTTGTCTGGCGTTTTTTCAGGGATGGCC
Organism: uncultured Butyricimonas sp.; assembly: GCA_944320555.1. Lineage (GTDB taxonomy): Bacteria > Bacteroidota > Bacteroidia > Bacteroidales > Marinifilaceae > CALUMT01. Next base: position 1,978 of record CALUHX010000084.1, on the reverse strand, counting down.
CAAACGGCGGACACTACGGAAGTGAAAGTGGGCAAGTCGGTTTATATGAAAATACATGCCTATTGGTATATTGAGGTTTGGAATAAAGCGAGTGGGTATCACGGTAAGGATTATAATTATAGTTCTCGCTTGGGGCATAGGATAACGCAAGTTCATGATAAAGAACAAGTAATCCAAGAGTGTGCGAGATATCTGGTGGATAGTGTCGATAACAAGGTGATAGCGCATAACGATGAGGTGGTTGCTCGTGAAGGGAAAATTGGGAATAGCATAACTCTTACGTTTTATGCGGATTTGAATGGGAGTGTGAAAGATGTTCGTATTTATTATGATGAAAATTTGGACATTCCCATCGAGGCGATTCACAAATTGTTTAAGAAGTTGCTACAGTCCAATATAAAGTTGGACTTTGATATTCAAAACGAAGTATTTAAGGATGCGAAATTTATCGTGAAAGAATACTTTACAAGTTGGAAAACTTTGAGACAGTATGCGGAAACGCATAAGTAGGTGATGATTTTAAGGGGCAGCCCCGTTTGCTTCGGGGTTGCCACTAATAATATTTTTTGCGATAGCGTGAATAATGAAACGAGTGTTGTTATTTTTAGGATTATTTGTGTTGTTGACCTCTTCGGTGGAGATAAAGGAGTATGTGAGTATGAAAGAGTGCGGCAACGACACGTTGAAATATGTGCGCACGAATTATGTGGACAATATGGAGCGTTATGTGGGCAAGACGATGAAATACCTGCTTGACGAGACGGAATTTGAGATTGGTATATTTGTGGAAGCATGGACTTTGGCTCCTCCAGATAAAGCTCAGATATTTGCTGTGACATTTTACTTTGAGGATTCGGAAAAAGTGTGGTATGCTTGGGATATCAATTTTAAAAAGCCGTATAAATGGACGGGACAAACTGAATATTATGAGCATTCAAACTTAGATGTGCCATTCGATCCTTGGGATGATTTCTATTACAACGTGTTCAAGGATTATGTGATAGAAAGCATGGAGGTGCTTCGCAGCACGATACAGTTCGTTGAGGTGGAGGAATAGCTTAAAGGGGGTAATCTCGGAGATTTCCGAGGTTACCCCGATATGTTGTTTGTGAATATGTGGTTTTATGAAAACAATGGTATTGACATTAATGGTGATTTTGTCTGGCGTTTTTTCAGGGATGGCACAAACGGCGGACACTACGGAAGTGCAAGTGGGCAAGTCGGTTTATATGAAGAGGCATGCTTATGGGTATATTGAGGCCTGGAATAAAGCGAGTGCGTATAACGGCAAGGATTTTAACTATGATTCTCAAATAGGACATACGATAACGCGGGTTCATGATAGAGAGCAAGTAATTCAAGAGTGTGCGAGATATTTAGTGGACAGTGTCGATAGCGACGTGATAGCACATAATGACGATGTGGTTGTTCGTAATGGGAAAAATGGAAATGGCATGTCGTTGTTATTTTATGCGGATTTGGAAGGAAATGTGAAGGATGTCAGTATACGTTATAAAGAGGATTTGAACATCCCCATCGAGGCAATTCACAAATTGTTTGAGAAGTTGTTGCGGTCCAATATAAAGTTGGACTTTGATATTCAAAACGAAGTATTTAAGGATGCGAAATTTATCGTGAAAGAACACTTTACAAGTTGGAAAACTTTGAGACAGTATGCGAAAACGCATAAGTAGGTTATTAATTTAAAATAAACTATAGTTATGAGAACAATAATGATATTAGCATTGTTAATCGGTAGTGTTGGTTATGGCCGTTCGCAAGAAATAAAGCCGTCATCCCCGGAGTACCATTATTTGGATTCTGTAGCTCGTTGGGCGATAGGGAAATTTGGGGAGGAAGGATACACGGAAATGAGCAAGGATGTGAAGCCGAGGATAATCCTTCGGAAGTTTGTGTCTTCTTTAGAATACAATGGTCGGGAATGTTACGAAGTGAAATATATGCAGGACACATTGAA
>CALUHX010000083.1 GCA_944320555.1 uncultured Butyricimonas sp. | reverse complement strand
GCTTGTCGTCACGTTCCTCCTTTTTACTGACATAAGTTTACTCTTTTTAAAGTCAACTTATTTAGGATAAGACACCGGGGGAAGGAGGCCGGAAGGGAGGGTGTAGCCGGGGAGTTGCTATTGACTTCCTATTGACTTGCTATTGACTTCCTATTGATAAATCAATAGAAACCCAATATTAAATTAATCACGAATCGATGTCTTTATGCCAGCTACACACCCGCTACATGCCGGGAAGCAGCAACTTTCCCCCGACCACCACGGACGAATCCGCGCTTGGAGGCAAAACGAACGGAAGGCATGACCGCCCTTTTGAAGAGATGCCGCCGTCCTTTCGTTTCGTATTGCGACACGGGATAGAACATATAGCTGGGAAACGAGCCGAACTCGACGTATATGAAGCTCGTTCTATCATAAGCAAAAGATTTACACACATTACAAATATAGTGAACACATTGCATTCTTCTTCGCTCCCAGAGGTGAAAAAAAACTCCCGCCGGGGAGCGAACGCGCCGGGGCGGGAGGCTGGGGTTATATAAAACATCAACGCTTCAAAGGGGAATCGGGCGTTCCCGTCAGGGGAGCAGTTCCGCCAATTTGGCCTGCAGGGCCTCGCCCCGGAGACCGACGGCGATGACGGTGCCCTTTCCGTCCAACAGGAAGATGGCGGGGATGGTCTTCACGCCATACAGATTGTCGATGTCGGCATCGTCAAGGAAATTGGGCCAGGGAAGTTGCTCCTCCTCCAACGCCTTTTGCCAGGCTGCGGCATCTTTGTCAATCGAGATACTAATGATTTCCAAGCCCTTGGATGCGAATTTCTCATAGGCGGCCTTAAGATTGGGTATTTCCCGACGACAAGGGCCGCACCATGAAGCCCAGAAATCAACAAGGGCGTACTTCTTTCCGTCAAGCAATTGCTCCAACGTCACGGATGCCCCGTCCTCCCCCTTGACCGTGAAGGCGGGAGCGGGCTTGCCCTCCAGCGTCTCGGGGAATAGCTCCTTGTAAACAATCTGGCCGTAATAGCTTTGCTGCACATCGGCGGGGAAAGCGGCATACCATTCCTTCTGCTCCTCCTCGAACCAATTCATGTTAACCAACATCATAAGAGGTCCCCACCAACTGTCCTTGTTGGACATCACTGCGTTCTTCGTCTGCTCGCCGACCGTTTGGAAGAAAGCGGCCTCGTCACGGCTCAATGCGGCGGCGGCTTCCGTCCGAGAGAGGGAATCCAACAAAGCCTGGTTGTTCGCCCGCCGGGCCTTGGTCAACTGCTCGGAAATCTCCGCGTTGCGCTCGTGATACTCTTCATAGAGCCTGTTCAAATCATCCTTAAAGGCTATTTTGCGGAGATACTCATCGTTCAAGGGGGCACCCGTTATTTCCACGGAGGAAAAATCCGCTTGGCGTTGATTCCCTTCCCCCTGGTACGACACCGTTCCGGAAATCTTCACCCGATTGCCGTTTTCCACCAAGACGGTCATCACGCCCCAAGCGCCCTGCTGCCCGATGTAGAACAAACGAGGAGATTCCACAGACCACGTGAACGAGAATTTGCCTCCGGACACCGTGGCCGTGGCCACCGGCTTCTCCTCTTGGTGAGTGGCACCCGGGGTTAATTCCATCACCGTGCCGTCCGCCAGTCCGGAGACTTCCCCCTCAATCGTAAAAGAGTCTTGCGCCGAGCAAGCGTTTATTCCCCAAAAGAGAATCATCAATATCATTAATTTGCCTATCAATCTCATGTTCCTTTTCAATTTAAATGATTTCTTTTCAACTTCTCTCATACAAATCACCGCTCCACGTTCTGTTGAAGCGTCCCGTTGCCGGGGTTGCTGACTGCCCCTTGCGGGAATGGCATAGTCCACAGGTGCGAGTCGGGGGAAAGGGTCAGCGTCTGCCCGTTATACTCCTTGGTGCGGGTAGTGGCATATTCGGCGTGGAGATTGAGCCGCCGGGCATCCCAGAACGGAATGGGCGTTTGCGCATACTCGTTGGCCTTGTCCCGGATAATCAGACGCACGGCCTCCTCCACGGACGTGGCCGAAAGGGGTTGGTAGACATCCTTGAAAAAGCGGGTCTGGCGCACGGTGTTCAGGATGCCCATGGCCTCGTCGATATTGTCCTGGCCGCCTTGACGGGCGATACATTCCGCCTCAATGTAATACATTTCGGGCGTGGTGAGCCCGCCGCCGTTGAAGCGGTCGTTGCGGATGCCGTAGTAAATCGTGTCGGGCGACATATACCGCCATTTCCATTTGGAGGCGAAACGGGCGTCGCCCTCCTCGAACTGGGCGGCGCGCCACGTGGTCAGGGAGTTGGTCGTTCCGGACTGTCCGAAATTCTTCTGATTATTCGTTCCATAGCGGAAAATGTAATTTTCCACATTGTCCAATCCTATCGCCGGATAGGAGGTGGAATAATTGTCGGGGTCGTCAAGTTGCGTCCGGTTGTCCTCGTAATATTGCCGCCAATCGTACAGGGCGTTGTTCTGCTCCAGGGCCAACTCGGCGTAGGAGAGCGCGTCCTCATAGTTCTCCATGGTCAGGTACACGCGGGCCAGCATGGCGTATCCTGCGCCCAGCGTGGGGTGGAGCACCGTGGCGCCCTCCTCGGGCAGGTAAGGCAGGGCCTCCGTCAAATCGGTTAGGATAAACTCGTACATCCGCTCGATGGTCACCTGCTCGGAAGCCGCGCCCATGTCCGGCGAGGTAATCAGGGGCACGGACAATTTCTCAGTGGCGGTCGACTCCTCGTAGGGGTCGGCATAATAGTTCAACAGATTGAAATAGTCGATGGCGCGGAGCACCTTGGCCTGGGCTATCAATTCCTGCCGCTCGCCCTCGGTACATTCCGTGGCCTCCTGCACGTCCCGAATCATCAGGTTCCAATAAAATATCGAACTATAAGAATAATAGTATGCCGTTTCGTCCTCATCGTTCTCGGCGATGCGGTCCTCGTTCTCCATCCAATTATAATTAATAGACTCCAATGAAATAGCGTTCAATGTGTTTGACGCTATATAGAAGTCATTCATCAGATACATCGCCTGCGAAAAATCACAAATGTGATTATAATCATAACGAATAAAAGCCTCATAATCCTCCAGCGTGGTTGGAATCTTCTCCCCTTTTGGCAAGATACCAAGATAATCGTCACAAGAGGAGAACAACACGGCGGCGCAAGCTACCGCAATTCCCCAAATGTATTGTACTCTCTTTCTCATAATGTTCAATTTAGCATTAAAAATTCAAATAAAGTCCCAAGACATAGTTCGGCTTGTCCTTCGTCCCCAACATGTAACCAGCATCCTTGTCGAAAGCGATTGTGGCCATATTCTCAATGTTGAACTGCAATCTTGCGCCGCCCAGTCCGATTTTTTTCACCCAATCGACAGGCATGCGGTAAGCGAGCGAAAAATTGTTGAACATGATTTTGGACGCATCGTACACATGAATGTCCGCTCCTCTGTAAATGGACTCTCTGTCGTAATTGTAATCCTCGGAGATCCCGCTGAACAAAAGGCGCGGCACGTCAGTAACAGCTTCATCGCCGGGATTCTCCCATGCGTCCATGATGTCCTTGTTCGTCACGCTGACATCCGTGCGGCCCATGTTAATCGTCGGGATATTCGTGCTGCGGAACTTGTGGCCTCCCTCGTACAGGATTTGAAGCGACAGTTCGAAATTTCTATACGTCAACACGTTCGTAAACGAACCGCTGTACACTGGAACCGTAGTGCCAACGTAATGAATGGCATCGAGGTCGGTGTAATCGGTGGTCGTGATGTTGCCCTCCGCATCGTAAATCTGCGGCTCGCCCTCGGCACTCAATCCCGCCCACTTATAGGCGTAGATGGCGTTATAGGGCTTCCCTTGCCGCGGATAAGACTCCGGATAATCCAACTGCAAAAAATAAGCCGGTGCTTCCACGTTGATTTTCGTCACCTTGTTCTTGTTGTAGCTGAGCACATAGCCCATGTTCCACACCCAATCGCCCCGGTTGATGACATCGCCCCGCAGGGTAAGCTCGAATCCCCGGTTGCGCATGGCCCCGTTGTTGAAGGTCAAGGTGCTGTAACCGAAGCCCTCGGTGGGCACGCCCATCTGGTTGGCAAGGAGGTCCTCGCTGTTCTTGTTATAGAAATCGAACGCTCCGGACAAGCGGCCCGCAAAGAAGGCGAAGTCCACGCCCACGTTGATTGTGGTGGTCTTTTCCCAACGCAAATCGGGATTTGGCGGCGAAGAAATACTACCGTACTGCCCGCCCACGAGGGTGCTTGTGTAATAGCTGGCCGTAAGATAGGGAGCGGCGTCCTTGGCGATGTTACCGCCGATACCGTAGGAGAAACGCAACTTCAACATGTCCACCCACGACGCGTTGAAGAACGCCTCATTGTTGATGTTCCAGCTTGCGCCCACCGACCAAAGGGGCTTGTTCTGATATTTGGAGTTGGTGCCCCACAAATTGGAACGGTCCCAACGGATGGAGCCGGAGAGAGTATAACGGTCGGCGTAAGTGTAGGCCGCATTGGAATAGAAAGAAACAAAACGGTTTTCCAACTCGCTCTTTGCCCAGGGAGCCGAAATATAGGCCCACGTATCCATAAGCCCTGTGAAGCCATTGGTCAACTCCGTCTCGTCGATGTATTGCGAGCTCAGCATGTCGGAGTCGTAACCATAGCGGGTGACGCTCTCGTACTCCACTTTCTGGTTGCGCACCTCCTGCCCCAGAATCCACGTGAGGCTGTGCACGTCTTGGAAGGTCTTGTCCACATTCAATTGCTGCCGGAAGTTATAATTGTTCGTGGTCTGCTTTTCCGTGTAATAAATGTCCCCCTCGGGCAGGTGATACACAGCCTCTCCGTTCTCCACCGTGGCGAAGCCGTTTATCGTCTCGCGGGTTTGGAACGACGCCAGTTCCTCCAAGCGGTTCATCCGGTTCAGCCCATATTCATATTGGTATTGGGCGTTATACGACAGCCACGGCAGGAGCTTCACTTCCAACTTCCCGGACATACGGGCCATAAAGTCGCGGCTTTTCTCCAAACGGCGGCCCAATTCGTCGAGCGGGGTGATGGTCACGTCGTAAAGACCGTAGTTATCGATGTTATCGCGCACGGTCTGAGAGTATTGAGATGTCCAGGAGACATGGCTTCCGTCCTCGTTCACGAGACGGTCGTAGGGCATGGCGGTAAATCCGGCCGAATAACTGTTCAACAGGTCGTAAGTCTGATTGACACCGTTCCGGAAATTGACATACATGCCGAGGTCGGCCTTCAGCCAGTCGGTGATTTGTATCGAATTTTGCAAGTTCAACCCGATTTGGTCGTCCTTCGTGTAGATGTCCTCCTCTTTGTTGTTGCGGTAGCTGGCGGAGAAGGTGAAATTGTTGCGCTCCGTGGCCTTGCCCACGCTTAGGTAATACTGCTGATAGAAGGAATTGCGCTTGGCGTACTTCTCCACATCGTCGTAGTAGGCGAACCCTCTGGAGGCCAACTCGTCCAATTGCGCGTTGGCGTCGGACTCGGAAAGCTGGTTTGTGTAGAGGTCGAGCAGGATGTCGATACCCTTGGTCGGCCAGGCGTAATTGTTGCGCAGATTGTCGGCCTCGGCCTGGGCACGGTCGATTCCGTTGTTCAACTCGGGATTCTCGGCCGCCCACTTGCGTTGCAACGCGATGATGTCGGCGGAGTTGGTCAGGTGACCCGTGTAATAGTTGTAGGGATGAATGGTCCACGTGGCGGAGGCGGAAATCTGGGTCTTCCCCTCCTTCGCCCGCTTGGTGGTGATGACAATCACGCCGTTGGCTGCCCGGGCTCCGTAGATGGAAGCCGCCGCGGCGTCCTTCAACACGGTGATGCTCTCGATGTCCTCCACGTTCAACACGGGAAGGTTCTCCGTGATGCTGCCATTGGCATCGATAGACGTGTTTTCCACCGGAAATCCGTCAATCACGTACAGCGGCGATTGTTGGGCGTTCATCGTGGACACGCCCCGGATCACACCGTCCGAATAACCGGCGATCTCGCCTTCCAGAACGGTGGAAAGGTTGTCCAACCGTTTCATTTCCATCTTCTCCATTCCGACCTTCTCGAACGACCCCGTGGCCCGTTCCTTGGAAATCGTCTGATAACCGGTCACAACCACCTCGCCCAGCGACTCGTTCTCCGGCAACAGCTGGAAATTGACGACTTCCCTCGCGCCAATCGTGTCCTCCACGGTCTGATAGCCCACGAACGAGGCGACCAGCACGGTGTAGGTGTCGTCGAAGGTAAGGGAATAATTCCCGTCCACGTCGGTCGGCACGCCGATGGTCGAGCCTTTCAGATAAACATTGGCCCCAGGGACAGGCTGGCCGTTCTCGTCGGTCACTTTGCCCTTCACCGTGCGTTTTTCCACCGGTTTGTCAGCCTTGGGCTGCCGCACGGGCTTGATGACCACGATGTCGCCTTGAATCTCATGGGTGAAGGGCTGCCCCTCCAACACCCGCTTCAAGGCCTCGTCCAGCGGAAGCCCCTCGAATTTCGCGGTGACGGGCTTGGCCTTCTGAATCTCGACCTCGCTGTAAATAAAACGCGCGTCGACCTGTTCCCTTATCAAGGCCAACACTTCACGCAACGCCTTGTCCTTCACGTCCAAGGACACCTTTTTCTCTTGTCCGGAGGCCATGCTCCAGAAGTTCACGCATAGCAGGATTCCCGCCACGAGCGTTCCTCTCCCCAAAATGGAACGAAGAAGCCCCCTTTTTCGGGAAAACGCTTGTTTCTCTCGCTCTTTCTTCATAACATGTACGATTAATTTTAAATTAAACATTTCATTCGTCAAGGGCGGGAGATGGTTCCAGCATCTTCCGTCCTTTTCACATGGACCGTGCGGTCCACTATCTCAAAACTCACGTTCGTTGTTTTCTCTATCAAACGCAGCACCTCGTCCAACGTCTGGTTGCGTTTCACGACTCCCGTGAACGGATGGTCGCGGAACTCCGGGGCGTCGAACTCAAAGCGCACGTCATACCAACGGGTAAGCTGACGGGCAATGGCCTCCAGTCCCATCTGCTCGTACTCGAAAGTTCCTGACGCCCAAGAGGTGTACAAGGACACATCCACCTCCCTCGTCTCCATCCGCCCGGTCGTTTCATCCAGCACGACCTGCTCGCCGGGACGCACCGGGACACATTTGTCACCGTCGCAGAACTCCACGCTTCCCTCCACCAGCGTCGTCACCACCTCGTTCTCGTCGGGATAGGCCGTCAGATTGAATTTCGTCCCCAGCACCCGGACGGACTTGTCGCCCGCATGGACGATGAAAGGACGCGCCTCGTCGCGGGCCACCTCGATGTATATCTCCCCGCTCATGTATATTTCCCGGCTGTCGCCCGTGAAGCGGGTCGGGAAACGCACCTCCGAGGCCGAGTTCACCCACACCTGCGAACCGTCGGCCAGCGTGAAGCGGTATTCTCCCCCTACCGGCACGGTCAGCGTCTGCGTCCTCGCCACCTCGTCCGCCGTGCCGCTTCGGTCGTAACGCAGCCCGCCCAACGAATCGTTCACCAGCACCGTGCCGTCCGGTGTCACGAGACGGGAAGCCGACTCCGAAGTGATTTCCACTGCCCGGCCGCTCTCGTCGCTCAGAGTGGCTTTCACCTCGCCGGGGGCTATCCTCGACAACCCGGCCATCTCCACAACCGGCTCCTGCCGCAGGGTGGAATCCGGATGCGCCATCATCAGCACGGCGACAATCACCGCGGCCGCGGCCACTCCTCCACCCAACCACCGAATCGCCCGCGCCCGCCTGCTCCGGCGGGCCAGCAAGGCGCGGAATCGCCTCTCGGCCTCGCGGACATCTGTGCCGCCGGCCACTTTCGCAGAGCGCAGCACGGAGTGGACTTCCCGCGCGTCCCGGAACATCCGCTCAGCCTCCGGGTTTTCCCGCAGATACCGGTGCAGCCGGGCCGCCTCTTTTGCCGAAAGCGTCCCGGCGCAATAATCCGCTATCAATTCCTCTATTGTTTTCGCTTTCATATGTCACTCTTTTCTTACATATTCCAATTTTTCGGAAATAGGTGACACAAGCACCGCGCTTTTTTCAAACTTTTTTCCTCGAAAGCAGAATGAGCAATATCAAATATTTGTCGCCCAGCATTTTCCGCAAAGACTCCAAAGCCCGGACATAATACGTTTTCACCGAATTGACGGATATTCCCATCTCTTGCGCCACCAATTTATAGGGCTTGTCCTCCCAAATGATGGACCTCACCACCCTCTTGGGCTGCTCGGCCAACTGCTCCACGGCCTCCCGCAACTTCTCCATCAGCTTCTCGAACGCCTCCTCTTCCTCCCTGTTGAACATAGACTCCCAAAAATCGTCCACGTGCGTCTCAATATCCTCGAAATAAGCCTTCCCCTCGTCGCGCAACCACCGCAACGCAGCTTTACTCACCGCCCCGAAAAGATAAGAGCGCACGGAACCGATAAAAGGCCGCCCCCGCTTGTTTTCCCAAAAAGAGATAAAGACATTTTGCACGATGTCCTCCACGCTTTCCGCCGACAAGGGATAGCGGGCCGCGTACGCGCACAAATCCCTGTAATATTCCGCAAACAACAGGTTCATGCACCGTTCGTCGCCCGCCGCAAGCAACGTCTCAATCGTCTTTGCCTCCTCGTGGTTTTCCATAACGGGATAAAATTACGCTATTTAAATCACTCCGCCCCGTGCCAGCTCTCGTCCACGGTGTAATTCAGAAAGCGGTTGAAGGGGACTATCAACGCCAGCCGCCGCGCGACCCGCTCCGCGGCGCCGTCTCCACAGAAAAAGGCGTCGTCCACGTCGCCTTCCACGGTGTAATACTTGTATTTCAGCCACTCCGCCTCCGGAAAATCCGAAGGGAAAGGAGCCGGCACCTTCTTCAGCTTCTCTCCGTCCAACCGGTAATATTTCGAGAACTCCTTGTCGCGCATGATTTCCGAGAACTCCTCGATGTTGCCGTATATGTCCATCCGCAACGCCTTCAACAAGGCGGGCGGCGGACACCAGATGCCTCCCGCCAGCAGGGAATGGCCGGGCTCCACGTGCACATAATAACCGCCCTGCGGAGCCATCCGCCCGCCTTTGGCGATGAAAGCCCCGATGTGCGTCTTGTAAGGACTTTTGTCCAAAGAGAACCGAATGTCCCGGTAAATCCGGAACACACAGTCCTTGGCGGTCAACCCCTCCACCTCACCGTCCACTTTGGCCAAAACGCCGATAATCTCGTCGATGAACGCCTCGTGGCAGGCCTTCACCTTCAGATACCACTCCTTGTTCGCATGAAACCACTCCCGGTCGTTATGCGCCCGCAACTCTTTCAGGAAACGGTAAACTTCTTCCATGACTTTGTCCGATTAATTCCTTGGCACCCATTTTTCCTCGCTCACGTTCAAATCCTGCGCCAATTTCCGCCCCAACACGAAAAGATAGTCGGAGAGACGGTTGATGTAGCGCAACACCACCTCTTCGACAGGAATCTGCTCGTTCATGTCCATCACCCGGCGTTCCACCCGGCGGCAAACCGCGCGGGCGATGTGGCAGGCCGACACGGCGGGATGGCCGCCCGGCAACACAAAATGGCGCAACGGGGGCAACGATGCGTCCATCTCGTCAATCGCTTTCTCCAAAAACTCCACATCCCCCTCCGCGCATGGCAGTTTCCGCTGCAAGTCGGAAGCCTCCGCGTCCGTCGCCAGATTGGCGCCCACCACGAACAGCACGTTCTGAATCTCCACCAACTGCCGCGCGGCTTCCTCCGCTATGGGATAAGAACGAATCATGCCTATGTGGCTGTTCAATTCGTCCACCCCGCCGTAAGCGTCCAGACGGACATTGTTTTTCGCCACCCGCGTCCCTCCTATCAGGGAAGTCATGCCCTTGTCGCCCGTTTTCGTATACACTTTCATATTCCTTCTTTTTATGTTCTTGTCAAATAATCATATTGTACTTCCCTTTTTGCAGCTTTTTGTTCCAAAACAGAATGCCGTACCACATCATGTCGATGGACACAGTGCACTCCTTTCGCATCTGCCGCCACAGTCTCGCATTCAGCGGACGCTTGTAAATATCCTTGACTACCACGCACAAAGGTCCGTCCACGTTCCGCCTCAGCATATTGTCCCACTCCGCATTCCAGACACCCTCCAGATTCCTCCCCAGAAACAACATGTCCGCCTTTTCCCGCTCCCCTCCGGCCTTGCCCGAGAACTCCCCGTCCGGACAGTTGCCGCCGCCGTCCAGCAAGCGCATGTCGCTCGCCACCGCCCCCAGATAACGCGTCACCCACGGATTCTCTATGCCTAAAAAAACAATTTCCCGGTAGGAAAAGTAGTCGACCAGACGGAACAGCATCCGGCAGAGCTTGCGCTCCTTGTCCCTTATCCTGCCTTGCGCCTCGACAACTTGAAAATCGTAATACTCGGCCTTTTCCTTTATCACATTTGTTATCAAGTCGAAAACAAACGGAGAGTGCACCCCGAATCCCCTTTTGTGCCGGAAACGGATGGCGTGTTTCAACCGTTGTTTCAAATAATTGTACATGGCGTCTTCTTCTAATTTTCCACGAAAATAAAATTTATTCCCCACATCCTCAATGAATGTCGTCCAATTTTTTTACTTTCGTTCAAAAAAACGACAACGACTTTGGAATTGGCAGGCTTAAATATCAAATTCTTACCGGGTGTCGGGGAAAAGCGGGCGTCGCTGCTGGCGGAGGAACTGGGCATTGAGAGCTACGAGGACATGCTGTATTATGTCCCCTACAAATACATCGACCGCTCCCGCCTATACACGGTAAGCGAGCTTGACGGCCAACTTCCCTACATCCAGGTGAAAGCCAAAATAACCAACCTCGCCACCGTCGGGACGGGAAAACAAATGCGGATGACCGCCACGGCCTACGACGACACGGGGGCGCTCGAACTGGTGTGGTTCAAAGGATTCAAATACCTCGCCTCGCAAATCTCGCCCGACAAGGAATACCTCATCTTCGGCAAGCCCTCCATGTTCAACCAGAAGCTGAACATCGTCCACCCCGAAATCGACCCCTACGACGAGGCCGCCGACCGGCAGCTCGTGGGAGTTCAGGCCGTCTATCCCACGACGGAGAAAATGAAAAAGAGTTACCTGACCTCCAAGCTGATTTCCAAAATCCAAGCGAACATCTTCAAGGCCATCAACGGGAAAATACCGGAAACCCTTCCGGCGTGGTTTATCAAACGGCACAATCTGATGTACCTCCACGAGGCCCTGCACAACATCCATTTCCCGGAATCGCCCGACAATCTGCGGCAAGCCCAATACCGGCTGAAATTCGAGGAACTTTTCTATATCCAGCTGAACATCCTCAAGCTGAAATTCAACCGGAAGGCAGCCTTCCGGGGCCATGTGTTCGGCAAGGTGGGCGCGTGTTTCAACGACTTCTACTTCCACCACCTGCCCTTTCCCCTCACGGACGCTCAAAAAAGGGTCATCCGGGAAATCCGCGCCGACTGCGGCTCAGGAAAGCAGATGAACCGGCTGCTGCAAGGCGACGTGGGAAGCGGAAAGACCCTCGTGGCCCTCATGTGCATGTTGCTCGCGCTCGACAATGGCTATCAGGCCTGCATCATGGCCCCCACGGAAATCCTCGCCAACCAGCATTTCGAGACCATATCCGAAATGCTCAAAGACACCCCTGTCAATGTGGGGCTGCTCACCGGCTCCACCAAAAAAAGGGATCGGGACACGCTGCATGAGGAACTCCGGGACGGACGGATGCAAATCCTCGTGGGCACGCACGCACTGCTCGAGGACGTGGTGCATTTCAAAAACATCGGTCTCGTGGTCATCGACGAGCAACACCGGTTCGGCGTGGCCCAACGGGCCAAATTGTGGCAAAAGAACACCGTCCCGCCCCATGTGCTCGTGATGACGGCCACCCCCATTCCCCGCACGCTGGCCATGACCCTCTACGGCGACCTCGACGTTTCGGTCATCGACCAACTTCCCCCGGGACGGAAACCCGTCACCACTTACCACGTGTACGAGTCCAAGCGCGCCCGCGTCTACGAGTTCATCCACAAAGAGCTGCGGAAAGGCCGCCAGGCCTACATCGTCTACCCGCTCATTTCCGAGTCCGAGAAGATGGACTACCGCAACCTCGAGGAAGGCTTCGAGCAGGTGGCCGCGTTCTTCAACCCTCTCGGCTACACGGTGAGCATCGTCCACGGCAAACTGAAAGCCGCCGAGAAGGACGAGCAGATGCGCCGCTTCGCCACGGGCGAGACCCAAATCCTCGTGGCCACCACCGTCATCGAAGTCGGCGTGAACGTCCCCAACGCCTCCATCATGGTCATCGAAAGCGCGCAACGCTTCGGACTCTCGCAACTCCACCAGCTGCGCGGGCGCGTGGGACGGGGCGCGGAGCAATCCTACTGCATCCTCATGACCTCCCCGAAATTATCCAACGACTCCCGCAAACGCATCGAGACCATGACCGCCACCAACGACGGCTTCGAAATCGCGGAAGCAGACCTCAAACTCCGGGGACCGGGTGACATCGAAGGCACCCAGCAAAGCGGCCTCACCTGCAATCTGCGGGTGGCCAATCTCGGACGCGACGGCCTCATCCTCAACGAAGCCATCCAAGCCGCCACCGCCATCCTCGAAAACGACCCCTTCCTTCAAAAAGAAGAGAACAACACCTTCGCCACTCAAGTGAAACGCCTGTTCAAAACAAAAATCAATTGGAGATATATCAGTTAAAAGGGCGCATGAAAAAGCCGCCTGACGGCGGCCTTTTCATACGCCCTCCCCCCTTCGGGGCACTCCCTCTATCTTAGAGGAAGAGTTGAACGGCGTTGCTGTTCAGATATTTAAACTCCTCCCCTAAAACAGGGAAAGTGGCCGAAGGAGTATGGTTATCAATTGGCCTGACGGGCCATTTTCATCATCTTCTTCTCGGACTTCACCAGTTTGGCCTTCTCTCCTCCGTTCATCAAGAACCAGGCCTCGTCCTCCGGGAAATAACGGAACTCGCTCGTCACGGCGGTGGCGTCGTTAGTGATTGCCACCATGTTGTGCGATTTCGTCACCGTGTAAGTATCCCCAGCGTACTGCGTGCTGCTTTCCTCCACCTCACCCGGAGCCATGGCCAAAGGATCGCTACCGTCCCAGAACTCGATTGTGTTGAAAATCAACAAGTCGCCCAACACGGCGAACTCATAGGCCGGGAGAATGCACAACCCCAGGAACACCAACTCGTTCACGAACTTCGACGACACGTTGGTATTCCAATTATGCAACTTCGTGGTCAGCTCGAAAGAACCGAAACATCCCGTGAACGTCACGGAAGAGACGCCAATCATGGCGACCGCCACCCATTTAGTAAAGCTTTTTTTCATAGCCTCGTGTTTTTAGCTAATAAATAATATGCGAGTCCAAGCTCCGCCGTCATTTTTTATGGTAGAACTTCTTGGGCTTAATCATCAACTCGGGGCGCAGCAAGTCGTCCAACTCGGCTTTCGTCAACAAGCCCTCTTCCAGCACCAGGTCATACACGCTGCGATTTTCCTGCAAAGCGCGCTTGGCGATGCGGGAAGAATTCTCGTATCCCAACGTCGGGTTCAACGCCGTCACGATGCCGATGCTGTGCATCACCATCTCCTTGCAATGCTCGGCGTTGGCCGTGATGCCGTCCACGCAAAGCACCCGCAAACGGTCCATCACCTTCGTCAACATCCTCTGCGAATTCAGCAAAGCGTACACGATGACCGGCTCCATCACATTCAACTCCAACTGACCGGCCTCTGCCGCCATCATCACCGTCGTGTCGTTGCCGATCACGCGGAAACAAACCTGGTTCACCACCTCCGGAATCACGGGGTTCACCTTGCCCGGCATGATGGAAGAGCCCGGTTGCATCGGCGGCAGGTTGATTTCCCTCAATCCACACCGGGGACCGCTGGAAAGCAGACGCAAATCGTTGCAAATCTTGGACAACTGCGTGCAGAAACGCTTCAACTCCGACGAGTAGCTTACGCAAGCCCCCGTGTCCGGAGTGGCGGCAATCAGGTTCGGAGCCAAAACAAACTCCTCGCCGCTGATGATGCGCAACTCTTGGGCGCACAATTCGGCGTAGCCCGGCTCCGAGTTGATTCCCGTGCCGATGGCCGTGGCGCCCATGTTCTCCGTCAGGAACAACTTGGCGGCCTCATTGAAGCGGGCGATATTCTCCTCCAAAGTGTAGGCGTAAGCCTCAAACTCCTGACCCAGCGTCATCGGAACGGCGTCCTGCAACTGCGTGCGGCCCATCTTCAGCACGTTCTCGAATTCCTTGGCCTTGCGGCGGAAAGCCTCCACCAACCTCTTCACCTCGTCCACCAACTCTCTGTTCGACAACACAATGGCCAAATGGAACGAGGTCGGATAAGCGTCGTTCGTCGACTGCGAAAGGTTCACATGGTTGTTTGGGTGGCAATATTGGTATTCCCCTTTTTGGTGGCCCATCAGCTCCAACGCCCGGTTGGCGACAACCTCGTTGATGTTCATGTTGGTCGAGGTTCCCGCCCCGCCTTGCAGCATGTCCACGGGAAACTGGTCGTGCAGCTTGCCGGCAATGATTTCCTCGCACGCGGCCGTGATGGCGTCGGCGATTTCCTTGGAGAGCGTCCCCAACTCGCAATTGGCTCTTGCGGCGGCCCATTTCACCATCGCCAAAGCCTTCACGTAGTTCGGGTACATCCCGATTTGGAATCCGCTGATCCCTCCGAAATTCTCAATTGCTCTCAAAGTTTGCACTCCATAGTAGGCATCCATTGGCACCTCTTTATTGCCAAGTAAATCATGTTCTGTTCTTGTTTTCATAATATTTTTAATTAATAATTCCAGTCACGTCCGCGGCGTTTGTCGCTTTCGACATAAAAAGTCTCCATCCCGACGGGGCCGCCGCAAACTACCCTGTTCAAATTAATCCGCCAAAATTACAAAGTAATTCCCGCAAAAACAACATTCCCCGCCAAAATCTCCTCCGGCAGAGTCAATCAGCAAGTGCAATATTACGAAATAAATTTGAAGAACTCCCTTTTTGGTGTGGAGAAGTTTAGTTT
>CALUHX010000082.1 GCA_944320555.1 uncultured Butyricimonas sp. | reverse complement strand
CGCTTTCCCCCCTTCGACCTTTCCGCTACGCTCCAAGGACGAAGGGGGAAATTGCACTTCTATATTGAATCTATAAAATAATTTATTTCCAATTCCTAATTGAGATACGCTCCGAATCGCGTATCTTTGCAAACGTTCATAAAACACACACGCAAGATGAAAAACATTGCTATTATCCTCGCGGGAGGCATCGGCAGCAGATTGAACGCCGGCGTGCCCAAACAGTTCTTGAAAATCGCAGGCATGTCTGTCATCGAACACACCATCAACGTGTTCCAAAAGCACAACCGGATAGACGAAATCGCCGTGGTGGTCAACAACGCGTACAGGGGAAAAATCGAGTCCTATATTATCAAGAACCATTTCACAAAAGTAAAAAAGATACTCAACAGCGGGACGGAGCGCCATTTCTCCTCGCTGTCGGCAATCCGCGCGTACGAGGACGAAAGGGAGTGCAATCTCATTTTCCACGACTCAGTGCGCCCGCTCATAGGGGCGTTCACCATCGACCGCGTCATCGAGGCCCTGGAGGAATACGAAGCGGTGGACGTGGCCATTCCCTCCGCCGACACAGTGATTGAAGTGAACGACGAAAACAACATTCAAACCATCCCCATCCGCAACCGCGTCAAACGGGGGCAGACCCCACAAGGATTCCGCTACTCGCTCATCAAAAGAGCGTACGACAAAGCCCTGCAGGACCCGTCGTTCACGACCACGGACGATTGCGGAGTGGTGCTGAAATACTGCCCGGAAGTGAAAATCCACGTGGTGGAAGGCGAGGACGCCAACATGAAACTGACGTACAAGGAGGATTTGTATCTCATCGAAAAACTGTTTCAACTAAAAACGACAGACTTCAAGACCAAGGAGCTGACGGAACAGGAAAGCCTCGCCCTGCGGGGCAAGGTAATCGTCATCTTCGGAGGGAGTTCCGGAATCGGGCTTGAACTACTCAATGTCTGCCAAACACGCGGAGCCCGAACATTTTCTTTCAGCCGCCACGGGAATCACGTGGACATTCGCAATCCGGAACAAGTGAGGGAAGCCCTGCAAAACATTTATCAACAAGAAGGGCGCATCGACTATATCGTGAACACAGCCTCCGTTCTCTACAAAGAGCCGCTGACACACATGAGTTACGCTCAAATAGACGAATCCATCGACACGAACTACCGGGGAATGGTCATCGTGGCGAAAGAATCGTTCAAGTTTCTCCAAGAAAGCAAAGGCCAACTGCTGTTCTACACCTCAAGCTCCTACACGAGAGGACGGATGGACTATACGATTTACTCCTCGACGAAGTGCGCCACGGTTAATTTCGTACAAGCCCTGTCCGAAGAGTGGGCCTACGCCAACATCCGCGTGAACTGTGTCAACCCCGAACGGACCAAAACCCCGATGCGGGTTAAAAATTTCGGCATAGAGCCCGACAACACCCTCTTAGACCCCCGGGAGGTCGCCAATGTCACGGTCAAAGTGTTGTTGTCAGAACTGACAGGGCAGGTCGTGGACGTAAAAATAAAAAACATTTGACGAAAACATCGGGCAGCCCGCCAATTCCATAAAGGGACAAGAAAGCTATTTTTTCCTTTTGGCTTTCTTGGCTCTTCTTGCGGCCACACGGGCGTTGTGGTCATGCGTCCAGCGTTTCAGACTTTCCGCCATCGCCTTCGCGTCGCCCCCCCGCAAACGGGCATACTCGGCGGCTATCACGTCAATCATGTCGTCGTCCGCATCCAGGCGGTAGAAATTACGCAGGCCGCATTCGGGAGAGACCGACTTGAATTTCATGCGGTTCAAATCGACAAGATAAAAATCGTAACCGTTGCCCACGCGCTTTATCAACGTGTTGCCGGGAGAATGGTCGATGAAATACATGCCGTTCTCATGGAGACGGTAAGTGAAGCGGGTAAACGCCACGAGAATTTGGCGCAAGTCGGCGGGCCGGTCCACTTTCAACGCCCGGAACTCACAGTCGCAATCCACTTGCAGGGAGATGTAATAACTCTCAGTGACCCCCCACCAGTTTCGATAGACGATATACGCCACCGGCTCCGGGGTGCCGATTCCACATTGCAACAAACGGGTGGCGTATCGATACGAGCGTTCCGCCTTGGTCGGGCGGAGATAAGCATATACAAAACGATTAATCAGCAACGGACGCTTGTAAGATTTCACATTCAAACGCATTCCCCCCACCTCCATCACCTTTATCACATTGCGTCCCTGAGTGAGCACCCTCCCCTCCCGGGCAAACCGCTCCGGGATGGCCAGGATTTCATCCGCCAAGGACTGGTATTTGGGATTGACGGCATACGTCCTCATACCCGCTCGTAAGTCACAAATGAGTAATCGAACTCGTTTTTCTCGTCAGCCTTGTGTTCTTCCCTGCCGACCTCCCTCCACCGACCGGGCAAAACGGCAGGAATCCGCGTGTCACCCTCCACCACGGTATGCACGACAGTCAAGTAGAGGCGGTCGGCCCGCTCCCACAATTCCCGATATATCATGCCGCCGCCGGTGACGAAGACCTCCTCCTCGTCGCGGGTCATGGCAAGGGCCTCCTCTATGCCATGAGCCACCTCGCATCCGTCCGCGTGAAAAGCGGGATTGCCGGTTATCACAATATTCCGGCGATTGGGCAACGCCTTACCTATCGACTCGTACGTGCGCCGTCCCATCAGAACCGTGTGGCCCGTGGTAAGGGATTTAAAATGTTTCAAATCGGAGGACAACCGCCAAACCAAGCCGTTATCCCGTCCAATCACGCCGTTCTCGGCCGCCGCCACTATTATGGATAATATCATACGTTTCTCATTTTATCACATTACACCGAAATAGCCCCCTTGATATGGGGATGGGGATTGTAATCCCTCAACTCGAAATCCTCGTATTGGAAACCGAAAATGTCCTTCACATCCGGATTAATCACCATGCGAGGCAAAGGACGGGGCTCCCGCGTCAACTGCAATTTTACTTGCTCCACATGGTTCAGGTAAACATGCGCGTCGCCCAACGTGTGGACAAACTCGCCCGGCTTCAATCCGCACACCTGGGCCATCATCATCGTCAACAAGGCGTAGGAGGCGATATTGAAGGGCACGCCCAAGAAGGTGTCGGCACTCCGCTGGTAGAGCTGGCAGGACAAACGTCCTTTGGCCACATAGAATTGGAAGAGGGCGTGGCAAGGCGGCAAGGCCATATTTTCTATATCCCCCGCATTCCATGCGCTCACGATAAGACGCCGGGAATCGGGATTCCTCCTGATATCCCGCTCCACTTGAGCGATTTGATCCAGCACGGTCCCGTCCGGACGAGGCCACGAACGCCACTGATAACCGTAAATATGCCCCAAATCACCGTTGGCGTCGGCCCATTCGTCCCAAATCGTCACGCCGTGGTCGTTGAGATATTTGATGTTCGTGTCGCCTTTCAGGAACCACAACAACTCATAAATAATTGATTTCAAATGCAACTTCTTGGTCGTCAACAAAGGGAAACCCTCTGACAAGTCAAACCGCATTTGGTGGCCGAAAACACTAATCGTGCCCGTGCCCGTGCGGTCCGCCTTTTCAACCCCTTCCCGCAAAATTCTATCCAATAAATCCAGATATTGCTTCATAGTCTCATTCCAAGTTTCCGGACAAAGATAGGGAGAAATTTAACATGTCGGGCACGAAAACCGAAATGAATTCACGAACCGTCCAATTTGTTTAAGATTTCAGTTTCCGCATCATCATCAAACCGTGGCGGATGGGCAACAACAAATTCTCGACCCGCTCGTCCGCCTGGACAAGGTCGTTGAAATCCAGAATGCCCCGAGTCTGCGCGTCCACTTTCCCGTCAAGGCCGACCACTTTCCCGTCCCACAACACATCGTCGGCGACAATAACGCCCCCCACCCGCACCTTGTCGAACACCAGACGGTAATAGTCGGAATATTCCCGCTTGTCCGCATCAATGAACACCAAATCGAAAGTCTCGTCCAAACGGGGGATTATCTCCAAAGCGTCGCCCACGTGCAACACGACACGCTTTTCAAGCCCGGCGCGACGGACATAATCCAAAGCGAAATCTTCCAACTCATCATTGACATCTATCGTGTGCAACACCCCATCTTCCGCCATGCCCATCGCCATGGCAATCGACGCATACCCCGTGTATGTACCTATTTCCAGCACGCGCCGGGCGTGAAGCATCTCACACAACATCCGCAACAACCAACCTTGCAAGTTACCCGACAACATTCTCGGACGCAACACCCGCAAATGGGTGGCCTTTGACAAATCCGCCAGCAAAGGCGGTTCCGCTTGGCTGTGTTTTTCTATGTATCGTTCCAAATCGGGAGTCAGTTCCAACATATTCATTCCTATTTATAAAGCAAAACAGACAATTTCTTTTCATCAAACACCTCTTCTGCCACTTGAACCAGCAACTCCGGGGTGATTTCCTCTATTTGGGCGTATATGTCCTCAAGCTCGTCCACCTTGTCGTATATCAAATAACTTTTCCCATTCGACAACATCAGATTTTCAAAATTCTCGGAAGAGATGGTCAATTGGCCAATCATCTGCATTTTCGCCCGCTTCATCTGCACAGGGCCCAATTTTTCCTGGCACAAAGCTTTCATCTCCCTTTTGCACAATTCCAAACACCAGTCCACATTCTCCCGGTCGCATCCGAAATAAATCATAAAAACCCCCGTGTCGGAATAAGGCGTATAGGAAGCCTCTATGTTATAAGCCAACCCATAACGCTCCCGGATGTTCAGGTTCAAACGGGTATTCATCCCTGTCCCTCCCAACAAATTCACCAACAAAGACAACGGCAACCGCTTGTCCTCCTTGCTGTCATAAGCGACATTTCCAATAATACAATGGCTTTGGTGGGTTTCTTTGTCCAGCTCCACAAAACGGGGCACATAAAGTTCCGGCTTCACACGCGCCAAGGGCTCTCCCCTCCGCCCGTACCCGGCAAAATACTTCTCAACCAGCCGCACCAATTTCTCAAAAGGAATGTCCCCCACGGAACTTATCACCATCCTGTCGGGAGAATAATTCCGCCGCACAAAATTCAATATCATGTCTCTGGAAATCTTCTCCACAGCAGCCTCATCACCCAAAATATTCCTTCCAATATGGTAGCCCTCGTAAACCAGTTCCTCAAAGTCGTCAAATATCAATTCTCCCGGAGTGTCTTTATAGGAGTTAATCTCATCAAGCACCACGTCCTTTTCTTTCTCTATCTCTTTTTCCGGGAAAACGGAATGGAAGACGAGATCGGCAAAAAGTTCCAACGCCCGCTCGTAATCTTTCGCCATGAATGTGGCGTAGACACAAGTGTCCTCTTTGGTCGTGTAGGCATTCAATTCTCCTCCCACGTCCTCCAGCCGGCTCAAAATATGGTAAGCTTTCCTTTTCTCCGTCCCCTTGAAAATCACATGCTCTATAAAATGGGCGATGCCGGCTTCTTCTTCCCGCTCGTCACGACTTCCCACGTTGATAATCAACCCGCAATAAGCCGCTTTCGCCGGCACCCGATAATGAATCAAGCGTAACCCGTTTTCAAATATATAGGTTTGATACATATATTGTCACTTCACTGAAATTCTTTCGCCTCTTCTTCTTCCATCTGCTTATATCTCGCCGCCAAATATCCCAACATCCGACTGAACGTCCCCATCGCCTCTTCTGTCTGTGTATGAATCTCCTTCTTTTGCAACCGCAACATCAATCGCCCATACAAGGCATGCAACGCCAACTCCACATCCGAAACATCCTCCGGCAAATTAGCCTTCCGGCGATAATCCAGCAAATTGTTCGCGGCGGCCAAAAACAACTGGCGATACTTCGCATCCGCAGCCTGGTTCAACAAATGGTAATGCAATTCCACAAGCTCGTTTACCATATTCTTTACCACTTGCACATGCCCGCTTTTCTCCACTTTTTCCAACCTCATCATGGCAATCAGATTGTCATACCATTCCCTGATTTCCAGCTTCGTTTTTTCGTCCACCCTGAACTGGCTCACCACATGACGGTCCACCTGCTCGATATCCAAAGCCAACGCGCGCAGCATGTCCTCAACCTGCCACATGTACAGAATGTATTCTGCCACATTCGTTCTTCTCTTTTCCCTCGCAATCAGCATATCTCATTCAAAATTCATCATAATCGCCAGACTCCTTTAACCGGTCAATCAGGCGCCGGTCGCGTTTGGTGGGACGCCCTAAGCCTCTGTCCCGATGCTCAAACTGCATGTGCGCTCCTCTCAATATGTCCAATCGCTCCTGCGGAGTGGTTTCCTCCACAAAATCCACCGCCAATTGAGCGGACATTCGTTTGTCCGTCACCTGTTTCACCCGGTAATCCCGTTGAATAGGCGGGACCCTGACGCTAATCGTGTCCCCGACTTTCACTTCCCGGGACGCTTTCACGTTCACCCCCCCGATGGAAACATGTCCCTTTCCACAAGCCTCCGCGGCCAAGGAACGGGTTTTAAAAATCCGCACGGCCCATAACCATTTGTCGATTCTGACTTTATCTCCGACTACCATAATTATTCCAACTTAAAATTATTGTATGCGTTCATCGTGCGCTCGACACCAACCAAAGCAAAACTCTCTATCATCTTCGAACAATGCTCCGTGATGGCCGGCAAACCCTGTTCCTCGTCCTCGGTCCAATGGCCCAACACGTAATCTATTTGCCCGCCACGAGGGAATCCGTTGCCAATCCCCACCCGCACCCTGGCATAAGCTTGTGTACCCAACAGCTCGTTGATGTTTTTCAAGCCATTATGCCCTCCGTCGCTTCCTTTAGCCCGCATCCGGATGGTTCCAAAAGGCAAAGCCAAATCGTCCACCACGACCAAGAGGTTAGCCAACTCGATTTTCTCACGCTGCATCCAATAACTCACCGCTTTGCCACTCAAGTTCATGTACGTGCTCGGCTTCAACAACAACAACGCACGCCCCTTCACTTTCACCGTCGCCACCGCCCCATAACGCCCGACTTCAAAAACAGCATTGGACGCCCTCGCAAAGGCGTCCAACACTTCAAATCCGATATTATGTCGTGTGTTCTGGTATTCGGGACCAATATTCCCCAATCCCACGATAAGATACTTCATCTCTTATTTCCTTTACACCTCGGTTAGCTTGCGCTTTGAGCTGCCCTTGCGGCCCTCGTCAGTTTCACTTGCGCGATTACGACACTCTTGGCGTTTTCGATATCGAAATCAGTGAACGTCAAGTCTTGCACCTTGATAGACTTGCCTACTCCCAAAGAAGTCACGTCTATTGTCAATTCATCCGGCATGTCTTTCGGAAGGGCTCTCACTTTCAACTTGCGGGTTATCACAACCAACTTACCTCCGGCTTGTACTCCGACAGCGTGCCCCGTCGTTTTTACGGGAATCTCCATCACCACCGGCTTCTCATCGTTTATCTCATAGAAATCAATGTGCAGAATTTTGTCGGTGACCGGATGGAATTGAATTTCCCTCATCACGCACATCCGGCTTCCTTCGGTCAAATTCAACTTCACCAAATAAACTTTCGGCGTGTAAATCAAATTTTTCAAGTCACGATCTTTCACCATGAAGTGCACATTATCTCCTCCTCCATACAACACACATGGAACCATCGCTTCTCTTCTCACGGCCTTAGTGGCTTTCTTACCTACGTCTTTTCTAACTTCTCCCTTTAATTCAAATACTTGCATATACTTCAAATTCTTGGTGCTACTCAAGCATAAATCATTACTCCGGGGTTCTAAGCCAAATTCATGCTCCCATCACACGTTAAAAAAACTCCCCGTAAAAACGCCACAAAGGTAATCAAAAAAATCTCAATTCCTAATTTCCCGTACGATTCATCGCAACAGCAATTTCCTCCCTCGTTTTAAACAACACGTTGCCGTACCCATTTCAGCACTTGAACATTTTATCAAAAAATATGAAGTCCGAACAACATATTTCATATTCCATTTTTTATTATCTTTGGCGCAAAATTTTGTTTAACCAATTCTTTCTATTTTGGACACAGACAGTATTCCCTTACAGGGTCAAATTTTAACAGGTGCTTTTACCTCTTTCGATGCTACAATTTGCATCCTTTTAATATTCTTCATCTTATGCTCCGCAACGGCTTCGGCCTCGGAAGTCGCTTATTTGTCGCTCACGCCCAACGACTTGAAAACGCTGAAAGACAAGGGGCACAAAAAAGCGCTTAAACTACAAGACAAACTGGAACAATTGCTGGCGACAATCCTTATCTTCAACAGTTTGATGAAAGTCGGAATCACTCTTTGCACCGCCTATTTGGTAGACAGTTTGCTTGACTTTGGACAAAATCCCATGCTGATTTTAATCGTCCAAATCATCGTAATCGCATTTTTCATCTTGGTCATTTGCGAACTTATCCCCAAACAATATGCCGACAAGCAACAGATTAAAATCGCAGCCTCCATGTCCATTCTCTTGACCATACTCACGACATTGTTCAAACCCCTCGCATTTTTGCTCACCAGTTCGACCTCAATCATAAGCAAACGCCTCAATCCCGACACTCAGATATCCATCGACCAATTGTCAAAAGCCCTGGAACGAGACCAAGACCCCGATATCGACCAAGAAAAAGAAATTTTCAAAGGAATCGTACGATTTGGCAACATCGACGCCATGGACATCATCTGCCCCCGCATCAACGTCATCGCCATCGACGTCGCATCGACGTTCAAAGAAGTGAAAGAGACAATAACGGAACACGGGTATTCCAGACTGCCCGTCTATGACGACAACCTTGACAACATCACCGGCATTCTTTATGTGAAAGATTTGCTACAACATTTGGGTGAAGCCGACAACTTCAAATGGCAGCAATTGGTGCGCCCCGCCTATTTTATCCCCGAAAACAAGAAAATCAACGATTTGCTGGAAGAACTCCAACATGAAAAAGTCCACATGGCCATTGTCGTCGATGAATATGGAGGCACCACCGGCATCATCACCATGGAAGACATCATTGAAGAAATCGTGGGAGACATCCAAGACGAATATGACGAACAAGAGATTGTTTACACCCAAGACAAGGAAGGTTCTTATGTGTTCGAGGCATCGACACTCTTAAATGATTTCTACAAAATCACAGACACGGACGAGGAGACCTTTGAAGAGGTGGAAGGAGACGCGGACACTCTCGCCGGCCTGATTCTCGAAATCAAAGGCGAGCTACCACAAAAAGACGAAATTATCACTTATCACGAGCATCAATTCAAAATATTGGAAGTCGACAACCGGCGCATCAAAAAAATCAAGTACCGCAAATTAACCCCGACCGAGGAGGAAAAAGGAAACTCTGAAAACACGGAAAACACTGATACCAAATAATTTTTCAACTTTCCATATTCCAATGGATTCCGCCATTTTCAAAGAGGAGTCCCAATCGAGGTGTAGGGTATCGGCAAGCCCATTATACGACACAACGTGGGCAGCAAATCTATCATTTGACACACCTCGGCCCCTTTGCCGGCTTTCACCCCGTTGCCCCACAAATACAATGGAACCCGATAACGCTTGCTATATCGGAAATAGGTGTCCTCGACATCTCGCAATTCCGGCATCCACGTGGGATGAAGACAAAACAACACATCTCCGCTGCGTTTCCGGGAAAATGCGTTCTGCATCAATTGGCTCATTCCTTCCGGGAATGTGGCATGCGTCAAAGAATAAGCCGTCACCACTTTGGCCACCCCCTCGAACTCAATCAAAAAATCCGCCACCCTGTCCTGCACTTCTTTCAATTCCATTCCCCGCTTTTCTATCAATTCCCGATTCAAGTAAATTTGCACCTGATCGTAATCCACTATCCATTCCCCCTCCCCATACACCAACCCCAGATAAGACTTCAACAATGCCACCGCTCTAAAAATACTAAAATACCCCGTGTTCAAGCGAACCCGCCGCAAATCTTCGGGGGTCAGTTCCCGAGCTTCCGAGAATGTCAAGAAAACCGTATAATTTCCCTCCCCCACCTTCATGTCCAAATATTTCAACAAAGCCTCAATGTCTCTGTCCAAACGCATCACCACATCCCGCTCCTCTGCCGCATCAACTTGAAAGTCACGAAACATATAATCCAGACAAGAAAAATTCAACGCCAACAAATCCGGATCTGCGTCCGCACCCAACCGCTCCTCCCCAATCAACCTCACAGCCAGTTGCCGCACCAACGTATTGGCATAAGGGGTGGCTTTCAACACCCGATAAGTCTTATATTCCCGCTTTGCCTGGGCGATATCATAATAAAAATGATTCCCGAGCCTCACCCGGATAGAAGGACGGGACTCGTCGGCCAAACTCATCCATCCCCGGTTCACAAAATCGTCACTTTCCACCTTTTCATTAAAATCCTCCAACCACTCCGGCAATCGCTCTCCATAATAAGAGGACGACACCCATTTGCCCGTCTTCTCGCTATACCAAAAAGCCATGTTCGCACTGCTTCCCCCGCTCAGAACGGCCTCGTTCCCATTCATCGCTATGCTGTACACCTTGGATAATGGATTATGCAATTTCATAAAACTTCCGAGACTCAATGCCTGCAACGCCGCAGGGCTCAGACTCGGCAAACTGTCCACCTGCAATTCCCCCAATTCCACACAATTCTCAGAGGAAGTGGAATACTGCCGCTTTCCACGCAAACGGTCATACCAGGCCGTTCCCACGATTCCATGATCCGCCGGCATCATGCCTGTATAAATCGACGCATGATCCACTCCCGTCTGTGTGTACATATAATTATAATTCATTGAAAACGATGCGCCTTCGGACACCAAACGCTTCAAGCCTCCCTCCGTCAAATCCTTATGGAACATCTCCAACCATTCCGGATAAAAATGACTCACCACGATACCCACGACCAAACGGGATTTCTCCTCCCCTCTCGTCCATCCACACGCGCAAATCACAATGCTCAACGATAACAATATCTTTCTCATCTCTACAATTTATTGCCAATCTTTTACTATCACCACAAAAGTACGCAGAATATAATAAAACACAACTTATCTTGCTCCTTATTCTTATTTGTTTTGTATATTTACCGCTGGAAAATAAAAAACCAATGCCTTATGACGGAAAAACAATGCCAACTGACAGACAAATTAAGAAATTACGTTTACCGCTACGGAGTGGAACTCTCCGATGAGAACCTGAAAAAAATGGGACTCTCCAAGCAGGAAATAGACGAAAATTTCTCCGGAATGGAAGAGGTAGCCAAACTCATTTTCGAGCAGGAACGCATCGCTTTCGAGAAAATATTCGAAGAATACAATTTCGACGGTTGGAACGCCATCGACATCTTATTACTGGTAAGCAACGAAATCAACAACCGTTTCTTTGACGTCTCCCCGTCTGTCTCTTACAAGTTGGCAAAAGCGTTCCCTGCCATTTTTGAGGAACACCGGAACCAACGCTCCGATTTCATCTACGAAAAAATCAAAATAAACATCGAAAAGGGAATGCAACAGGGAATATACAAAAACGATGTTTCCAGCGAGATGGTCGCCCGCATGTACATTGCCAAACTTAACGATATTCACAACACGGAAATCTATCCTCCCGAATATTTCAGTTTTGCCACCATCTTTGACAATCTCATCGACGATGTGATAAAAGCCATCACAAACGACGAAGGATGGCAATACTACAAACAACGCAAACAACTATACAACATTCTAAACTTCAATCGATAAAAACAGCGACATGAAATATCAAATTGACGACATCGACAAAAAGATACTCTCCCACCTCGTAAAAAACGCCCGGGTTCCTTTTCTCGAAATCGCCCGCGAATGTGGCATATCCGGCGCGGCCATCCATCAACGCGTGCGCAAGATGGAAGAAAACGGCATCATTGAAGGCTCCCGGTTCATCGTCAAGCCTGCGGCCCTCGGCTATGGAGTCTGTGCGTTCATCGGCGTGATTCTCGACCATGCACACACGTACAAAACTGTCGTCAAAGAGATTGAGAATATCCCAGAAGTTGTCGAATGCCATTTCGTGACGGGAAACTACACCTTTCTTATCAAACTACGGTGCACTGACCACCAACACCTGATGGACATCCTTATCAACACAATGCAAAACATCCCCGGTATCGCAAAAACGGAAACCATCATCGCCCTCGACCAATTGATTGACAAGCCTATCGACTTGTCCGCCAACGACGAGCATTAAACATTATTTTTGTTCTGCTTGCGTGAAAACTTTGGCACAACGACTTTCAATACCCCTGCGTGCACCTTTACGTTGATCGGCGGAGTCAACGTGCAGGGGTCTCCGTCAATGTGCGCCTTGGTCACATCGCCCTCAATCACAGCCTCTCGGCATTGTATTTCCCGAAAATAGGACAATTGTCCCAGTTTCGAATGCATGAAACAATATATAAAACGAGGTATCTGATAATATTTGGGCCGTTTCAAAATGCAAATATCAACCAATCCGTCCCGCAGTGAGGCTTTCGGTGCGATGGAAGCGTTATTGCCGTATTGCGAACTATTCGCCACGCTCATGATAAAACATTCCTCCGCCCACGTCTCCCCGTTAATGTGAAACACAAAATGACGGCTTGGATAACGAAACCACATGTGTATCACGGAAAAGACATAGGAAAGGAATCCTCTTATTTTCATTTTATTGAAAAAATAGGCGACCACGGCATCAAAACCAAAACCACTTACATTCAGCGAGTAACGCCCATTTATCTCCACAACGTCTATATACGTCTCTTCACTGCTCAACAACTGCTTCAAGGCTTTCGACATCATCAAAGAAAAACCCAAATGTCGGGCAAACCCGTTGCCGCTACCCAAAGAAATGACCCCTAATGCGACATCACTTCCCATCAAAGCTGTCCCCACATCCCTCACGGTTCCGTCCCCCCCCACGGCCACCACGTGCGTGTATCCCTGTTGCTTGGCCTCTTCCGCGATCACTTTCGCATGCCCGGGGAATTCCGTAAACCGCACATTGTATTCCACATGGCGATAGGCGCTAATCCGCCGCAAACGATAAGGGACCTCCCATCCCAACCCGAAACCGGAAATCGGGTTCACGATAAACAGCATTCGAATCTTCTCCATATGCGGCTTAGCGTTTCCGGCCTATCCCGTAATATTCATATCCAAACTCTCTCATCTGCTCGGGATTGTAAATATTCCTACCATCAAATATCAACTTGCGCCTCAACGCCTTCTCGATATAGGTGAACTTGGGGATCTTAAATTCGGGCCATTCAGTGACCACCACCAAAGCGTCAGCATCCGTCAAGGCGTCATACATATTCGCCGCATACTCTATGCGGTCGCCCACCCGACGGCGGCATTCGTCCATCGCCACCGGATCAAACGCCCGCACAACGGCTCCCGCCTCCAACAATTGGCGAATCAACACCAACGAAGGAGCCTCGCGCATATCATCCGTCGCAGGCTTGAACGCCAATCCCCACAAAGCGAAACGCAACCCTCGAACATTTCCTTTAAAATGTTCCATGATTTTATGAAAAAGGACTTCCTTCTGCCGTTCATTCACCTTTTCTACGGCTTTCAGCAACTCCAAGCTATGTCCGTTCTCGTCACCCGTGCGAATTAACGCCTTCACATCTTTGGGGAAACAACTTCCCCCATAACCGCACCCTGCGTTCAGAAATTTCTTCCCGATACGGGAATCGCTGCCAATGCCTTTCTTCACCGCTTCCACGTCCGCCCCCACTATCTCGCACAAATTTGCGATATCATTCATGAACGATATACGGGTGGCCAACATCGAATTAGCGGCGTATTTTGTCATCTCCGCCGAAAAAATATCCATAAAATAAATAGGCGTATTATTCAAAGCGAACACATGATACAAACGTTCCATCACCCGCTTCGCACGCTCGCTTTCCACTCCGATTACCACCCGGTCCGGAGAAATAAAATCGTTCACTGCGTCTCCCTCTTTCAAAAACTCCGGATTTGAGGCCACGTCGAACGCCACGTCTGCCCCCCGCTGCTCCAAGGCTCTCAAAATAACGTCGCGCACCTTGTAATTCGTGCCCACGGGCACCGTGGATTTCGTGACCACCACTGCGTAATGGTCCAAAATGCCCCCAATCTCCTCCGCCACCCCCAACACATACTTCAAATCCGCACTTCCATCTTCGTCCGGCGGCGTGCCCACAGCGATAAACACAGCGTCCACGTCACGCATGGCTTCCCGCAACGAGGTTGTAAAAAACAATCTGCCATCCGCCTTGTTGCGCGACACCAATTCCGACAATCCTGGCTCCCAAATGGGCATTCCTCCATTGTTCAACAAATCAATCTTCGCTTGGTCGACATCCACGCAAGTGACGGTTATCCCCGTCTCCGCCAAGCAAGTACCCGTGACTAATCCCACATATCCGGTTCCGACAACTGCTATCCTCATAAGCCTATTTTTAATTTATACGGGAGCAAAAATACAAAATCTACCCAAAAAACAAAACTCCCGACTACATGCGGACTTGCGAAAACACCTCTCAAATGGCTCTCGCCGGAACAAACATTCTCTTATCGTTTTCTTGCAAAAGTTCTCACGACAAAAATCAACGCCACCTTGCACCGGCCTATGGAACGGAATTACAATAATGTCTGAAATTCTCGAATATCTCATTCACAAAATTGTATGTCTGTCGCCCGTCGCAATAACCGTTGCGGCAAAGCGTGTCCCGATAAAATTCAGGACGGGAAAGCACCAGCATGAAATACGCCACATTGCGGTCCCATTCTTTGGAATTATACCCGTAAGCCTCTGCCAATCGAACAGCGTCCGACACATGGCCCACGCCCGCATTATAGGCAGCCAACGTGAATTTCAACACGTTCACGCTGTCCAATCCGCATTTGTCAAACTCTCGCTGCAACTTGTGCAAATAACGGCTTCCCGCCCGGACATTGTCTTCGGGGTCTGCTCGGTCAGGACACCCCATTTCCGCCGCCGTCTCCGGCATCACCTGCATCAGCCCGTAAGCCCCGAAAGACGATTCCGCGTCTGGGTCAAACCGGGACTCTTGATAAATCACGGCGGCCAACAATCGCCAGTCCCACCCGATTGCGGCAGCCTCCCGTTTGATTACAGAATCAAAAACCGATATGCCTCCATGCTTTAGCTTGTAATATTTGGAATTGCGGAGGGATGTGACATACGTGCTCCTAAAGTAACGGTTGTACCTC
>CALUHX010000081.1 GCA_944320555.1 uncultured Butyricimonas sp. | reverse complement strand
TTTGGTATCCTCCGGAACACTGTCTCGCATGAACCAGTTTGAACCAGACAATCAGACAACACACTGACAATCAATATTAAAAATTTTATCATTTTCTTTGGTGGGTGACAAAATCTCCCGTATATTTGTATCGCAAAAAACGAACGTTTTTTGATATTCAAAACAAATCCACAACAGATTATATTCCAATAAGTCACAAACAACAAAACCTTCCATTCCAAAGGAGAGGAACTCCCCTTATACCCATATCCTCCGACAAAAGCAAACGAGCATCTATCCAATTGAATACAAAATCATTACGGCATAACACCCAAACCTCCCACTAATTCTCCCATTCCCTCCACCACCAATAGTCTCCCCGAAAACGAACAAATCCCGAACAAAACCACCCTAAAATCACCACCACGCCTTTCCCATCGTTCTCACGACTTTACACACTCAAAATCTCCACGTCCGAAACCTACCATACCAATCACGTCCTCAATTCCGACCTCCTTGCACGCATGTCTTCTTTCACACGCCGCAGTATATTTTCTGTCGCCACATCCAACCCCATCCAAACAACGATTTTCAAATCTCCACCGCAAATAGGAACTTTTCACTTCCATAAACAACAGAGCGCCGCTCTTTTCATCCAACCACCTTCCAATCCTCCACAGTCCCTGTCTCCGACGAGAAACTCACCCCAATTTTATACACCTTCCGCCTGTCCGACTCGTAAGGACGAGCGTACCCCTTATCCTCGATCTGCCTCAAGGCCTCGTCGGCACTCTTGTCCAATTTGAACTCAAAAATATAAACATACCTCTCCGTCTCCACCACGCAGTCCACCCGTCCGCCGCTTTGACGCCTCTCCAAATGGACCTGGTATATGCCCACCAAACGCAACAGCAGATAGAACGTGTACTGGAAATAACGCTCCTTCTCCCGTTCGTCCTCCTTCCGGCGCATCTCGTAGGGGACGCTCGCCAAAAAAGAGGTCAACAATTTCCGGAACTCCTCCGTGTCGCCGGACCTCAACGCCCTGGAAAGCCGGCGGGCGCAGGAAACTGCGTCCTCCGACGTCTTAAAGTAATCCGCGGCCACCACCGACAGAAAGCCTTCCTCCACCTCGTCGTTCGGAAAATCCAACAAAAACTCGTTCTCTTCCCTATCGTACCCCTTTATCGTCAGATAACCGCTCTGATATATCATCGGCAACGGACGCTCCACGTCCGCCTTGTAGTCCACGAACTCTTCCGGACGGTAGTAACGCCCCGTCAGCTCGTCCAACCCCTCCCGTGCGTGGCTCAACAAACGCACCAGATAAGTCGGAGTGCCGCTGCGGAACCAATAGCTCGCAATGTCCCGCCGGGCAAAAGCGTTTAACAGGCTGAACGGATTGTACACGTCCTTCATCCGCTTGCTGAAGTGGTAGCCGTCGTACCGCCGCTTCAACATGCGCCTCATCTCCGAAACATCCACCCGGTAGTCCTCCGCCAGCTCCGCCATCGGCCCTGCGAAACAGCCGTCCAGCTCTTCCTGCGTGATCCCGCAAAGAGCCTCGTATTTTGCGTCCATGCTGATGTCCGCCGGTTGGTTGAAGCCACTGAACACGCTCACTTGGGAAAACTTCGTCACCCCCGTCAACAGCACGAAACGCAGGTCCTCGTCCGCCGCCTTGAACACCGAGTAGAAGCCCTTCAGCAAGTCACGGTTCCGCTCCTCCAGCAATATCCGGTTCCCGTCAACCGTCGTCTCCCGGCCCGTGTCCAAAACGTCCAGCAGCGGCTTGTCGTACTCGTCCACCAGCACCACGCAACGCCTCCCCGTGCGCTCATGCGCGCGTCTCAACACGTATGCGAAACGGTCGCCCACATTCGTCCACGCCGGACTGCTCCCATACTCCATCTCCCACGTCGCCACGTATCCCTCCAATTTCCTCTCCAACTCGCCAGACCCGGTGAAATCGCTCCCGTTGAAATCAACATGGAAAACAGGATACGTCAGCCACTCCTTTTCCAGCCCTTCCATCCTCAACCCCTTGAACAGCTCCTTACGCCCCAAGAAATAATTCTTCAACGTCGACACCAGAAGGCTCTTCCCGAAACGCCGCGGACGGCTCAGAAAATATATTTTCCCCTCTTTCACAAGCGAATAAAGCAAATCCGTCTTGTCAACATAAACAAAATCGTCCTCTATGATCTGGTCAAAACTTTGGATGCCTATCGGGTATTTCATATCCTTGTCTCGTTAATCTGTTTGCTTCACAAAGATACCACAAATCGCCCAAAGAAGCGACGCGTTCCCGGCATTTTTTAACAACCGCCTCCCGGAAAACGGACGGTCTCCCCTTGAACCAGGAAAGAACGCACGGGGCTTTCCCATAGCAATAAGCGTGCATTAAGCCACTAATAAGCCATATTAACCGGGCGCGGCCGGGAGCCGGGACGGTGCCCGTTCGACCACGGACGACCACCCACCGTCCCGACACCGAACCTCAACCGAACGACATGGCTTATTGCCCCCTTTAAACTACGGCATTACTATGGGAAAAGGGGGAAATTTGTTGCGCATCGGCAATCGTTTCGCTATATTTGCCGTTGAACACATTGAAACTCGGACCATGCTGGATCACAAACTGACGATTTTTTATTACACCGCCAAGTATCAAAACACGACGAGGGCGGCCGAGGCGTTGCGGCTCACGCAACCCGCCGTGTCAAAAAGCATAAAGGAATTGGAAACGGAACTGGGCATCACGCTTTTCAACCGTGAACGGGGCCGACTGGCCCTGACCGCCGCCGGAGAATACCTATTGGCGAAAAGCGAGGACCTGCGGGAAGCGGAACGGAAAATCACCTTCGGCCTGCAACAATTGAAGGACACCTTTTCCGGCACCATCTACGTGGGCGCCAGCACCACCCTCGCCCAATACATCCTGCCGGCGCTGCTCGCCCAATTCCGAAGAAAATATCCCAAAATCAACATCAACCTGATCAGCGGCAACACGGCGCAAATCGAGCAGACCCTTCTCGCCTGCGACATCCAGGTCGCCTTTATCGAAGGAACTCCCTCGCAACCGGACATCCACTACATCCCATTCATCGAAGACGAAATCGTGCTGGTGACACGAAGCGGCAATCCCTGCCCGGAGTCGCTGCCCAAGGAGGCGTTGCCCCGTCTCGATTTCGCTCTCCGGGAAAAGGGGTCGGGAACGTACAACGTCATCCAACGCCAGTTGGCCCAGGCGGGCATATCCATCGACGAACTGCGGAGGCAAATCGTCATCGGCTCCTCCGAAGGCATCAAACAATACCTCAAATACTCCGATTGCCACGCGTTAATCTCCGTGTTCGCCATCCGCAACGAACTGGCCGCAGGCACGCTGAAAATCGTGGACATCGAAGGATTGGAAATCACCCGGACCCTGTACGCCATCCACCGCCAGGGACAACCGGACCCTTACGCCGAGATGTTGCTCCGTTTCTGCGAGGCCAATAAAAATAAAATCGGGTAAGGCGTTTGACGGTATGGGAAAAGGGTGTATCTTAGCGCGGCAAGAGAATTAGGAAATGACACAATCAATGATACTGTTAACGGGAGAGGCCGCAGGCGGGATGAGCCTGTGGACGATGGTGGTGAAAGGGGGCTGGCTGATGATACCGATTTTCGCCGCCTCCATCGTGGCGATTTATATTATTTGCGAACGATTCTGGCTGATACGCAAAACGGGCGTGACGGACGACGCGCTGATGGAGCGGCTCGCGGAATCGCTCCGGCAGGGAGACCACGAGGGCGCCGCAAAGGCGTGCGAGGAGGAGGGTTCTCCGCTGGCCCGCGTGCTGGCGAAAGGCATCCGCACCCGGGAGGAAGACGCGGGCGAGGTGCGCCGGGGCATGGAGGAGACGGCCAACAAGGAGGTGGCCGCCATCGAGCGGGGACTGCCCACGCTGGCGACCTGCGCGGGGATAGCCCCCATGATCGGATTCCTGGGAACGGTGGTCGGCATGGTGCAGTCGTTCTACGACATGTCCACCGCCGGCAACAGCATCGACATCGGCCTGCTCTCCCGGGGCATCTACACGGCCATGATCACGACGGTGGCCGGGCTTATCGTGGGCATCATCGGACAACTGGGGTACAATTTCCTCGTGGCCCGGGTGGACAAAATCGTGGCCCGCATGGAATACTACAGTTCCGAACTCATCGAACTCTTACACGCTAAAAAATAATCCGCATGGCCATCCAACGCAACAGCAAAATCAACCCGAATTTCAACATGTCGTCCATGACCGACATTTTTTTCCTATTGCTGTTGTTTTTCATGATTTCATCGACGCTCATCAATCCGAACGCCCTGCGGCTGTTGCTGCCCAAGAGCACAAACCAGACCTCGGACAAGCCCGTCACGGTGGTCGGCATCGACAAAAACCGCAATTTCTACCTCAACCAACGACTGACCCCGTTCTCCATGTTGGAACGCCGCCTGGTGGAAGAGCTGCGGGAAACGGAGGAGCCTTGCATCTCGCTGCAGGCCGACAAGAGCGTGCCGCTGGAGGAGGTGGTGAAGGTGATGAACATCGCCAAAGACCACAATTACCGCCTGATTTTGGCCACGGAGCCGGAATAAGTCCCGTCTCCGGACAAGCCATAACTTCACGTCATGGGAAATAACTATTTGTCATTTCCATGATTCATAAACATTGCCGTACTTCGCGAACATAGAAACACAATCAATCGAACTTAAAATTAAGGACATGATCAAACTAAGCGAACAAAAAGGCAACACACTGCACGGCATCCTGCTGATAGCCCTATTCTCCTGCGCGGCATTCTACATCGCCGAGATTCCTTTCGTGAGAAGTCTCTCCTTCAGCCCGCTCATCGTGGGAATCATTTTGGGAATGCTATACGCGAACAGCCTGCGCAACCGGCTTCCGGAGACATGGGTGCCGGGCATCAAGTTCTGCACGAAACAAGTTTTGCGCGCCGGCATCGTGCTCTACGGATTCCGCCTGACGCTGAACCAAGTGGCCGCCGTGGGGCTGCCCGCCGTTGTCATCGACGTCATCATCATCACGGGCACGATATTCCTCGGCCTATGGCTCGGGCGGTTGTTGAAACTGGACAGGGACACCTCGCTGATGACGGCCACGGGAAGCGCCATTTGCGGAGCCGCCGCCGTGCTGGGAGCGGAACCGGTGGTGAAATGCGAAAGCCACAAGACGGCCATCGCCGTTTCCACGGTCGTGATTTTCGGGACGATTTCCATGTTCCTCTATCCGATTCTCTACCGGGCGGGACTGTTGGACGCCCTGGGCGACACGGGCGCGGCCATTTACACGGGAAGCACGCTGCACGAGGTGGCACACGTGGCCGGAGCCGGAAACGCCATGGACCCGACCGACTCGCTCGGCATCGCCGGAACCGCCACCATCACCAAGATGATCCGCGTGATGATGCTCGCTCCCGTGCTGGTGGTCATGAGTTTCGCCCTCGCCGGCAGGGGAAAAGGCGCCAACGGAGAAAAAGCCGGAAAGAGCAAAATCACGATTCCCTGGTTCGCATTCGGGTTTATCGCCGTGATTTGCCTGAATTCCCTGCTGCAATACCTCTGCGGAGTGGAGACCGTGAAAGAGATTCCGCTCAACGGAACCATCGAATATGTCGACACGTTCTTGCTCACCATGGCCATGACGGCTCTCGGCACGGACACAAGCGTCGAAAAATTCAGACAGGCCGGAGCCAAACCTTTCGTGCTGGCGTTGCTGCTCTACGTGTGGCTGGTGGTCGGCGGTTATCTCCTGGTGAAGTTCCTTGTCCCCTGCCTTGTATGACAAGACCGACCCACCACGACTTTCCGCCGACGGAGCCCGGAATCCTTGCGGCATGGGGTGTATCGAAATGGCCAATAATACCCCTCCGGCGGCTCTGCCGCCACCTCCCCTATTTTACTCCGCAAACTCTCCCCTTAAGGTAGGGGGAGTACCCCGAAGGGGGGTGGGGGTATGAAAATCGCATTTCGACACGCCCTCCCGTCTCTCCCCAAAGGGCGCGCGAAGAGCGGGTCAGTTATTAAGCCAGCGTTTGAAATCGGGGAGACGGTCGGCGCTGACGACGACCTCCACGCCGTCGGGAGGAGAGGGCGAGAGGTGGATGCGCACCCGGCTGTTGGAGTACCGCACCATTTCCCGTATGGAGGAGTAGCTGATGATGAATTTGCGACTGACCTTGAAGAAACGGGCGGGATTGAGCTTGCCCTCGATGGCGCTGATGGTGGAATCGAGAATGTAGTTTTGTCCGTCGCGGGTGAAAAGCAAGAGATATTTGCCATCGGCCATGAAATAGGCCACGTCGTCCGCGGCGACCGATTTCATTTTAGCCCCCAAGGAGACCAGAAAACGTTCCTGATAAGACGTCACCGCCGGAGGGAGCGGCTCTCCCGCGGCCGCAAGGGTCGCCACCTTCCGCAATGCCCGCCTCAATTCCTCCCGGTCAAACGGCTTGAGGATATAGTCCACGCCTTGAAACTTGAAGGCTTTCAAGGCATACTCGTCGTAGGCGGTGATGAATATGACCGGAGCGGTTATCTTCACTTCCTCAAAGATATCGAAGCTCTGCCCGTCGC
This sequence comes from uncultured Butyricimonas sp., assembly GCA_944320555.1. Lineage (GTDB taxonomy): Bacteria > Bacteroidota > Bacteroidia > Bacteroidales > Marinifilaceae > CALUMT01. The sequence goes on along the minus strand of CALUHX010000081.1, from coordinate 9,681 downwards.
CCAGATGAATGTCCATGAACAACAAATCCGCGGAATTGTCCCGCAACCAGCGCACGCTCTCCGCCACGGAGTCGAGGCGGGCGACAATCCTCACGTCCGGAGCCACCTCGCCAAGGAGGTTTTCCAATTCGGCAATCGCCAACGGCTCGTCTTCTATTATGGCAGCTTTCATCATCACTTACATTGCAAAGGCCGGACTTGTTTCCATCCGAACCATTCGCAAATATACCACTTTTTCTCCAACAACGCCACCCGACGGCATCAAAATCGGCAACGCCACAACCCTCCAAGCCGTTCCCCGCCGCTCCGCGATAAAAAAACGAGAGGTGTGTCGAGATGTGATTTTCATACCCCCACTCCCCTTCGGGGTACTCCCCCTACCTTAAGGGGGAGAGTTTGCGGAGTAGAGTCATTCGGCTGAATATCATCGTTCCGCAACTCCTCCCATAAAATAGGGGAGGTGGCGGCAGAGCCGCCGGAGGGGTATTATTGGCCATTTCGACACCCTTTTTTGGACCAAATTTAACACGGGGGAGTAGCCCGAAGGGGGGAAAGGGAGCATGAAAACGCCGTTTTAACATCCCTCCCCTCCCCGCGCATGAGCCGGTCGGCAACAAAACATAGTCAATTGGACAAATTCGGGTTACTTTCAGTGGCTTCCGTCGGAAGGGACACCGTGTAACGCAGGTCATCCGCCGACAGGGTGGCCGTCTGAGGCTGGCCTTGGTCGTCCGTATAATGCTTCACAATCTCGGGACGGGTGGTGCGGCGCAAGTCGAACCAGCGATGCCCCTCCAAAGCCAACTCACGGGCGCGCTCGTCCATGATTTCCCGCAGCAACTCATCGGCCGTCATGGCGTCGACCGCGGCGGCCCGCCCGGCATAATAGTCCGGCGCAAGACGCTTGCTCATCAGTTCTTTCAAAAGAGTCCTGGCCTTTTCCAACTGACCGTCCAAATGAGCCGCGGCCTCCGCCGCCACCAAGTACATCTCGGCGGAGCGAATGGCCACCTTGTGGCGGTCGTCGGAAGCCCCCTTCGAGGGAATCAACCGGTCGGCATCCTGCGTGAAATACAACGCATAACGCAAATCGCCCGCAGCGTCGTACTTCTCCGAAAGATTGGGAAGCACCACCGTGTAGTTCTCAATATCGTAATTTCCCCATTTCTCAAGGCAAAGGATAGCCTCGGAGGAAGAAATGTCGTAAGGAAGCGTGTCTGTGGACACGTTCAAATCCTCAAGAGGACAAGAGGCTATCACACTCTCGGCCAATTCAAGCGCACGGGACCAATCCTGATGGTAGAGCCGCACGCGGGCCTCGAAGGCGTCGGCAGACAGGCGGGAGAAACGATAAGAGGTGGAGACAGGTTGCCGGTCCACGGTCAAGGACGCCCTGCCCCGCTCGATGTCCGAGAACACCTGCGCGTAAACTTGCTCCACGGTCGCCCGCCGGTAAGTCTGCTCGATGTCTATCTCCAACGCCAAGGGAATTCCCTCGTCCGTGGAAGCGGTGGCGGGATTGTAGGGCGCGCCGTAAAGGTTCAGCAAATCGAAATGCAAATAGGCGCGCAACAAATAGGCCTCGCCCAATATTTGCTCGCGGGAATCCGCGTCGGTGTCCTCCTCGGCGTTCATCACGTCGGCGAGCACGCTGTTGGCGTAGAATATCGCCTTGTAGGGAGTGGACCACGGATAAGAGGCCGACATGTTGGGCGAATTGTCATTCCACGTGGCGAAATCAATCAGGTTCGTGTAATAATAGGCGTCGCCAGGAGGTATCACCTCGTCGGCGCGAAGCGAAAGGAGGTATTTGTAGTCGAACCCCGTGTTGTAGGCCGACACCATCAGGGCGCGGAACTCCGTAGTCTTTTCCGGAATCACCCGTCCGACGGGCTTTATGTCCAGATAGTCGCAAGAAGCGAACAGGGCGACCAAACCGATAGAACAGAATATATTTTTGATTTTCATGTCATTGCTCTTTTAAGTTAAAACGTAATGTCCAGTCCGCAAGAGAACGTGCGGGGCAGCGGTTGCGTGTAGACGTTCCCCCATGTCTCCGGGTCGAAATACCCCTTGTAAGAGGAGGCTATCACGAAAGGATTGCGGGCCTCCAGACTGACACGGACGGAGCCGAGATGGAGCTTCTGCGCCACGGCCAGCGGCAGGGAATAACCGAGACGTATGCTGCTCACGCGGAGATAACTCATGTTCTTGAACCAATAATCGTAGTTGTTGAACGAGTTTCCCGCGTCGGCCCCGTTCACCCACTGGTAATACATTTGCGCGCGCAGGCTTTCGGAAGCGTAACTTACCAAGCGGGGATACTTGCCGGAGGTGTTGTCCGGAGTCCAGATGTCGAACACCCGCCGGGAATAGTTCCGCCCGGGAGAAGTGGCCGCGGGGGAGTAGAACGGCGTTTCCCGCATCGTCTGGTCGATGATGAAGGAGGTGCTCACGGCAAGGTCGATATTCCTATAATAGAAGCGATTGATCCATCCTCCCGTGAACTTCGGCTCCGTGGTTCCCGCATAAACGAACAAGTCGCGGTATTCCTCGTTGGTCAGCGTGCAGGTAGGCAAGCCGATTCCCCACTCGTCCACAAGGGAGAAAAACTTCTCGTAAGGGACTTTCTCGCCCGCCTTGTTGTAGAACATGGGCAAACCCTCCTCGTCGAGACCGGCCGTGCGCAATTTGAAAAGGGCTCCGATGGAATGCCCTTCCAAGGAGGGCGTCCACGAGTTTTCCTGCACTTGAATCTCGTCCACGTTGCTGGTGTTGTGGGCAATGTTGAAATCCATCGCCCAACGGAAATCCTTCGTCTTGACGTTCACCGTGGAAAGGGAGAACTCGTACCCCTTGTTGCTGGCTTCCGCCCAATTCATGGTGGAGGAAGAGAATCCGTTCTCCAAGGGCAACGCCCGCACGCCAATCAAATCGACACTCTTGCGCCAATAGGCGTCGAATGTGAAAGAAATCCGATTGTTCAACACGGCCATGTCGACACCGATGTTCCAGTTTTTCGTCTTTTCCCAGCGCAGATTTTGGTTGGGCGGCGAAGTCACCGTGATGGACGGCTCGGTGTTGCCCGGCAGAATCGTGGAAGTGTCCCATTCTCCCACCACGAAAGGCGAGGTGTTCTTGTCCACGTTCCCCTGCAATCCGTAGGAGAGCCGGAGCTTCAAATCATTGAGCCAGGCCTCGTCACGCAAGAAAGCCTCCCGATTCACATTCCATGCGAAAGAGGCCGCCCACAAAGGCAGGTATTTGTATTTCTTGGCCACGCCAAAAAGATTGGAACCGTCGAAACGCATGCTTCCGAAGAAAGTGTAGCGATAGTCATAAGTATAGGAGGCCGTGAGGTAATACGACAGGTAACGGTCCTCCGTCTCGGTTTTGCTGTACTGTTGCCAACGGGTACTTGAAGCCTCGGAAGCACTTAGCGACTCGGGGAATACCAGCGGCTCGGTGGAAAGGGAGCGGGCATTGAAGCCAAAACCTTTCGTGTGGACGCCGGTGGTTTTATTACCCCGCATTTCGAATCCCGCCATGAGATTCACGGCATGGTAGTCCGCAAAAACCTTGTTGAACTCGCCTTGCGTTTTCCATTGGTATTGCGTCATGCTGTTGTCCCAGTTCTGGATGATGCCGCCATCCGGCAGGAAGTAGTTCCCTCCGGAATATCGGGAATATTCCCGGTATTTGCGCACGAAATAGGTGTTCTCGTCGGCAAACTTTTCGGTCTTGGAATCGTCCAACTGCAGATACACTTGCGTCATCAGATTGAGGAATGACCACGGCTTATAATTTAACGACAACATCGGCTTGACGGACAGGTTCTTCAACCAATAATCCGTGTTTTCCCGCTCCTCGATGATGTTGAAATCGATATGCCTGTCGTCCGCGCCCTCGATGTCGGGGTCGTAAATGAACTTTCCGTTCTCGTCTCTCGCCTCGAGATAGGGATTCACGGTGCGGGTATAGTAGGAAGGATTGATGAACGCGTCGGCGTCCGTCATGTAGCTGGTGCGCTTGCTGTGCGACAGGAAAAGAGAGACACCCAACGTCAGGTTCTCGCGCAAATCCAAATCCGTCTTCACCGTGCCTGTGAACCGCTCGAAACCGGTGCCGATGGTCGTGCCCCGCTCGTTGTAGTACCCGGCGGAGACATAATAACGGGCGGCCTCGGAGCCTCCGGAGACGCTTATGTTGTATTGCTGGTTGACAGCCGTCTGGTAAACCAGGTCGCCCCAATCGTCGCCCGAGGAGCGAAGGGCGTTGATGCTGTTCCGGGTGGTGGCGGACAAAGCGTCGAAGCCGCTCTCCCGGTATGCGGCCAGCTCACCGCTCTCGTTGAGAACGCGGGCCACGCCGCCGTAGTTGGAACGGTAGTTCAAATCCGCCTGCTTGGCCATGCCCAGCTCGAAATCCACTTTCTCGGAAGCGTTCATCAGCTCCAGCCTCCCCAAATCGGGCTTCGTGGTGACGAACACGGCGGCCGAGACGTTCACCCGCATCTTCCCCGCCGCGCCTTTTTTCGTGGTGACAACAATCACGCCGTTGGCGGCACGCGCCCCGTAAATGGCCGTGGCGGCAGCGTCCTTGAGCACGGATATGCTCTCGATGTCCGAAGGGTTGACCCCGGCGATGGAGGTGTTGTACAACTCGTCTATGTTGTCCTTGGCGCTAAAATCCGCCGGGATGTCGTTCCCCTCGAGTATCATGCCGTCCAACACCCACAGCGGGTCGGTGCTCCCCGTGAGGGAAACCGTGCTGCGGATGCGCATTTTGCTGGCCGAACCGGGGGCTCCGTTCGTCGGGATGGCGGTCATTCCGGCCACGGCCCCCTCCAAAAGCTGGTCGAGGCTGGCCACCCCGATACGCTGGATGTCGGCCATCTTGACCGTCGTTATCGCCGAGGTCAATTGGCGCTTGTCGATATTCTGATAACCGGTGGACACGACTGTCACCTCGTTCAACTGCTCGCTTTCCGGCCGAAGGCGCACCGCCAGTTCCCCGGGCCTTGTCACATCGACCCTTGACGGCTCGTACCCCACAAAACTCACCACCACCGATGTCACGGAACGGGGAAGCCTCAACTCGAACTTGCCGTCGATGTCCGTCACCGTCCCCAGCGGTCCCAGGTTCTTGGCCACTGAAGAACTCGTGTCAATCCTGACCGTCGCTCCAATCAAGGTCTCGCCGGTAACGGAATCCGTCACGACACCCTTGATGGTCCGATAGTCGCCCTCTTGCTGCGCGTATGTCCACAACGGACACAACAACGCGATTAATAATAGCATCTTTTTCATATTCGCATATTTGATTGGTAGGTTCATTTTCTATCTGATATTCAAAGCCTCTTTCACGCGCACAATCAAATCCTCGTAATGATTGCGAGTGGCCTCGTCGCCCGTGGAGCGACGACTTTCCACCAGTTTCAACACCTTCAGCAACTCCCCCCTCTTCACGGACACGGACTCGGACACCCGGTTCATGGAAGAGAAATGGAGAATCTGTAACGAGACGTCCGCCGGCTCGCCGGAAGCAAAAGCCGCCTGCCGGGACGCAAAGTCGCACGGCCTTTCACTCGGACGCAACGCCCGCTTGGTGGTTTTCTCCACCGCCTTGTTCGAGCTGACGATGATGGCGTCGATAAAGTTTTTCTGCGTCATCCGCTCGTAAAGCGTAAGGGAACGGCCCGCCAGCGTGCCCCGGAACACGACCCGGTGCAGGTCGCCGAACATTTCCTCCGGCGTGTAGGCCCCGGATTTGCCCAAAGCGGCCTCCGCCTCGTACATCCGCAACAGGCGGACATCTTTCAGCAAATTATAAAATATCTCATACTGCAATTCCCTGGCGACATTGTAAGGCGCGTATTCCACGCCGTTCATAATCGGATAACTCTTTTTCCACGCGTCCGCCCCAAACAGCCACTCCGGAACGATGAACACCTCGTCGATCAAGTACTGGACGCTCTTTTTTTGCATTTCCTTCGGCACGGGGACGCAACGCTCGCCCGGACTTCCTTTCACAAGATTGGTGAGATAGAAGCCGCCGACATTCGCCGTCACATGGGCGGCGTACATTTTCCACTGGTTAATGACAGCCATCAACAGTTTGCCGGTTTGGAAATACCCCTCGTTCTCTTCCTCCGTCCAGGCCACCAGGTTCGGCATGATGCGTTGGAGATTCATGATTCCGTATTTGTTCGCCCGCACGATATCGTCACCCAAATCCTCGTCCTGCGCCCGGGGATCAATCGGGTCCGAAGGATCTTGTTGCTCTCCGTACCAGTACATGGGGTCTCCGTCATGCTCTTGTATCCACCGGTTCAACACGGGAATCTCGTCATGAGGGTCCCGGGTGTCCAGCCAACGGTAAGCCCAGTTTATGGCGTATTTGTCGTATATGCCAATCTTAGGCGTGATGTCCGTCACTCCGTCACCGGGTTGCGCCACGTAATTGAAACGAGCGTAGTCCATAATGGAGCTCGCCGTTCCTCCCATGCGGGAGGTGAAAGAGGGCGAGCGCAACGAATCCACCGGAAACGACCAGGAAGCCCCCATGTTGTGTTTCAACCCGAACGTGTGCCCGACCTCATGAGAGGACACGAAACGGATAGCGTCGGCCATGTGTTCGTCTGTGAACTTGTTTCCCCGGGCCCGCTCGTCTATCGGGCCTGTCTGCACGCGCATCCACGTGTGGAGCAAACTCATCACGTTATGCCACCACACGATGTCGGCCTCGATAATCTCGCCCGAGCGGGGATCGACCAACGAGGGGCCCATGGCGTTGGCTTGCTCCGAGGCCGCGTAAGTGATGACGGAATAACGCACGTCTTCTATGTCAAAATCTCCGTCCCGGGGAGCGTCTTTCGCGACGACGGCGTTCTTAAATCCCGCCGCCTCGAAAGCGACTTGCCAGTCGCGCACCCCCGCCTTTATCGCCTCCCGCCATTGCGACGGCGTGGAAGGATCCACATAAAACACGATTGGCTTGCGGGGTTCCACCAACTCGCCCCGCTTATACCTTTCCACGTCCTCCGGCTTCGGCTCCAACCGCCAGCGGTGCACGAACTCCCTCCGCTCCACTTGCTGCTGGGCGTCGTTGAAGTAAACATGCTCCGAAGAGAAGAATCCCACGCGCGAATCCGCGAAGCGGGGAGTCATCGGCTCTTTGGGCAGAAGCACGATGTTCGTGGTCGTTTCCACGGTCAACGGCACGTCAACGCCGCTGTCCGTCACGGTGGCCGTCATGTAGGCCTTCACCACGATGTTTTTCGGAAACACCTTCACGCTTTTGATTTTGGACAGGTCGCTCTTGAATGACGCCATGGACAGTGCGATGCTATTGTAGACATCGTTAAAGCTTTTTGCGCTGCCGTCAAACACTTTGTTCACCTTGACGACCACCGTCGTGGAATCGTGATTGTACGCCTCTATGGGAAAGAATTCAATGATTGCCTCCCGGTAATTGTCCTTCACGGAACGGGCGATGGCGTCTCCTTCCGGCACGCTGATTCTCGGGTCATACGTGGTCACCCACACCTTGCCCGCGTCCGCGTCCCGGTAAAAGCGGATTAATTTATTGTCGTATTCCATCCCTTTATTCAGTCCCGCGTCGTTCAACGGTCCGGGCACGCCCGACACCTTGTTGACAATCAGCAAATCACGTCCCATCAGCGAATCCGCGATTTCAAAATAATAATCATTCCCATCCGCCAGCAGACGGACCATTCCCGCGGAAACCTGCGACTTTTTCACCAAAGAATCATACGGATTCATTTCCTGCCGTTCCGCCACTTCCTTCTTTTTACGGTCATGCGCATGACCCTGGAAAGACAACGTCACCAACGCCACAAGAACGGCAACGGACAAAATAAATGTCTTCACTTTTACCATAGGCATTCTGTATTATTTGTTTGTTGATTCTCTACAAGTTTAATACAGCCTGTCGCATATTGCAACAAAAAAGGAGTGAACACCCCAATTTTAGGAGTGAATCCCTCTATCACGGTCATAAACCGCCACGCAGAAAAGGCAGTTTGCAAACGAAAAGACCGTCCTTTAACGCGTATTCAAAGTGCGAGGAAGAATAAAACTCGTATATCTTCGCGATACGCTCCAGACCTATGCCCATGGAATCGACTCCCGCCTCCACCCGGGGCTGGTAATTGTTTTCCACGACCAACGCGGCTTCCCTCACATAAATTTTTATCGCAAGCGGCTTTGTTTTGGTAATCTGATTGTGCTTTATGGCGTTTTCCACCAATGTCTGCAGACTCATCGCCGGTATTTTCTCACCCCTATAAACGTCATCCACTTGGACGTCAAGCGTCAGATGCTCTCCAAAACGAATTCTTTGCAAAAAATAATACTGGCACGTGAAATCCAACTCGTCCCCCACGATTGCAAGGCTGGTGTTTCGTTTTTCCAACAAATAACGGTATACTTTCGACAATTTCAACACGAACTCTTTCGCCAACGTCGCGTCAGTGCTGATCAAGGCAGTCAATGAGTTGAAAGAATTGAACAAAAAATGAGGGTTCAACTGGTTCTTCAATTGCTGCAACCGCAATTCCATGGACTCCTGCTCCACCTTACGCCTTAAACGATTCTCCTTTCGCCACTTCCCTTGGGCATAAAACAGCAACACGCCCAAAATACATATCGTCAACACGGCAATCATCACTGTGTAGCGGTGAAAATCCGCCAATATTTCCTGCGTCGCGAACTGAGGTATATTCACAACCACAAACCAACGCTCTTGCCCAAGCACAAAAGGATAATACACCCTGTACACCGGACACGACAAGAATTCGGAATAAACCGTCATGCTCAATTCTCCGTATGGCTGTGTCTTACGGTACAACGAGTCCAATTCCTCCCGACTCGACATCCTTCTCCCCAGCAACCGCTCGTCCGGATGAGACAACAATATTCCCTCTTCGTTCAAGATAAAGACATAACTATTTACCGGTTCTTTCCAATCGGAGAAATAAGCGTGCAAGTCTGTCAACAAAACGTCAAATCCCAAGAAAACGTGGCCGGAATCCGATGCGACTCGTTCTATCGTGGTCCAAAATGGAACCCCGTCCACCCTGAACAAGCCTCCAAACTGGTCGGCCGTCGTCGAATCCATCGCATGATACAAATGCGGCCATCGGCTGGCAGACAAAACCTCCCGACGAAGTCCGCCCCCTTTGCGCTCCAAGACAAAAAGAGAATCCGCCCCCTCCTCAAAAAACCATATGCGGCTCAATTTCACATCCGCTTGTTGCAACGTCTCGACAATCGAAAACAAATCCCTCCTCTTGTAAACGCCATCTTCCCTAAAAAACCTTCCCACCACATCCTGCAACTCTCTCGTCTTTCGAAACTCATACGTCAAGGTAGCGGCCCGATAGCGGCAAGCCTCCTGCATGTTGGCATCGGCCAGACGGTTCCCCAGCCCGCCGATTTCGCTCCCGATTAACACGGCTGCCACGATAAAGACGCCCGTCAACACGACGCCCAAAGAAACGATGCCCGCTCCAGACCTCATAACCAGAAAATTTGCTACATTCAAAAACAAAAAAAGGGAGGAGCCTCTCGAAAGACTCCTCCCCCCCCGAATTCGGCGCCGACCTACTCTCCCGCCCCTCGGGCAGTACCATCGGCGCGGGCGGGCTTAACTTCTCTG
>CALUHX010000080.1 GCA_944320555.1 uncultured Butyricimonas sp. | reverse complement strand
AAAACATGCCGGACGCCCGTCGCTGCTTGTCTTTCCTCGTCTCATCCGTGTCAAAGAACCTCGCTCCCCCTCGTCCTGCCCCTCATGCCCCGGGGACCGTTCCCGGCCCGAAAGCGGGTGCAAAGATAAGCCAATTTTCCATCCCAATCCAAACTTTTCTCCAACTTTTTTGCGAAAAAATCAAACACAAAAACTCAACCGACTGGAAAACAACGGGAAACGACAAAATATTTTTTCCCCCGGCGGCGTCCCGACGGGCCGGAAAGGGCCCCGGCGCCCCGCATCCATCCCCCTCCCGCCAGTCCGGCGGGACGGCAAAGCCCGAAAACAACTCACAAATCCTCCCGCCTCAAACGCTCGACATAAGCGTCGATGCGGTGCAATTCCCGCGGGATGTCAATCCGTTGAGGGCAATGAGGACTGCACTGCCCGCAACCGATGCAATGACTCGCCTGCCGGAGTTTGGGCACACTGCGGTCATATCCCACCAAATAAGCCCGGCGGGCCTTCCGGTAGTTCTCGTCCCGCGCGCTTTCCGGAACATTCCCCTCGTTCAGGCATTTGTTGTAATGCAACAATATCGCCGGAATGTCCAACCCGTAAGGGCAGGGCATGCAATACTTGCAGTCGTTGCATGGTATCGTGTCGAACCGCATCATCATCGCGGCCGTCTCCTGCAAAAAAGCGAACTCATCGTCGGTCAGCGGCCTCAGCGGCGAATATGTGCGGAGATTGTCCTGCAAATGCTCCATGCGGGTCATCCCGCTAAGCACCGTCAGCACGCCGGGAAAACTGCCTGCGAAACGGAAGGCCCACGAGGCCACGCTCTCCTCCGGCGACCGCTCTTTCAGTTGGGCCACAATCCGGTCCGGCACGTTGGACAACCGTCCTCCCAGCAACGGCTCCATAATCACCGCGGGAATATTCCTTTTCGCCAACTCGCCATACAAATACTCGGCGTCCGTGTTTTGGGGATTAATCTCCTTGGCATGTTTCCAATCGAGATAATTCAACTGAATCTGAACAAAATCCCAATGGTAACGCTCATGCTCCGCCAGCAAACGGTCGAACACCCTCACGTCCCCGTGGTACGAGAAGCCCAGGTTGCGAATCCGCCCCGCTTTCCGCTCCTCCAACAAGAAATCCAACACGCCGTTGTCCACATACCGCTTCTCATACTCCTCCATGCCCCCTCCCATGCCCACCCCATGCAGCAACAAATAATCGATATAATCCACACGGAGCGCCTTGAACGAATTGTGATACATGGCGATGGCACCCTCGCGGGTCCATGTCGAGGGCGCAAAGTTCGACAACTTCGTGGCGATGAAATACTTGTCACGAGGATGGCGGCTCAGGGCCGCACCTGTCGCCTGCTCCGACTTACCCTGGCAATACGCGGGCGACGTGTCGAAATAATTCACCCCGCGCGCGATGGCGTAATCCACCATCTCGTTCACCATTTCCTGATCGATTTCCTCGTTCCCCTCCCGCGCGCTCCTTCCTCCCACCGACGGCAGGCGCATCATGCCGAAACCGAGCAACGACACCCGGTCGCCCGTCGTGGGATTCTCCCTGTAAGTCATTTCTCCTTCCGGCTTCCGTCCCCCTTCTTTCCCCGCGTCGCCCTTGCCGTTACAAGCGGACATTCCCGCAGCCGCCATCCCGGCCACGCCCGCCAGCTTCAAAAAATCCCGCCGTGATAATTTTCCTTGTCCCATTCTTTTCCGTTTATTTTCTTATACAATTTCTCCTAACCCCGCTCCGCCAATTTTCCACAATACAAAATTAAGGAAAACCCGCTCCGCCCAAAAAAATGATTTACGGATAAAACTACCAATTTTACAGATCGCTCGACATTCCTTCAACTCCACCCTTCCCAAGGACCCATGCCGGAATGGCCAACCATTCCTCCCCAGCCACCACTCTGTTTAGAAAAGGAGTAGCGGAAGGGTGTGTCGAAATAACCAATTATACCCCTCTGGCGGCTTTGCCGCCACCTCCCCTATTTTAGGGGGGGGGGGGGAGGAGTTGCAGGACAATGATATTCAGTAAAATAACTTTGCTCCGCAAACTCTTCCCCTAAGGTAGGGGAAGTACCCCGAAGGGGGGGGGGTAGGGGTATGAACATCACATTTCGACACACTCTCCCGCGCACTCTTTCCCTTAAGGTCGGGGACATGCCCCGAAAGGAGGCAGGGGCATGAAGCCGGCTTGGGTCACGCGTTTTTGTCCCAACGCCGTTTCAACCAGGCGACCACGGCGGCGCTCGCCATCCCGCCGACCACGCTCACGAGGCCCGCCGCCAGCTGGTCAACCACTTGGCCAAGCAGGGTGTTCAACCCCAGCGTCGAAAACATCCCGATCACGAAATAGAATTGCATACGCGCCTCCTTTCTTAAACTTCGACATGCCTGCTGTCCGAAGCCATCCGCCCGTTCGCCGTGGTGGCGAAGCAGTAGACGTGCACGTTGTCCGCGTTCCAGCCCGAAGGCAGCGGGAAAGAGGTCACGCCGCCCTCCCCTCTCGTCTTCAGCGTCATCAGCTTCACTTTCGACAGCTCCTCCTCCAGCAGCACGCCGTACACCTTGTCGTCCGCGCCGCAAAACCCGTCCTCCTCCGTGACCCCCGCCTGCGTGAACGAGTACGTCGCGCTTTCTGCGTCGTACACGACCTCCACCTGCGGCTCGTCCTGCAACCCGGAGGCCACTTTCAGCCGCGCGAAGTCCACCGTCGCCACGTGGTCCGCCGTCACCTCCACGGCGCCCATGTTCTCCGACATGAAGGCGTTCGACGTCGTCCCGTCGCCCACGCCCACGAAGCCCTTCCGCACCGCGGGCAGCAGCCTCCGCCCCAACTTCCCCAGCACCCGCACCCGGGCGCGCTGGTCCAACACCTCCGGAGTGGGGTTGTCCCTCCGGCTAAACACTTTCGCCTGGGCGATGTTCTTCAGATTCCGGTAGCAAAGCGTGATGTTGCCCACCGACTTTTTGGCCTTTCCCAAAAGGTAAGAATTAAAAATTGCCATACGTCTAAAATTTAAAAGATGAATAATAAAAAGTTTGAGAATCAAAAATCCATTCAATAGCACATGAACTCCCGCAGTTCCGGACCGGGGTCCTGCTTCCGGGCGGTCACGTCCGAATGTCCCACCACGTGGCGGATGGGATACGCCCCGCGCAACACCCGCAGCACCTCCGCCAACACCGCCTTCTGCCGCTCCGTGTAGCGGTGCCAGTACGTCGTCGCCCCGTCGGCCTCGCATGCGAACACCTCCTCCGGGGGAACCACCCTGCCGCATTCCGCCACGAACCTCCCATCCTTCCGGTCGAGCCGCCCCAGATTGTCCAACTCGATGCCTATCGAGCAGCGGTTCAGCCCCTCCTGCCCGGCGTACCGGCTGCGGCCGGCGTGCCACGCCTCGATGTCGAACGGCAGCAGTTGGATAATCTCGCCCCGCCGCCCCAGCACGAGGTGGGCCGAGGCGTCCACGTCCGGGCGGGACAGGTAAATGGCCGACGAGCGGCAATCCGTACCCGCCGTGTAGTGCAGCACCACCATCTTCGGCGGCGCCGCCATCCGCTTCTTGTTTTTCAGGCACAGAATCCACTCCGCGCCGCAATCTTCCAATCGATGATTAAAAATGTACATGATAACACGTTTATTAAAAGGTAAAACAATCATTTTCTCGTCTTGAAACGCCCCACAATGTAACCGCCGAGGCCGATTTCCAGCAAGTCCCACAGCCGGGACGACTCCTCCAACAAGGGCAGCTCCGTGAACGCCCCCACCAGAATCACCGCCGCGAACGCCAGCATCACCAACGGCCGCCACGACCGCTGCAGCCAGTTGCCCCGGGCCTCCTCGCCCACCGTCGCCGCCTGCCGCTCCGTCCTCAGCGTCTCGTGCTCCAGCAGCGCCGCCGTTAGCTCCCGCTCCAGCTTCCGCTTCTCCCCGGCGGACAGGGCCAGCCGCTCCACCACGCCGCCTATCGTCTCCACTATCCCTTTCATGCCCCGCCCTCCGCGTAAAGATAACAACTCGGCGAGAAGTCCCGCCCTTCCGGCGACTCAAAGAAACAGTACAGGTGCGCCCCCGTCCCCGCCTGGCCCAGGTCGACAACCGCGCTCCGGTCGCAGCGGCGGGCATTCACGCCCTCTATCCACACCGGCGAGAACAGCCGCCCCTCGAACAACGCCACCACCCGCAGCCGGTCGGCGGAATGAACCCGCACCGCGTCAAGGCTGTTGTCCCAAGCCAGACGGACTATCCCGCCTTCCCGTCCGATCAGCCGCAAACCGTTCATCGCAGGCAATTTTCCCTCGGACACCACCAGCCGCTCCGCGTCTTCCAGGGTCCGATCGTTGAACACATGCACGTTCCGCTTCAAAAACAAGGCATAGCCGCTTGCGGCCTCGCCCCGGGCGGCCTCCCGCCAAACCCTCCACAAGAGTGTTTCCTTTAAGTGCTGGTAAAAACGGACCGCCACCACCAACCGGCGCCGGGTCTGCCGTTGCGACTCCGTGTTCGCGTCCCTGTACTCCAAAGGAACGCTCCTCACCCGTGTCGTCCCGTTCACCTCGTAAAAAATCAAGTTTCCCACCTTGCCCCTCATCATTTGTTTTGTCGTTGCCATAATTTTTGTTTTTAAATTAAACTTAGACTCCCTTTTGGGAATCAATAACACCACAAAAGTAAACCACCGCCCTCCGCCTTGAAAAACATTTTCACACACAACTCCATAGGCAGACCGACAACGTCATAACACACAAAATCAGCAACCCATGGAAAGCTCGCTCCCGTCCCGCCAGGGAACAAGAACAGCGCCGTCTGCGCCCGCGGTCAAGGCACGTCCCGTATCCTCTAATGGTACGGTCCGGGCATACGAACGTGTCACGGACGTTTCCCCGACAGGACAAAAACCATCCATTCATTGCTTGTAAATCGTCGGAAACACGTCCGTGACGCATTCATACACAATGTCCGCACCATTAAAACACCTTGCCCATGCCTCAATCACCCTATAGGTAAGATTGGTGTTTAGAATTCTCAGCCTCCGTGTTTATGACGAAAACATAAATATTTTTATTGCTGTCCGATGAAAAATTTCAAATTATCAATAATTTGTTGATATACATAGAATTATACAATGATTTCAACAAGGGGGCTTGTCCATGATAACAATACTGATAATCAATCTATTGAATATGTTTATCGGACACTAATAAAATATTTTCTTTCACAGTATTCATAAAATTACTATATTTGCAGTGTAATAAAGTCGTAAACGCTATGAGCTACAAATCGGTTAAAGACGTTGTAACGCTGCTTACTGAAAAAGGCTTTTGGCTCGTGAGGCAAAAAGGCAGCCACATGGTTTACACTGACGGCACACATATCTCATCGTACCTGCCCACGGCAAAAAAGGCGTTGAGAAAGGCACTTATTACAACATTTTGAGGCAAGCGGGGCTAAAATAAAAGGAGGTAAATATGAAAACCGTGGAAGTGATTGTGGAACATGCTGGGGACAACTTGAGCGCATATATCGAAGGCGTTCCGGTGATAACGACCGGCAATGACGTGAAAGAAATCGAGAAAAACATGCAGGAAGCCGTTGAACTTTATCTGGAATCCTGCCGGGAAATGAGTATCGCTCCGGTTGATGTGTTGCAAGGAGAGTTCACCTTGAGGTTCAAAATCGACGCCGCAACGTTTATCAACTATTACAGCAACATTTTTACGAAAGCCGCTTTGAGCCGCATCACTGGCATCAATGAACGCCAATTGTGGCATTATGCGGCCGGGGTACACAAACCACGCAAGCGGCAGTTGGAGAAAATACAAAAAGGCATCAACGCACTGACGAAAGAATTGTCAGCCATAAATTTACTATGATTGACACCGTTTTTGTGAGCCGCTCAGACCAGACACGCAAAAAATTTATAAGACAAATTGTCCAAGATTTGTCAGAATCACGGAAAAATGCTATCTTTGCAAAAGAATCAGCTCATCAACCATGTAGTTGAAGGAGTTACGGAGGCGGCCGTAAAAGGTTAGCCTCTTGCTTTTTTTATAGACTCCTGCATCAATGCTATCAATTCGTCAGGAGTACCGATGTTACCACCCTCGCCTTGTTTCCACTCTTCAAACTCTTTGAGTTTTTTCAGGGATTGATGCCGGTATTCCGATAAGAATGCCGTCCAAAGCAGAACGTATGTTTCTCTTACTTCTAATATTACGAAATAGGTTTCATCTTCTGTCTCAAGCGCAATGCAACCCCGATTGTTTGACCGCTGCCGTGCCTGTCTCCAAAATTTCAAGTTCCAATCACTGGTATTTTCTACGGTAGGACGTGCCCATGGAATACATTCACAACGGCGTAAATCCGGTTGACGCTCGGATTCAATCTTTCCTTTGTGGGTCATGTGATAGAATGTATAAGCCCTTTCTTGAAAGGCCGGATGATATTTCATCGCCAATTTGTGGGATCCAAAGGTTGACTTATGCTTAATGAAATCACGCTCGAACACTTCATAGACGGCATCTATATAAGCCTTGTAGTTGCCTCCGTAATCTTCAAGGCAAATTTTTTCCGGTAATAAATCCTTATCTATCATTACGCTTGATGCCAAACAAACAAATTAAACTTATTTTCCCGATAAAGCGTACTACGCATAAGTTGGTATCCGGAAAGCCGACGTATTCTTTCTATTACTTCCATTTTGGCTTCGCTGTCGCGCAGACCTCTATGGACATACGACAGTGCTCCAATAAACAAGTCTGCCAAAGCGATAAGTTCAAGTTCATGTGAACGGACTTGTTGCACGCACCGTATCATCTCACGGTCAAAATCGTAACGGCTATTGCAAAGATATTCATGAAGTTTCTGAACTTTGGACTCGCCTTGGGTATCTTTGATGTCAAGATAAATATTATACGAATTTCCGGGTTCAAGCAGTGTCTTCAGAAGACGGAAATAACATTTGTAATAGAACTCATCATGCGTTTGGCTGAATGCCTCGTGGGGCAATTCGCTTTTGTCCGGTATGACAAATGCCCTGAAATGCAAGTCCGGATTATTGAAAAAGAAGTCTACCAATGCAAGATAAAAATCAACACGCGAAGGGGAAACCTTATTCCACTTCACCTCAAATTTGGGGCTTAACCGGTATTCTATTTTCAAAGCCCTAAGTTGTCGAGCAATCCTTTTCCTATTGTCGTAGGAACACCAAATACCTCCCAACACCATCGCCTTTTGGCAATCATGTTCAAGGTGACAACTTTCATCGCAATATATATTATAAGTCCTATTCATATCTGTTACAAAAGCACTATTTTTATTTGAAAATCCCGACAAGGGCGGATTGGGCTGACGGGACAGATTGTAAAAAAGGATTGGGAGGCGACAGAGCGGGAGGTGAGGGAGGCTTGGGGAGAGGGGGAATGACCCGCCGGGGAGTCTGGGTCCCGGCAGGCGAATTATTGAATTAAGATTAAAGGGTTAGATTATAGGATATTCAGGTTGTCGACGAGAGGCTTCCGATAGGCTCGCCCTATGGGGAGATACTTCTCGCCGAGATAAAGCGTCGAGCCCGCGACTTCCGTGATGTCGAAGAGGCTGACGATGTAACTGTAATGCACACGGACGAAATGCGAGGGTGGCAGGCATTCTTCCACAAGGCTCATCCGCTTGGTCACTTTCACCACTTTCTTGTCCCGCAAATGGATGCGGCAATAGCTGCCCTGCGCCTCCACGTAAAGGATGGCGGCATAGGGAATCAACACGTTCTTCGTTTCAATGAACACAAACAGGCCGTCACGCTCGTGACGAACCTCCGGCGTGGACTTCGCTCCACTTCTTATGATATTTTTTGCCATAAATTTTGATTTTTGTGTCTGACGGGCGAAGCTCCGGCGGGTATATTGTGAAAAAGCAAAGTAGCAAAAAAAGAGGACATCCCGTCATTAAATGACACACACACAAAGGAACCAATAAAAACGGGCAAGGAAGCACGCACCAATTCCTTGCCCGACCAGTACCAACGGGAAGGCCCCGGACTCTCAGAAAGCCCAAAGCCTCCCGCTGCGCAAATGTCATTCTGTGACAATAATCGTCATAGCATCTTCCACCACCTGCGAATAGCCGTCGTTCGTCAGCCGAACGGACACGACGTAAGTGCCCGGCACGGCGTTGTTCTCCAGCGGGTACATCAACGCTCCCCCTCCACGGATGGTCAGCTCGCTCATGAACGTGGCGGCGGCAGCCTCCCCTTGGTCGGAAGTCACCGACTCTATGCTAAAATAAATCTGCTCCGTGCCCTCGTATCCCTGCAACTGCAACGATACCCAAGGGGATCCGTATTCTATCCGCACGGCGTCCTCCACAGGATCGGGAGTCTTGCGCACGTACATTGTGTCAGGGTCGTAGGAGGCGTTCTCCGTAATCAGATACCCTATCGTCTTCTCGTGGCAGGCTCCCAGAGCCACCACGAACACTGTCGCTAATAATATCAGTCGTTTCATCTTTTCTCGTCTTTTAGTTATTCCTCGTCGCCGAGGGTAAAATTATAATCCAAGGCATGCACGATGCAGTTGTCCGGCTCGATGTCGCCCGAAGCAATGGCGAACAAGCCATTCGATTCCAGAAAATTAATGTATATCGGTTTGGCTGCCTGCTCCACGATGCCGTCTTTCTCTTGCACCACCACGTACACCCACACCTGCGTGCCCGCCAACGTGGTGAACGTCTTGCCGCCCGTGCCTGCCGTGCCATATAAACCCGGCTCCCCGGCGGGAATATCAGTGCGGTAGATTTTTCCGTCAATGATATGCTTTAACAAAATGGAACGACACCAGTCGGCATCTAAATCTGTCACCCGCTCGATTCCGTTTTGCAACAGATAACGACGAATGGAATGGTTGGTCAATCCAAAAAAGGTGATTTCTTTGTGGTCGGAATCTTGCCCCTCAAATAGACGAACCATCTCCTCCCCGGCATGGCGCACCATCAACACGGTGGAATCCCAATTATAGGAATCCCCCTCCATGTATTCCAACAAGCTCTCTCCCTCGTGGCGACCATCGCTGATTCCCGTGTCTATGTAATTATTCTTCGTGCATCCCACGGCTAAAAATGCGACGATGCTTATTACAAAAGTCAAATTTCTCATATCTTTAATTTATTGAAAACGACGATTCCAATATCTATTCTGACGCATCAAATCATTATTCACAAAAGCTTCTTCAGTTAAAGCATTATATAAAGCTCCATCTTGAATATCTTGATCCGTTAATTGAGCATAAGCCTCTGATATTTCTTTACGAATGTAATCATACGTATCTTCTCCACGCAGGAAACACCAACCGTTTCGGACTATATCAAAATAACGATGATATTCATGCAATAGCTCTTTCTCTCTTTCCCGAAAAATAGCAAGTTGAATATTCCCCGCCAATCCATTCTCCATATCCTCGACACAAGGAAATGCATGACTATCATTACCATATGCCCGACGACGAATCACGTTCAAATCATCCACTGCATTCGCTTTTCCTTGTCGAGCACGACATTCTGCACGAAGCAAATAAATATCTGCCAATCTCCAAATTACAATATTTTGACTTAATCCCACAAAGCGAGGTTCTGGAGAAATATCATTATAAGTGTAATAAGAATAACGATATTTATAAAGATAAGCCCTCGGAATACTTTGATTGTCATAAACTAAAATTACAGAATCTTCCCCCCTCTCTATGTCTACGACCACCTCATTATTCACATATTTCAAGTAAATGGAGTCTGCATCCGTTCCATAGAAATATGCGTCCCGCCTAAGATCTTCATTATCATACATCTTTCGTACTGTATTTTTATAAATTGCTGGTTGCCATGTATTATCAGGAGTATATTCAGAAGTCGCAATAACGGGAAAACCAACAAAAGAATTAAATCCTTTATAAATAGTCTCATCTCCAATATTATAAAGTTCCCAGATGCTTTCATCACTATTTCCATGCATAACATTTACACACACTTCTTCGGGAGTCTCTGCTAATTGATAATTACCAACTTCACCTTCAATAATCATTCGGCAATATTCTTCGGCTTGTGCCCAACATTCACTCCTTCCTTCCACCCCTGCCCTCCAAGCATAAAGATGAGCAAGCAAGGCTGCCGCGGCTCCCTTACATCCATATTGTTTCATCCGAGTTTCTGCTGTTTGCTGAACTAAATCTTCATATTTTGGCAAATCCATAGCTTTTAAAGCCCATTTTTCTGCTTCATCCAAAACTTCTGAAATTGAACTTTGAGGTAGTTTCTCAAAATTCGTACTCCCTTTTTTAATGGGAACTTCTCCAAAATTCATTGCCAAATAAAAATAAGCAATACCCTTAGCAAAATAAGCTTGTAAAAGATACGGTTTAAGCTCTTCTTCTGTTATTTCAAAACGATGAGCATTATCCAAAATCAAATCAGCTTGATATATCACATCATAATAATCTTTTAAGAAATCTCTGGCCTTTGACGGATCTAATTTATTGGGGACATCCCATCCGTTCGGATCACTATCCACAATTAATCCTCTCGCTGCAATATGTCCATAAGCTATAGGTTTTATCATAACTTGCAAGTATGTTAAGAGAGCTTCCGCATCTTTTTGCGTCCGAAAATAATTCGTATAGGTTGTAGCATTTTCAGGACGCACGTCTATAAAATCAGAACATCCAATTCCAATCCAGCCTAAGAACATAATACAAAAGACATAAATACATTTTTGCATATCACTAAAAATTTAGAGTTAAACCTAACGTCCATTTCCTTGGAAGAGGATAACTTCCCCCCGTATCCATTCCAGAATAAATATCCACAACCTCAGGATTTTCTCCTGAATAATTGCTCAAATAAAATAAATTTTCAATTGTGGCAAATAAACGAATACCCGTAAAACCTATTTTTTGAGCAATTTGTTCAGCTACATTGTATCCTAAAGTTAATTGTTTCATCGTTACATAATTTACTTTTTCTATATTGGAATCTATGGTAGCGACTTTACCTTTCCCCAAAGCAGGTAAATTTGCATCGCAACCAGGTGCTGTCCAAAATTTTAAATCACGATAGTCTAACATTTTCGTCATAGGATCACTTGAAGTAAAAGATGCAGCTATCTTACCATTTATCATTTTTCTTCCAATAACATAATTCAATAGTATATTCAAATCGAATCCTTTCCATGTCAACTCATTTACCCACCCCCCATGAACCAATGGAAGCGTAGAACCAGCATAGTATAAATCATGCATACCATCTCCATCAAAATCCAACAATTTATAAGAACCTACGGAGCCACTTACTTTACTTTTTGTTGAAACACCGTCTGCATATGTTTCTTCTCCATTTACCGTATAATAACGAGGAACTTCATCGTCTGATTCATAAAAACCATCACTCGCATAAACATATAAACCATGCAACGGACGTCCTATTACCAAATTGTAAACATCCTTCCCCGTATATGATTTTTCAAAACGATTCCAATTACGAGCAGCATTAAATTTCATTCGCCAACTTAGAGTTTTTTCTCGGAAAATATCCGCTTGTAATTCTAATTCAATTCCCTCATTAGAAACAGCCATTGCATTTTCTACTCGAGAAACAAATGGATATAAATCCCCAGGAAGTGCAACTTCGTAAATTAACGAACTAGTATATCTATAATAATAGTCTAGTTTTAAATTTAAACGATAATTAAACATATCCATATCCAATCCTATATCGTATTGCTCCGTCTTTTCCCACGTCAAATCGGGAGAAACTGGTTCAGCAGAGGTCACTCCTTCATTTCCTAAAAACTTGTTCGGCTTCACACTCATCAATCCATGTGCTAAATAAGCCTTTGTAAATATTTGTCCTGAAGTCCCGTAACTTCCTCTTAATTTACCCCAATTTAACCAACTCTCCGTCCAACGCTTAATAAACGGTTCCTCTGAGAAAGTCCATCCGACAGCTACGGAAGGGAAATTTGCCCAACGATGATCTTCTCCAAAAGTGGAACTACCATCTCTCCGAAAAGTAAATTCTAACAAATATCGTTGCTTATAATTATACCCAACTCGTCCAAAATAACTCTCCATTCTTTTTTCTGTAAAATCTGAAGCATAATATCGAGTGGATTGATACATAGGATATTCATCAGTCCCTCTATTGACAACATCTATAGCAGACGAATTATAATAATAAACATCATCACTCGCACCTCTTATGCCATACCCATTGATACTGAAACTTTGCTCTTTGTTCGCATTGAATCCTAGTAAAATATCAATGTTATGTTTATTTTTTATACTTGTATTATAATGTAACAATTCTTCTGTAGAAATCAGAATTTGACGATTAATTGCACCCTCTGATTTGTTTTCATGATACATATTATCAAGGGTACTCGGGGTAAATTTATTCATATTGCCTTGCGAAAAATCAATATTCGCAGAAGCCGAAAATGTCAATCCTTTTAATAATTCGTACTCCAAAAAAGCGCTTACCATTGCTCGATAATCATCCGTACGGTCTTTTATGCCTCTTACCTGCTTTAGCCATTCTTCCTCCATGTCTTTTGTTGCGGGTAATATAGTTAATTGATTTTGGGGATTTGCAGATATTCCTTCATAACGAGAACTCCCTTCTGAACGATTCATTGTGCGATCCACATAGGTTAAATATACTCGAGTATCCAAACGCAATTTAGACGTAAAATTCGCAGACAAATTTGAAATCAGGTTTACCCGCATGTAACCACTATTAATTGCTATTCCTTTTTCATCATAATAACCCAACCCCACCATATATCGAAAACGTTCACTTCCTCCAGACGCTTGAATATTTGCATTCACTACTTTTCCCGTTCTAAAAACATACTTCCACCAATTGGTACTATTGTTATAATAAGGATCCAAACTATCTTGTAGCGTGTAATTTAGCTTTGTACTACCAGTCTGACCATTGCCCCAAAAACGGTCATATATTCCGCTTGTCCCATAAACTTCTTCATAAGCTGATGGATAATATTGCAACATAGTCGTCCAATCATAATAAGTAGAATTTGAATTCCTTAAATTCTGAATATCCAACCACCGCTCCATGCGGCCGCCCGTTTGCGTGGGGTATTCCATCAGTTGCGAGAAAGTGTAGGAGACGTTAGCGGAGAATTTCGCTTCCCCGGCTTTGCCCTTCTTTGTGGTTATCAGTATCACGCCGTTGCCCGCACGGGAGCCGTAAATGGAGGCTGCGGCGGCGTCCTTCAGCACCGTCACCGACTCAATCATGCTCGGGTCAATGTCCGCCAAGGTGTTCGTGCCCGTCACCGGCGACACGAACGAGTGCATCGGCACCCCGTCGATCACCCAAAGCGGCTGACCGTCGCTCGCACCGTCCACCAGCAGGGAGTTGAACCCACGCACCGCAATGACCGAGGCACTTCCCGGAGCACCGGACTGCTGGATGACGTTCACGCCCGCCAACCGACCTTGCAGCAACGTGGCAATGCTCGCAGCAGGCACTTCCTTGATTTCATCCGCCGTGACGGACGATATGGCACTAATCGTCTCCCGCTTCTTTTGGGAACCGTATGCCCGGACCACCACCTCGTCCAAGTCGGAGACCTCCTCTTTCATATACACTTTCAGCGTGTCCGTCCGCTCCGTGAACTCGACCTCCTGCGACTCGTAGCCCACAAACGAGAACCTCAGTTTCCCTTTCAGCAGCGGCAGGTCAATGGAGAACCACCCCTTGCTCGTCGTCGCCGTTCCCACCGAAGTGCCCACCACTTGTATGGTCACACCCGGCATGGGCTGCTTTTTCTCGTCGTAGACGTAACCCCGCACCGTGACGGATTTTTTCTCTTCCGGAGCCTGCTTTTTGAACACCACGATGTAGTCCTCCACAATCTTGTAGCCGAGGTTGAGACCGCTCAACACACGGTCGAGCACGTCCGTTTCCAGCTCGTTGTCGGACTTCACGCTGACATCCCGGAAAGAGCGGATGTCGTCCATGTTGAAGACGTACACGTTTCCAGTCTGCCGACGGAGTTCCGTGAAGAAATCCTCCAGCGTCACGTTTTGCAAATCCAACGATACCCTTTTCTGGGCGTTGGAGAGTTGAACCGCTCCCACTTGGAACACAAGCAACAGGGAGCACAAAACAGTCAATTTCATCTTTCTTAAAAAACTTTGTGGAAACTTCTTCCAGCGCGGAGAAGTGTCCGTTTGTTCTTTTTTCATACTTTTGTTTTTATAAAGTGGAACATATTCAATACCGTTTCCTCATTTTCCAGACGACGGCAACGATATTGGTTTCATGATTAGCCGGAATTTGTTGGCCAGACATTTTCCGGTTTATTTTTTGTCGATTATCACTTGGCGACCCTCTATCCGGTAGTCCACGGAACGCGTCCCTTGGATGATGTCCAGAATGAAGGCCAGGGGTTTCATCTTTTTGACGGCTCCCGTGAAGCGGATGTCCGCCACGGCGGGGTCGGCGAAAAGAATCTCCACGTCGTACCACCGCTCCAATTGACGGGCGACCGCCCCCAAGGGCATGTCGCGGAACTCGAAAAGCCCGTCCTTCCACGAGGTGTAGAGAGCAAGGTCGACCGCCCGCACGTCGAGGCTACCGGAAGCCTTGTCGTAGACGGCTTGCGAGCCGGGCGCGACGCGCCTCGTCTGTCCATTCGCCTCCACGTCCACGCCTCCGCTGACCAGCGTGGTTTCCACGCGGCCGTCATCGGGATAGGCCATCACGTTGAACTCCGTGCCCGTCACCCGCACCGCCGCACCGCCCGCCTCCACGACGAATGGCAGGGACTCGTCCTTAGCCACCTGGAAATAGGCTTCCCCCGTGACGGACACCCGCCGCTCGCCGCCCTCGAAACGGGAGGGGTAGCGCAATTCGGAGTCGGAGTTCATCCACACCCGGGTGCTGTCCGACAGCGTCAACACGTATTCCCCACCCCGAGGCACCGTCAGCACGTGGCGTTCCACCCGCCGCTCGGGCTGCTCCCCGTAGACCAAGGCACTGTCGCGCTCCGATATGCCCCGGACGGCCAGACGCTCGTCCTGCCGCTCCGCGCGTTTGCCCAAGGCGATTCGCTCGCCGCTCTCCAAGCGCAACACGGCTTTCATCTCGCCGGGCAGGATTTCCTGACGGGCCACCGTCACCGGCGGCACCGGCTCGTCCTCCGAGCGGGCCAGCCACCAGGCGGCGACAACGCCGACCAGCAAGACTGCCGCGTAACGGGCAATCCAGCCTCCCGACAAGTAACGCGCCCGCCCGCGCTTTCTCAATTTCCGCCTCAACTCGGGCCAATCGTCCGACTGGCGCGCTTGCCGGTAGCGGGCGTATTCCTCGGGCGAGAACCGCTGCTCCACCAGCTTGCGGAAGGTTTCCTCGTTACGGGGCGAGGCTTTCCGCCACGCTTCCAACTCCCGCTCCTCCTCGCCGCCGAGGGAGGAATGTACCGAGCGGAGAATCAGGTCCCGTATCCGTCGTATCTCTCTTTCTTTATTCATAGCCGTTTTTCGTTTGCTTACACTATTAAAACAAACGAGAAGGGGAAAAGAGCGTAATCAATCGGAAAAAAATTTACACTGTCTCGAAAATTTATTTACCTTTGTCCGCACAACCGAGTAACATTCAGCAAGAAACGGACATGGAGGAAAAGTTGTTCAAAGAGATTTTCGACGAGCATTACCGCCCCCTTTGCTTCTACGCCAGCAAGTACGTGGACATGGAGGACGCGAAGGACATCACGCAGAACGTGTTCGTGGAGCTATGGCAGCGGAACATGAAGTTTCCGACACCCCTCGCCCTGAAAGCCTACCTTTACACCACCGTCCACAACGCCTGCATGAATCACCTCAAGCTGGCTGAAATCCACCAACGGCACCACGAACTCATCCGCCAAGAGGCGTCCGAGGCGGACGAACGCAACTACGTGACCGACCGGGTGGAGAGCGAAGTGATGTGGGAATTGATGACCGCCATCGACAGCCTTCCCGAGGAATGCCGGAAGGTGTTCAAGCTAAGCTATATGGAAGGGGACGACATCAACGAGGTGGCGCGAAAGCTCAACATTTCCACGCACACCGTGAAAAGTCAGCGGGCACGGGCCAAACAACTCCTGCGGGAGCGGCTGAAAGACCTTTTCCCGCTGTTCGCCTACCTGTTCCTGCAATGATTGCCGCGCTTCCCCGTCACGACAACCCCAACAATTTCTCCGTCCAGTCGGCCATGAACAACGGGATGTTCAACACGCCGCCGTCCCTCCTGAGATTTTTCATGGAATAGCGAACGGCCACCTCCGGACGGAAGCGGTCCACATACACC
>CALUHX010000079.1 GCA_944320555.1 uncultured Butyricimonas sp. | reverse complement strand
ATTCCTAAAGATACAAAAAAGCCAGCTAACTCGCAATGAATTAGTTGGCTAATTTTATACTATTTCTTGAATATCCCGAGATAAAGGAATTGTGAAAAATTATGTTAGCCGCCCTGCCACGAAAAAAGGGGAAAGGAGGTATGGACACATCACTTCGATGCGACGAGTTGGTCCTTTTCCCGGATTAGGGGGGATAGGGCTTGCCAAAGGACAATGCCGACCGTCACGGCGACGTTGAACGAGTGCTTTGTGCCGAATTGCGGCAGTTCCACGCAACAGTCCGAAAGGTCCACGACTTCTTGTTGCACCCCTTTCACCTCGTTCCCGAACACGAAGGCGTGTTTCCGTCCTGCGACGAGGGAGAATCTTTCCAGCGACACGCTGCCTTCCACCTGTTCCACTGCCACGATTGTGAACCCCTCCTCCTTCAACTCCCTCACTGCGTCGGTCGTTTCCTCGAAATATTGCCATTCCACGCTTTCCTCGGCCCCGAGCGCCGTCTTGTGGATTTCACGGTGGGGTGGGGTGGCTGTTATGCCGCAGAGGCATATCTTGGCGATGCGGAAAGCGTCGCCCGTGCGGAACACCGAGCCGATGTTGTTCAGGCTGCGCACGTTGTCCAGCACGACCACCACGGGCAGTTTCTCCGCCTCCCGGTATTCTTCCGTGCTGAGGCGGTTCAGTTCTTCGTTGAGTAGCTTGCGATGTTGCATGGCGAAAAGATTATGGGTTTATGGCTTCTCCGATAAGCGTGGCGGACGTGCATCCCTTCACGGCGACCCGCACGAGGTCGCCCGCCTTGGCTCCGTTGTCCGGAAACACGATGACCTTGTTCTGACTGCTGCGGCCGAACAACTCGTCGGCTTTTTTCTTCGACGTGCCTTCCACCAGCACTTCGAACGTCTTGCCCACGTCACGCCAGTTGCTCTCGTGCGACAGTTCCACTTGCAGGTCGATGAGTTCCTGCAGCCGGCGGCCTTTCACCTCCTCCGGCACATTGTCCGCCAGTCGTTTGGATGCTGCCGTCCCCGGACGCTCTGAATATTTGAACATGAACGCCGAGTCGAATCTCACCTCTCTCATCAGCTCCAGGGTCTGTTGGAAATCTTCCTCGCTCTCGTTGTGGAAGCCCACGAACACGTCCGTCGACAACCCGCAGTCCGGAATAATCTCCCGGATGGCCCGGATGCGGTCCAGATACCATTCCCGCGTGTATTTCCGGTTCATGTCCCGCAGCACCGAGTTGCTGCCCGACTGTGCGGGCAGGTGGATGTGGCGGCAGATGTTGGGATGGGCGGCGATGGTCCGCAGAATCTCGTCGCTCATGTCTTTCGGATGCGACGTGGCGAAGCGCACCCGCATGCCGGGGAATGTCGTGGCCACCCGTTCCAACAACGCCGGAAAATTGATTTCCTGGCCCTCGCCGCGCCACAGGTAGGAATTAACGTTTTGTCCCAGCAGAGTGACTTCCTTGTAGCCCTTCGCCTGCAGGTCGAGCACCTCGTTCACGATGCTGCGCGGGCTGCGGCTGCGCTCCCTGCCGCGCGTGTACGGCACGATGCAATAGGTGCAGAAATTGTTGCATCCCCGCATGATGGAGACGAAGCCGGATATGGCCGTCCCGTCGATGCGCGAGGGGCAGATGTCCTTGTACGTCTCTGTTTCGGACAGCTCGACGTTGATGGCCTTCTCGCCCTGTTCCGCCTTCTCGATGAGCAGCGGTAGGTCCATGTAGGCGTCGGGACCCACCACGATGTTCACGTTCTTCTCCTGCTCGAAAAGGGCGGCGCCCAGCCGTTCCGCCATACAACCCATCACTCCCACCAGCAGCTGCGGATTTTTCTTTCTTAGTTCCGTGAATCCCTGCACGCGCCCTCTCACCCGCTGCTCTGCGTTTTCCCTCACGGAGCACGTGTTCACGAGAATCACGTCCGCCTTCTCCCGCTCGTCCGTGCGGGAGAACCCTGCGTTTTCCAAAATGGCGGCCACCACCTCGCTGTCTGCCACGTTCATCTGGCAGCCATACGTCTCGATATAAAATTTCTTCACCTTCATTCTGTGTCGTTTTGCGAATGGCAAAGATAGCGCGATTGTTTCAAAGTCGGACAACCTTTCCTTAGGTTTATTCTTGGCGGATGACGACTTGTTTTTCTTTGCCGGTTGTCTTGTCGATGACGACGATGGTGGCCTCGTCGCCCGACAGATCCACTAAATTGGTGGTCATGGCCTCGTACATGTCCACTTTGCCGAAGCGTTTCCCGTTCACTTCCACGATGCGCTCGCCTCCGGACAGGTCTTTCGCCGCACTTTCCCAAATGAACCCGGCGGTGAGGTAGTCATTCATGACGGTGATTTCCACGTTCCAGGTCTTCCGGTACATGTCCGGCACGGTATCCGGTTGGTTGGGGATGAAATAGAATAGCCGCTTCCGGTAGTCCATAATCACTTTTCCGTAGTAGAGCAGGTCCGTGCCGATGCGGGACATGCCTGAAGTTGTTTCTGCCGTCACGTTTTTGAAGCGGGCGGCGCCGATTCCCGCCTTTTCTGCCACTAAACGGTAGCGAACAGTGTTCTCCTCTAATCCGGTGGCGCCGAATGAGATGATGCCTTGACCTTTGCTCAGTTGCTTCACGAGGCCCTGCCGCTTCAGTTGGAAGAATTTGTCCTCCGAGACCTCCCAGAATCCGGCGGCTCCGGAGTCGAAAAGCACTGTGTCGGCAACCACTCCCCCCACTTTCCACTCGATCATGGGCGTGTAGTCTGCGCTCAACATCCGGCTGGCGTATTCCGCTTGTAAGGGGAAACGCTCCTCCATGTCCGAGATGACAATCTCTTGCTTGGCGGCGTCTATCGCAACGATGTGGCTGCCGAACAACGTGTAGCCCAGCACCCCGTCGATGTTCATCTGCTCCACCATATTGCCCTCCTCGAACACCACGGCCTGCACTTTTGTAAATTCCGTGTCGCTCACTTTCAGCGCGTCTAGCATGTACAAATCCTGCGTGAACTCCTGTCCATTCGAGTCCACGAATCTCATTTCCCGGATTTTGGTCAGGTTCACTTTTTGGGCGAAGGAGTGGGTTAGGCACACCGGGGCACCCGTGTCGAAGATAAACGTCCCTTCCACGTCTCCCACGGAGACTTTCACCTGCATTTTCCCCGCCACGTTCTGGTAGGGGATTCTTGTGTAAAAAGCGGCGAGACTAAGCTGCGCCGCATTTACTAACAAAACAATAATGAATAGAATTTTCTTCATTTTTCGTCAACGTATTTGGTCAGATTGGCCACTAAGTCCGAGTATTTGTTGATTGCCGCCGGGACGGCTGCGCCGAGGGCCCGTTTGGCGTAGTCCAAAGCTCGGCGTTGGATGTCGGTCGGGGCCTCCTTCATGAAGATGTCGAGCAGGGCGTCCAGGTTCAGGCGCAGCCAGTCGTTGGCGATGGGACTGACTTTCCCCTCGTAAACCTCCATCAGTCCGGCGAAGTCCTTGGCGTCGTATTTTGCGGTCAAATCGTCAAGGAGCAGGAGGGCGTTGTCTTGGGGTAAATCCGCATTCCGCAAAAGCGTCCGGCAGTGCTCCATCGCTCCTCGGTCATTCCGTCCGAGCAGATAGTCCACGTAAACGGGGAAGACGATGTTTTGCAGCGTGCGGTCCACTCGTTCCGCACCGAGGGTGTCGGCGAACTGTTGCCGGTGGTCCAGCAGGTAGGCGAACTCCGGACCGGTTGCGTCGAACGCCACTAGATTGTACAGGAACCAGATTTCGGGCGTGTACGTCGCACTATCCCGCAGCGAGGCCAGGAAATGGCTGATTTCTTCCGTGTCCCGGATGTCGCCCGCGTCGTACATCGTCAGGTGGTAGCGGCTGAGGAAGGCCGACGAGCGGTCGCCTGCGGCGTATTGTTCTTTGAGCGTGGAATACTTGAACTCCTCGTTCATGCTTCTTTTCAATATGGTCATGAAGTCCTCCGTGCTTCTGGCGCCGACAATCCGGCACCTCACGGAGCCGTCCGCGTCCAGCACGAACAGGGTGGGGAACGCGCTCACGCCATAGCGTTCGGCAACCGCGGGCCCTTCGCCCTTTTCCATGTCCACCTTGATGTTCACGAAGTGGGCGTTGCAGAACTCTCCCGCCACGGCTTGCGTGAATACTTGACTATCCATCGTCTTGCAGGGGCCGCACCACGTGGTGTAGCAGTCCATGAAGACCCGTTTCCCCTCCTTTTTCGCTTTTGCCAACGCCTCTTCCAGAGACAGTTCCTCGAAAACCATCCCTTTGAAGTTCAAAAGTCTGTTGACCAAATTGCCGTAATGCTTTTGGGTGTATTCGTCGCCCCCTTCCATGCGCCGTCGCAGATAGTCGGCCACCATTTTCCGGTCGGCCTGCGTCATTTCGGGTAGGCGGTCCAGCGACATATCCAACAACATCGTCACCCGCTCGTCCATTTTCCCGGTGTGCGTCTCCATATAGTCCAGCATTTCGGAATATTTCTTGGCGTTCCGCAACGAGGCGATTTCCAAGAACCTGTATACGTCGTTTGAGTCCGGGATGTGGCCTTTGCGCAATTGCGTGAACATGTCCAGGGCGTCGGCTTTCGTGTAGGGCTTGCTGCCCGCAGCGTATGCTAGGGCGTCGGTGTAATACAAAGAGACGATGGCGTTGTCCACCGCTTCCTGCCCGTTTTCTTTTACGAAATCGGCCTTGTGTGCGAAGATATGGTCAATCAGCAGACTGTCCGGCCGTTTCATCCGGTCGAGGAAAATCTGCCAGTTCTCCTTCTTGCTCCATTGGGCGGGTTTCAACGATTGGAAGTATTGGTCGGCCACCGTGTCGTATTTGTCATCCTCTCCCGCCCAGCGCAACACCGCGGCGTATTCCAGCAAGAATTTCTTGTTGCGTTTCCCGGCGGCGTAGGCTTCCGTCATGCCTTTGTATGAGGTCTTCGGGTTTAGGGCGAGGGCCACGCATTCTTGGAATGCGGGCAATGCGCTTCCGGAAGCGATGCGGTGAACCACCTCTCCGTTCTCGTTTAACACCAGGTAGTAGGGCATGGAACTGACGTGGTATTTCTCTCCCAAAGCGAGGCCCTCCTCGGTGGTCATTTCCACCCAAAGGTTCACGAAATGCTCGTTTAGCCAGTCACTGAAGGCTTGGTCGGAGAACACGTGCTGGTTCATCGCATGGCAGGGCACTGCCCAGTCGGAGAAGCAGTTGAAAAATATCAACTTGTTTTCTTCCTGCGCTTTTTTTAAGGCTTCCTCATACGAAAACACATAATTCACTTTGATGTCCGCCTTTACGGCGTCGCCATACATGCTTTCTTTAACTTGGGCATACAAACCTGTATGCCCAAGCAAGAAAGCGATCACTAAAAAGTACAAATTCTTCATGTTTACTGTCGTATTCTTTATAAAATTATTCCATGATTGCTCGGACGCTGTAAGCCGGAGTGGACGTCGGCGACGTGCCCCGGAATATCCGGTTCTCCACGTAGTTCAGCTTGCGGATGTAGGCCACGGGGATGGAGTCGTTCATGGTTTGCGTCGTGCTGGTCCAGAAATAGGCGTAGGCGTTCTCGTTTTGGAATCTCGAGCCGTAAGCTACGCCTCCGTAGAGCAATCCGCCGCCCATCTTGGCATTGAATCCGATACCTTCCGTGCCTTCTTTCAGCAACAGGCCCTCGAATTCCCCGCGCCACGCTTCACTTTGGTTCGCCTCTCCGTTGCTCATGCCTAAGGCTTCCTCCAGGGCTTTCCAGTCCTCGTCCGTTGGCAACCGCCATCCCTCTGGGAGGGCATTCTGGGCGGCCTCATAAGTATAGAGGAAGCCGAAATGCTCCGAATAATAGCCGTTGCTTGCTTCGGCAGCGGCAAATGCGGAGGCCACGGCGTTGGGGAGTAATCCTGTGTCTATTTCTTCCAGTGCGGCTACCGTTTCGGGATAATTTGCATAATAGGCCATGAAGTCTTCCTTGGTGATAAAGCCCATTTGAAGGGATTGTATTTGCACCCTCATGCTGCCGGTTATGGGGATAGGCATGGGGTCCACCAGTTCGCCGGAAGAGTACGCTTCGCTTACTGCGGTGGCAAAGTCGTCCGTGGTGACGGTCGCTGCGGCTTCTTCCCATGTGTAACAGCCCTCGCTTGCTCCTGTCGACAAGCGGTAACGTAGATTCTCAGCCAGCCAGGTTTGGCCGTTTACCGTGATGCATTGATAAACCGTGGAGTCACGCTCGTCCAAAAAGGTGGAATGGACGATTCCGGAAATTTGTGGGATGCTACCCTCGTCGTCCGAGCAAGCGTAGCCCAATATTATCCATGCCGCTATGATGAAAATCGTCTTTTTCATAATACCTCCTAATTATAAAGTAACACCAAATTCATTTGTTAACAGGTCATATAAAATTTCGTATTTCTGCATGACCAAGGAATATTCTCCCCAAATGGATGCGAATTCCTCTTGCGAGAAGCGCAACATTTCCGTCACGAAAACTTGCAAATCGTCTCCTGTGTCTGTGGGAGGTGCGCCCACGGGGCTTTTGGCACTTTCCATGACGAAGCCGAAAGGCCCGATTAATTGACGCACGGCGTTCCGGAAATCCTCTACTGCCTCAGGTGTCAGCTCATAGAATCCCCACCAATCGTCCTGTAGACAGGAGCATGAACTATAAAGAGGATATTCATAAAATTCAGTGACAGTAATTTCCACGTACTCCCACCAGTCGTTATATCCCATGTAAGTGACTGGTTCCCTTAGCGTGGAAACGCCTAATGCGCTCCACGACATTCCGATGAAATCTCTCGATATCTGATTGAACGCCAATAAGTCGGAGGAATAGTCGCTGATGCGGGAAATGATGAACGTCTTCATGATTTCGTCCGGTAGAGTTTCCAGCATGGCTTCATCGGTCGTGCTGGAAAGCAGGAGGGCGCGGTAGGTCACATTGTAGTCGCCTATGGAGTATTCCGTCACTGTACCGCGTTGGTCTGTCGTGGAATAGCTGTCCACTAATAGCACGACTTGCGGGTACAGTTTGTCATTGCATTGTTCCAGATAGCTTTCCACCACGTCCAACATCCGGGATTGTTGCTCCGGATCGGTCATGAAGACATAGTTGTAGTCCAAACTGTTGAATGTCGTGAAACTGTACCCCGGGTCCACAGTCTCATAGGTGAACACGGAATCGCCGTGAATGTCCGTTTTCACGAACACTTTGCCAATCGTGTCGTTGAACGTGACGGTCACTTGGTATTTTTCATAAATCTCATGC
Organism: uncultured Butyricimonas sp.; assembly: GCA_944320555.1. Lineage (GTDB taxonomy): Bacteria > Bacteroidota > Bacteroidia > Bacteroidales > Marinifilaceae > CALUMT01. Next base: position 9,313 of record CALUHX010000079.1, on the reverse strand, counting down.
AGGCGTTGTTGGATGGTGTCCGAATCGGAATTTGCCACCGTGTACAGGTTCTCCAATTCCAATTGCGGGGTGATGTCGTCTTCTTTTTGGCAGCACCAAAATCCTAACGTCATGATAAAAATAAAGATATATTTTTTCATAATCATATTGTTTAGTCTGTTAGATACTGGGTTCTTCTGTTTCTTCCTCATCGTCGTCAATGGTGATGGTTTCTATGTATTCGCGTACTTCTCGGGGATTGTCCGGCATTTCGGAGTCGAAGGTCAACACGTCTTTGGGAATGGCGAACGTATAGGCTGGGTCGTCTATTTCCAATCGGTACACTTCTGCGGATTGGAAAGCGTTGCGATCGTTCGTGTTGTAAAGCGGGAACACGTGGTCGATGGTCCGCTTGTAAGAGGCGTTCTCGCACACTGCGTAACGTCTTAGGTCAAACCAGCGGTGTCCCTCGAAGCACAATTCCCTTCGTCTTTCGTCGCGCACTTCCTGTATGATTTCATCCGCTCCGTAAGTAACTGAAGAGTAGCTGTTGTGACGCATACGGCGCAAATCGTTCAAATAGGTAGAGGCGTTCCCTGCGTCACCGAGCATGGCGTAGGCTTCGGCGGCGTTCAAATAAGCCTCGGCGGTCCGCAGCATAAAGATGTCGCCCAAATAAGAGGGCTCGCTGGTCGGGTCGTATTTATAATACAGGCCGACACTGTCGCGGGAAGTTGTGAAATAGACTGTTTTCCGGCGGTCGGTGTCGTCATACAAGTCGTATAGTTCCCGGCTCACACAAAACTCCCCGCCCCATCCGGATATGGCGTGTTTCAAGTTTTGTACTCCTTGCGTGAAAATAATTTCCAAACTTGTCGGAGTCAGGAACACGGTGGAATCGGCGAAGGGAACGGAGGTCAGCGTGTTTTTCGTTTCCAACACTTCCAATGCTCGGTCGCGGGCGTTCTCCCAATCCTGCATGTACAGGTAAACCCGGCTCAACAGTAGCAAAGCGGCTTCCTTGGATGCCCGGTAGATGGATAGGGGTTGGGAGCCTCTTTCAAAACAGTTGACGGCTTCCTCCAAGTCCTGCACGATTTGTTGGTATACCTCCTGTACTGAAGCGCGCTCGAACTGGGGATTCTTGTCAGGGTCGTGCTCCACGTATTCTGTTAGTTTCAAGGGCACGCCCAATTTGTTTTCCGCCGTGGAGGGAGCGTAGGCGTCGCCGTAGATGTTCACCAAGAACAGGTAAAATTGAGCCCGCAAGAAATGGGCCTCGCCTTGCACTCTCCAAGCGTCCAGTTCCTCTTGCTCGTTGTGTCGGTCCATGTCCTCGATTTCCGCCAAGATGATGTTGGCGATGTTGATGTGAGAGTAAAGCGTGTTCCACAGATTGGCATCTGAGGCCAAGTTCGATTTGTCGTAATTGCGTCCCACTTCCCATTGCCAAGTAAAGTAGCCGTAATAGGTGCCTCGCAACGCTTCCACATTGCTGGCCCTTGCGTTTGTGGCGATAACACCGTTCACGTCATCGTCCAGCAAGTGAATCCAGAAACCGACATCTCCGTTGGATAGGTATTCGGGGCTGCCATAGCGTAGATAGGCGCTTCCCAACAAAAGCTCGTCCACGTCCGCCACGCTTTTGGCGATAACGAGGTCTTGGGAATAGTCGTCCAGATAGTTGCATCCGAAGAGCGACACGCAAAACATTATGTATATGATTCTTTTCATGTGAAAATCGTTTAGAAGGTTACACTAAATTGCACTGAATATTGGGGACGTATCGACATGCTGATGGCGTCGAATCCTTGCTGGGAAGGATGTTGTCCTTTCAATTCCTTGGCGGACACGGTGAACAGGTTCAACGCATTCAGGCTGGCGGAGATGTTCTTGAAAGGTGTTTTCGCCAATAGCTTCGTGTCGAAATTATAACGCAACGAGAGCGAGGAGCATCTCAGATAGTTTCCGCTGACCACCCGGAAGTCCGAATTGTCGTACATGTTCCAAATCGTCGTGGCGAATTGGGGAATATGGTCGTTCGCATCCGATTGTGCGGAATAGTGTTGTGTGTATTTCGTATAGTCCGGGTGCGAGGGGCTGAGGATGGCGGGAATATTGGTTCGTTGCTCGTCGCCGGGCACTTGCCACCGGTCCAGAAATTCTTTTCGCACGTTGTTTTCCGCACTCACGCCGCTGATAATCGGTTCATAAATGGCCAGCAGGCGGACTTTCGAGCCGAGGCTGTAAGCGAAGCTGCCCGACAAGGTCAGATTCTTGTAACGAATGCTGGTGGAGATACTCCCGTCGAATTTCGGGGTACGCGAGCCGCTGTTGTCCATGGCGGTGCGTACGACGGTTTCCAAGTCGCTGTTTTCCAATAAATGTCTCCGGTCTGAATAATCGTCGAACAGGGGCACGCCGTTGTTCGGGTCCAGACCGATGAATTTGTAGGAATAGAACGTTTCAATCGGTTCTCCGTCTACCAAGGCTGTTCCGGTCAGGTAGTTGGCGTAAGTGTAGGTGTCCATGGCACCGGAACGGACCTCGTTGAGGTTGCCGGACCAGTTGACCGACAGCATCCACATCCATTCTTTTGTCCTTACGGGATAGCCCACTAAATAGACGGAATAGCCCACGTTGGTCAGCGACCCGCCGTTCATCACGTAAGAATTTACGCCGTTGACCGTTGACACGTTTACCGTGGTGAAGGCGTCCTCCGTCTTTTTGTCGTAGTAAGAGAGGGAGGCGGTGAAACGGTCGTCGAAGAGTCCGAAATCCAATCCTAAGTCCCAACTGCGGGTCTGTTCCCATTGCAAATTCGGATTCGGGTAGCGTTCCACGGTGGAGAGGTTCTCGTTGTAGACAGGGTCTGTGCTGCCTTGCTGGATAATCAGGTTCGGGCTTTGATCTTCCTGCATGTTTCCTTGTAGACCGTAGGAGGCCCGAAGTGCGAAGTTGCTAATCCACTTGACGTTCTTCAACAGGTTCTGTTTGGCGTTCCACATTCCCGAAACCGACCAGATGGGCAACAATTTTTCGTTGGCCCGGCTTCCGAAGGCGTTCGATGCGTCCGTGCGGGCGTTGGCGTTCAAGGTGAAGTGTTGTTTGTAGCTGTAGCCCAAAGTGATGTATCCGGACAGCTCGTGGTTGATACCGTGTCTGCGGCTGCGGTGGTTTTCGTTCAGCCAGTCGCGGTAGGCGGGAAAGGCTTCCAGGTCGATACCGGACACGATTTGCATGCCCCGGTCTTTCATGTATCCGTAAATCTGGTCGGTGTTTGTCCGCGTGTTGCTGCCGTTCATCTCGAAACCGCCCATGGCGGAGAACATGTGTTCGGATTCATCGCCGAACAGGATGCGATAGTCCAATTGTGCGCGGAGCACGTAGCTTTCCGATATGGTTTGGGTTGTGTTCAAGATGCCTCCGTAAGGCAGAATGCAATGGCCGTCGGTCGTTTGGGGAGGAGTCTCCTCGTACTCGGCGTTTTTGTATCTTGCCACGTAATGGCTCTTCTCGCCCCACCAGTTCTCTTGTTGCGTGTTGCTGCGGCTGTAATGCCCGGCGAGGGTCACGTCCAACCCTTTCACGACGGAGGTCCAACGCCCGTCGATGGAGGCGCTTATCGTGCTTCCGTCATATTCGTTGGAACTGTTGTCAATTTCGTTTAGGATGTTGTAGCGGAAAGTGTTGAATTGTTGATTTGTTCCGCCGTATGCGATTTTGTCATAGAAATAGTAGGTGCCGTCCTCGTTGTACACGGGCAATGCCCTCGTCGTGTTGTAGGCGTATTCCATGGCGTTGATGGCATCCTGCAAGTGGTTCTTCTTTTGGATATTTGCGTTCGAAGAGAACCGCACTTGCAGATTTTTGGTGAAATAGAGGTCCAAGTTGATCATGGAAGTGATACGGTCGGTGTAAGTGGTTTTGGTCGCTCCGTTTTCATGGTTGTAGCCCAACGATACGTAGAAACGGATGTCTTCGGAACCGCCCGACACGCTTACCGTGTGGTCCTGCGAATAGCTGTCGCGGGTCAACACGTCGAACCAGTCGGTGTTGGTCTTTTCGTACAGTTCCACTTCCGCTTGGAATTCTTCCCAAGTTGTCTTTTTGGTTTGGTAGCGGTATAATGCGCCTTCGTAGCCCACCATGGGCATGTTTTCCGCAAACTTATAGTGCTGGTCGGCCAACTCCTTGCCGAACTGCACGCGCTCCTGCGAGTTCATCAAGTCGACCACCTTGTCGGTGTATCGCGGGCGGCGGGTTATTTTGGAGGTGTGGCTGTACGTCACGCGCGGCTTGCCGATGGCTCCCTTTTTCGTGGTCACGACAATGACGCCGTTGGCGGCCCTCGTTCCGTATAAAGCCGTTGCGGCGGCGTCTTTCAGCACGTCGATGCGCTCGATGTCCTGCGGATTGATACCGGCGATGGCGTTACCGATAATGTTGATGTAGTCCGGATTGTTCAGGTCTTCGTTGCTTACGTTCACCGGGTCTTTCAGAATGAATCCGTCCAATACCCACAACGGCTCTCGGTTACCGATTAGGGACGAGGTTCCCCGCACCCGGATTCGCGGTGTGGCTCCCACCTCGCCGGAGTTTAGCGTGAGTTGCAGTTCGGGAATACGTCCTTCCAACGCCATGGCGATGTTCGTCATGCCCGGCACCCACACGTCCTCGACTTTCACGGACGAAATTGCGCTCGTTCGCGTGCGGGGGTCGATGCGTTGGTAACCGGTGTAAATCACATCCACGTCGTCCAGCATGTAAATGTCCTCCTCCAAGGTCACGGTCAGCAAGTCCTCGCCTTTCCATATCATGGTCTTCGATTTCATGCCCACGAACGAGAACACTAATTTCACCTCGTCCTGTTTGGGTTTCGTGATCTCGAACTTTCCGTTCATGTCGGTGGTCACGCCCACCGTCGTGCCTTCGATTAATACGGTTACGCCCGGAAGCGTTTCTCCCTTTTCGTCTTTCACCACTCCCTTGATGGTCTTGACTTCTTCCTTTTTCTCGTCATCGTCGGGGACGCTTTCAATCTTTGAAGGCTTGATGACAATCACGCCGTTCACCACCGAGAAGGACAGTCCTTTGGGCGGGAGTGATTCGTTCAATACTTCCTCCACCGTGGCGTCTTTCGCCGAGACGGACACGTTTCCATTACGCGTCACCTCATCCACGTTGTACAGGAAATCCAGACCGCTTTGGCGTTTCAGTTCTTTGATCAGCTCCACCACCGAGACGTTTTCCAACTCGACAGTCACTTTCTGTAGTTGGGCTTTCGCTTTTAATGCCATCGGCAAGATAAAAAGAAATCCCAGCATAATGATACACATTTTTCTGCCCATAAGCTTATGTTTAAGGTTCAACAATTATTCCTTGTATCTCACGAACACCGCTTTGCCTCTCACGTCGAAGGCCACGTTGGTTGTCATTTCCAACATCCGCAAATGCTCGTCGATGTTGTCGTAACGCCTCAAGTCACCGGTGAATAGCGTGTTGCGCAATGCGTCGTTGTGAAAGAACACGTCCATGTCGTACCATCGCGACAGCGTTTCCATGATGTCCTCCAACCGCTCCTCCTCGAACTTGAAAAGCCCGTCTTTCCACGAGGTATAAAGCGTCACGTCGGTCTCTTTTACTGCGATGCTTTTGTCGCTCTCGTCATAGATGGCCATTTGTCCGGGGGCCACTCGCTTCGCCGCTTGTCCTGCGGCGGAGCGCACGCCGATACTTCCTGTCACCAGAACGGCCCGCACTTCTCCCTCGTAGAAAGTGGTCACGTCGAACGAGGTGCCGTACACTTCCACCTCCGCATTCCTTGCTTTTACCACGAATGCGTGTGCGCTGTCACGGGCCACATCGAAATAGGCTTCCCCCTCTAATTCCACCTGCCGCTTGCCGTCACCGAACGCCACTGGATATTTCAGCGTAGTCGAAGCGTTTAGGTAAACAATCGTCCCGTCCGATAATTCCAGACGGAATTCTCCGCCCCGCCCTGTGGCCAACGTGTTGTATTCTGTTGTTTTTGTTACTTCTTTCCGTTTTGCCGCCTTGTAAGACAAGAGACCTTCCCGTTGCTCCACGGCCATTTTTTCCAATTTTGCCGATTCGTGCTTTTCTCCCTCTTTTAGATATACTTGTTCGCCACCGGCCAGCGTCAACACGGCTTTAGAGCTTCCCGGGGCGATTTCCGGCACGGGGGCGGTAGTCAGGGACTCCGTCTTCAGCCATAATGCGATTCCTGCCAGAGGCAGCAACAAGGCGGCTGCATACCCTATTGCGCGTGTCAATGTCCGCTTCTTGCCTCTGACTCTTGTCTGAAAACGCCGGAATGCTTTCCTTTCGTCCGTTTTGGCATAAATCGCATCTTCTTGCGAGATGGTGTTTTCCCGGCACACCCGCTCGAAAAACTCCCGGTTTCTAGCGTCTTGCTTGTGCCAGGATTCCAACGCCTTGCGTCCTTTCGGGTCCAATACCCCCGTCAGGTATTCTTTGATGCGTTGAATGATGTGTTCATTGTACCGTTTCATATTAGCTTGTTGTATAATTCTATAAAATAAAGAAGGACGTGCCCCTAAAGGGCTATTAATAAATGTTAAACCTTATCAGGGCGTGGCTTTTTGTCCCTGTCGAGAAAACTGACACTGTTTCTCTGAAGCGAAAGAAATAACCGCTATATTTGCCTGTGTGAAAAAGGCAGTATTCAGCGACATGGACGAAAAGGAAAGGCAATTTATCAAGCGCATTAATGACAAGGAGGAGGAGGGCTACCGGGAGTTGTTCCGTCGGTATTATCGCTATCTTGTCGTGGTCGCCCACCGTTACACTCAGAATGTGGACGATGCGGAGGACATCACGCAGGATGCGATTTTCAACCTGTGGCAGAGTCCCCGGACTTTCGATTCGCTCTATGGCTTGCAGCATTATCTCTATACGTCGGTGAAAAACGGCGGCTTGCGCTATCTTGATCGGAAACGCATGGAGCAGCGTTTCGCAGACTACACGCTCAGCACCTCCTCCGAGGAGGACGAGGACACGAAGGAGTACGAGCTGATGCGCGAGGAAATCTACCGCCGGGTCCACGAGGCAATAGACGCCCTGCCGGAAGGTTGCCGGAAAATCTTTCGGGAGCATTTGGCGGGCAAAAAGAACGAGGAAATCGCCAAGATGTTCCGACTTTCCGTGGACACCGTCAAAAACCAAAAGAAAAACGCCCTGCGTCTTCTCCGCAACAGGCTGGGCGACCTCTCCGGCCTTATGCTGCTGATAGCTACCCAGGCGTGAGACCGTCCGCTTTTCGTGCTTGGGAAATGCCTGTTGCCGTTTTGTCGTGAGTGGGCGTTTTTCCTATATTTTGTCCGTCTCCGCCCCGCATTGGTGTGTGGGAGTGCGTGCGTCGCTCAAGGAAAAATGGCTGGGAAACTTGACATTCGGGAAATGTGGTGTTATCTTTGTGGAAAAGGCGGATGCGCCGGTTTTGCGGCCGTTGACCGTTTTCCGGGGGCAATCGAACTGCTTTCCACCCGCTTTCATCCATTAAAGCCGAGACAAAGCCGAGATAAAGTCGAGACAAAGCCGACACGGCTCGGCTTTGTCCCGGCTTTTTTCCTTGGAAATCTCCTCTGTCTTGATTGAAGCGTGTTGGAAAGCCGGCGGAAAGGAGATGGAATGCGGTTTGCGGCATCGCCCGAAAAAAAGGGAGCGGCGTTTTGCCGTGGCAAAACTTGCGCTCCCTTTCTTCGGGTCGGACGGAATTAGGCTTTCCCGTCTTGATTTCTGTCAGCTTTTTTGGGCGGAAGGTCGAACGGCGGGGACGGCATGCGGGGTCATTCCTTGGATTCGAGGTATTTGTCCAAATTTTCCGCTCTTGAGAAGGGAAGTCCCAGCCAGACGTATTTTGGGTATATGCGTTTTATGCCGAGTTCTATTTCCATGACTTCGTAGATGTCCTCGAATGTCCACCTGCCGACTTCCTCCTCGCCGTATTTTGTCACGCACTCTACCCAGAAATCCTCGACTCGTTTCTTTTCTTCCGGAGTGTAGGGGAGTTTGTCGATGCGGTAAAACTTCATGAACGGGATGGGGGGCTGCGCCATGATGTTGTCGTACAACTCGCATAATTGCTCGTCCGTCAATTTTTGCAAAATAATCCGGTTGAGGAAGATTTTGGCAGAGAAAATGTGGCCCGTGCTGTCAATTAGCAAGGAAAATTGGATACTTGGGTAGACTTCTTCCCGTAAGTCCCGCATGACCTCGAGTATGGAGCGAGGGATGATACGGGGGTACATGACCGAATGATACCATTCATTTATCACACATTCTTTTTCATAGCTTCTTGGGGGATAAATATCGCCGATTTCCTCGGTTTCGCAGATTGCCGCAAGGAGCGAGTCCAGATTGTTGGGGGTGATTATCACCGTTTGCGAGTAAACCAAAGTGCTGTCCTCCAACTTGAATTGAAAGTGTTCAGATTTCCACTCCTGAGCATGGAGACCGCCCCATATTCCCCAAAACATGAATCCCGTCAATAAAAGTATGTTTTTCATGGTAATCATGCATTTTTTAATTTGTTGATTTTTGGTTTTTCTTTGTGTTGAATGGCATGAATACGTTCATGCATTTAGGTTTGGCGATTGCGTTTTGGTGGTGGAAAGCGGAGGGAAACGCCCCTCCGCTTTTGGGGCAATCGGTTCGCACGCACCGAGTGAACGGTTGTTCACGGCGGTCATTTTCCTTTCAGCATCTCGGCCACCTTTTTCTGGAGGGCGGAGCCCCAGAGGTTGATGGCGACGATGTTGTTGTTCTCGTCGAGCAGCAGGTTGTAGGGGACGGTTTTGGCGAAATAGACGCGGGAGATGTTGCCGTCCCTGTCCATGCCGCTTTCCCAGACGATGCCGTCCTCGCTCATGGCTTTTTTCCATTCAAGCTCGTTGCATTGGAGGGCGACGGCGATGATGGTCAGCCCGTCTTTCTCGAAACGCTTGTAGAGCTTGAGATAGTTGACGTTCTCCTGACGGCAGGGTTGGTGGGCGGGCACCCAGAAATAGACCACTTTCGCCTTGGCTTTCACCTCGGATAGGGTCAGCGTGAGGCCGTCGGCGGTGCCCATGGTGAAGTCGGGGGCCTCGTTGCCCACGGCGATTTTCTCATAGGCGGCGATGTAGGTGGCAATCGTGCGTCCGGGCAGGGTGGCTTTGGCGTTCTCGCCCAGCAGTCCGTATTCCGCCTTGATTTGGGCCAGGTCCACGCCTGTCATGTTGGTCATGATGAGGTAGGCGGCCACGTAGGTGTCGGAATATTTGTTGAGCAGGGCCGTGTGGCGGGTCTG
>CALUHX010000078.1 GCA_944320555.1 uncultured Butyricimonas sp. | reverse complement strand
AAAAAAGGTGTGGAATCGTCTGATTTCCACACCTTTTCTTATGGATGTTTATCGTTGTTTATCGATACTTATTTCACCTCTTCGAAGTCCACGTCCGTCACTTCTTGGTCTTTGCCTCCGTTGTTGGTGGATTGTTGGCCGCCGTTGGGGGCGCCTTGAGTGTTCTGTGCTCCGCTTGCGCCTTGTTGTTGGGCGTTGTACATCTCTTGCGAGGCGGCTTGGAACACCCGGTTCAGCTCGTCGATGGCGGAGTTTATGGCTGACACGTCCTGAGCCTTGTGGGCGTCTTTCAAGCGTTGCAGTGCGCTCTCGATGGGTTGTTTCTTGTCGGCGGGCAGCTTGTCGCCGAATTCCTTCAGTTGTTTTTCCGTTTGGAAAATCATGCTGTCGGCCTTGTTTATCGTGTCCACGCGCTCTTTTTCCTTCTTGTCGGCCTCGGCGTTGGCGGCGGCCTCGTCTTTCATCCGTTTGATTTCGCTGTCGGACAAGCCGGACGACGCTTCGATACGGATGGACTGTTCCTTGCCTGTCGCCTTGTCCTTGGCGGACACTTTCAGAATGCCGTTGGCGTCGATGTCGAAGCTAACCTCGATTTGAGGCACGCCACGCGGGGCTGGTGGAAGTCCGTCCAAATGGAACCGGCCGATAGTCTTGTTGTCCTTGGCCATGGGCCGTTCTCCTTGCAACACGTGGATTTCAACGCTCGGTTGGTTGTCGGCCGCGGTCGAGAACACTTCCGATTTCTTCGTCGGGATGGTCGTGTTGGCCTCGATCAGCTTGGTCATCACGCCGCCCAGCGTCTCGATACCCAGCGAAAGCGGGGTCACGTCAAGCAGCAACACGTCTTTCACTTCTCCCGTCAGCACGCCGCCCTGTATGGACGCGCCCACGGCCACCACTTCGTCCGGGTTCACGCCCTTCGACGGGGTCTTGCCGAAGAATTCCTCCACCTTCTTCTGCACGGCGGGGATACGGGTGGAACCGCCCACCAGAATCACCTCGTTGATGTCGGAAGCCTTCAGGTTGGCGTTCTGCAAGGCGCGGCGGCAAGGTTCTATTGTGGCTTGAATCAAATGGTCGGTCAGTTGCTCGAATTTCGCGCGGGTCAACGTGCGCACCAAGTGTTTGGGCACTCCGTCCACCGGGAAGATGTACGGCAGGTTGATTTCCGTGGAGGTCGAGCTTGACAATTCTATCTTCGCTTTCTCGGCGGCCTCTTTCAGACGTTGGTGGGCCATCGGGTCTTTGCGGATGTCCACGCCCTCGTCCTTTTGGAATTCCTCGGCCAGCCAATTGATAATCACGTCGTCGAAGTCGTCGCCGCCAAGGTGCGTGTCGCCGTCTGTGGATTTCACTTCAAACACGCCGTCGCCCAATTCCAGGATGGAGATATCGAAGGTGCCGCCGCCCAAGTCGAACACGGCAATCTTCATGTCCTTGTCCTGTTTGTCCAGACCGTACGCCAAAGCGGCAGCCGTAGGCTCGTTGATGATACGTTTCACGGTGAGTCCGGCAATTTCTCCGGCCTCTTTCGTGGCCTGGCGTTGCGAGTCGTTAAAGTAGGCGGGCACCGTGATGACGGCTTCCGTCACTTCCTGTCCCAGATAGTCCTCGGCGGTTTTCTTCATTTTCTGAAGAATCATGGCCGAGATTTCCTGCGGGGAGTATTTGCGGTCGCCGATTTCGACACGCGGGGTGTTGTTGTCGCCGCGCACCACTTTGTAGGCCACGCGCCTGATTTCCTTTTCCACTTGGTCGTAGGTTTCGCCCATGAACCGTTTGATGGAATATATTGTTCTCGTGGGGTTGGTTATCGCCTGCCGCTTGGCCGGGTCGCCCACTTTCCTTTCTCCGTTGTCCATGAAAGCCACGATGGACGGTGTGGTCCGGCGGCCTTCGCTGTTAGGGATTACTACGGGCTCGTTGCCTTCCATTACTGCCACGCAGGAGTTCGTAGTTCCCAAGTCGATTCCTATTATTTTTCCCATAATTGTAGATATTTTATTGTTATTATTTTCATTGTTTCTTTTCTCTCTCGCCTCCCGTCTGTCGACGGCAGACATTTTTCTGTTAGCAAACCATGTGCCAGTCGGGGAAATGGGGTTTGCTTGCCGGAATGCGCCTTGGATTGTCAGTTTTTTCTGTCGTTATGGCAGAGACAAGGAAAAGTTTTAAGAATTTATGTCGGTGTTTGGTAATTGTTGAAATTTGTTTACCTTTATGCCCTTGTAGTGTTCAATATATACGATGTGATAATGAAAGAATTGGAAGATACGCGCGTGTTGCTGATTGGTTTCACGGCGCAGCAGTCTGGCCGGGAATCGATGGCCTTGCCGAACGCCCCGGGTGCTAATATACAAGTGTTGTCGGCGGAGAACCGTCAGGCGGAATTTCTTCGCCTGCTGCGGGAATCGTCGGCGGAGGATGTCTTGCTGGTCGATTTGGATCGGGTGGCTCCGACGGCGGTTGTCACTTTTTGGCAGGCTTATCAAAGGCAAAAGAGGCCCGGGCACGTTTATTATGCCACGGAACGGAAACGAAAGGCGTGGTTCGGATTTTTGGACGCGCGCCTGTGGAGGGGCGACCGTGTGCTGACGGATTCGCCCGTCTTGGTCGGGGAGAGGGAGTCGTTCCAAAAGGCGTACGCGGGGGAGGATTTGGACGGGAATCTGTTGCGCGCCGTGAGCTACAGTCTGCAAAAGGCGTATGCCAAGTTCGCGGTTCTGGACATGGCTCCTTGCTGGAAGGAGGCCTCCGCGGCGACGAATCCGGCCGTGAACTATTTGTTGCGCGTGCCTTTCCGTTTTTTGGTTTCGGGCAAATTCTTCACCACGTTGCTTTCTCCCGCCCACCGGGCGCAACGGGATATGGTCTACCGCTTGCTGATGCTCGTTTTCGGCGTGTTCGTCTTTTTCTATATGCCCTATATTAGCAAGGATTTCGGCATCAGCGGTGACGAGTATGTGGACCACCGCCACGCCGGTTATGTCATCGATTATTTCACGAAGGGCGACAAGGCGGCGTTGAACCAGCCCAAGACGGCCCTGCATCTTTACGGCAATTCGGTGCAGGTGGTCGCGGCGGTCGTGGCCCAGGCGATAGGGGCGGACGACGTGTACCGGGTGCGCCATTTCATTTGCGCGCTCGTGGGAGCGGCGGGAATCGTGTTTGTGGGACTGTTGGGCCTGCGATTCGGGGGAGGATTGTGCGGGCTGCTGTCCATGTTGCTGTTGTTTTTCTCGCCCCGCTTTTTCGGCCACAGCATGAACAACCTGAAGGACATACCTTTCGCGGTGGGGTATTTGATTGCGATATTTTATTTCGTGCGTCTTTTCGACCGTTATCCGGTCATCAAGTTGCGCCACGCCGTCGGTGCCGTGTGCGGAATCGCGCTGGCGTTGGGGACCCGTTCCGGCGGCTTGATACTTTTCCCCTACATGCTAATGTATGGCGGCCTTTTCTATATCCTTTGGGTGGGATTTAAGAATTTCTACCGATTCTTGCGTTACCGGCGGGACGTGGAGAATATCCTGTTCCTTATCATATTGGTGTTGGGCGTGGGCTATTTCTTGTCCATTGTCACGTGGCCGTTCGCCTTGGCGAAGCCGCTGACCAACGTGGTGCTTTCCTTGAAGGAGTTCACGAATTACAATATCGGTTTGCGGACGATATTCGAGGGCGAGCAAATGATGTCCAACATGTTGCCCGTGCATTACGCCCCGAAATACCTGCTGATATCCTCGCCGTTGGTCGTGGTGGCGGGTTTCGTGGGGTATCTCTTTTTCCTGGCGTTCCGGAAAAGGGAGTTTTCCCTGCTTTCGTTCTTCCTCCTGTTCTCGCTGGTGTTCCCGGTGTTCTGGGTGATTTACCAGAAATCCAACCTCTACGGGGGAATCCGCCATTTGATGTTCGTGGTGCCTTTCATGGTGTTGTTGGCGGCCCGTTGCTGGACGTTGCTGCTCTCGTGTTACGGAAAGGCGGTGAAGGTCGGCGGGACGGTCGTGCTGGTCGCCTTGCTTTGCCTGCCCGCGCGCCACATGGCGGCCAACCATCCCAACGAGTATGTTTACTTTAACGAGTTGGTGGGCGGCCTCAAGGGGGCTTACGGCGACTACGAGACGGATTATTATTACAATTCCTTGAAAAAGGCGGCCGATTGGTTCCGGGAGAATGTGAATTGCAAAGACTCCTCGATAACCATCGTGACCAACCACAGCTCCAACCTCGCGCATTATTTCCGCAACGACACGAACGTGCACGTCATTTACGGCCGTTATTATGAGAAATACGACGCCGATTGGGATTACATGATTTTCGCCAATGTGTACATCAACAGTTTCCAGTTGAAGAACGGTCTTTTCCCCGTGAAGGAAGGGTTCCTCTATTCCGTGGACGTGGACGGGTTTCCGATGAGCGTGGTGGGCAAGCGGACCTCGAAGGACGATTACCGGGCGACGCAGTTGCTGAAAGAGAGAAAGTACGAGGAGGGAATCGCCTTGTTGAAAGATTACCTTGCCGCCCATCCCTGGAACGAGGAGATGTGGATGCGCCTGGCCCGTGCCTATTATGTGCGGGACAGCATCGGGCAGACGTACGCTTGCGCGAGCAAGGCGCTGGCTTTGCAGCCGCAATTGATGGACGCCTTGAACCTGAAAGCCTTGTCGGCTGTGGACATGGGACGTTACGCGGAGGCTCACGAGGCCGTGGACGAAATGTTGGCGCAGAACAATCTGGCTTCTCCTTCCTATTACATGAAGGCCTGGGTGTATTATAACGAGCGCAAGGATAAGAATTCGCTGGATTACGTGAACATGGCCTTGCGGTACAACCCCCGCAACCCGCAGGCGTTGGCCTTGGCGGGCGACATCCTGTACCGCAACCGGAATTACGCGCAGGCGATAGGCCCCTACGAGCAGGTGGTACGCTTGAGGCAGTCGGACGAGAACGTGCTGTTGTCCTTGGCGGATTGCTATTGCCGCACGCAACGCTATCAAATGATGAAACCTTTGACCGACCTGTTGCACCGGGAAGGGAAAGACCATTTCCGTTTGGACAAGATAGAAATCAGGGCCCTGCTCCAGCAAAAGCAATTGGCCGAGGCCGCCAAGCGCTTGGAGGCGTGCGACCCCGCTCGGGACGACAGCGAGATGACGGTGCTTCGCGCCTTGCTCGACTGGCAGAGCGGGCGGCAGGCGGCCGCCGCGGAAAAGGTGGAGAAGGCTTTGGAAATGGACTCCTCCAATGTGGACGCCGCGCAATTGAGGCAGGCGTTGCGGCAACGGGGCAGTGTGAAAAAGTAAATTGGACGATATGGAAAGAATCTGCATCGTAGTGCCTTGCTACAATGAAGCCCAACGGTTGAAGTTGGACGCGTTCCGCGAGTTTTTGCGCGAGCAGGACGACATAGATTTTTGTTTCGTGAACGACGGGAGCACGGACAACACCTCCGAGGTGTTGCGGCGCGCCGTGGCGTGTTGCCCGGAGCGTTTCCTGCTGGTGGACAACGCCGACAATCGGGGAAAGGCCGAGGCGGTGAGGTGCGGCATGTCGCGCGTGGCGTCCTTGGGGCGTTACGACATGATAGGGTTCCTGGATGCCGATTTGGCGACACCCTTGGAGGAAATCCGTCTGCTTGCGGACATGATGGTCAAGCGTCCGGAATTGTGCGTCACGATGGGGGCCCGCCTGAAGCGGCTTGGGGCCAACGTGCAGCGCAAGGCTTACCGCCACTACATGGGGAGGGTGTTCGCCACGGTGGTCTCCCTGCTGTTCCGCATGCCGGTGTACGACAGCCAGTGCGGGGCCAAATTGTTCCGGGCGGCTTTGGTGCCCGAATTGTTCAAAGAGCCGTTCTCCTCCGGCTGGTTGTTCGACGTGGAGATTCTTTTGCGCCTGCGCGATCTTTACCCGGATTATGAAAACGTGGTCTGCGAGGTGCCCTTGTGCGTGTGGATAGAGCAAGGCGACAGCCGCATCCGTTTGTCCCATTTGTTGAAAATGCCGGGCGAGTTGCTGCAAATTTACCGCCGTTATATGTGACGAGGCGAAAAAGTGGTATTTATACCCTATATTTGTGTTGGTTCCGTGCATATTTTTGTATGTGTGGAACTAACATTCAATTCAATAAATTATATGACAAGTTATCAGTTGGAATCCGCTTGCTGTGGGGCGACCTTCGAGGACAAACGTTGGGAGTTGGATTGTCCGCGCAAGGACGGAGCGGCTTTGATTTTCGCCAAGTATGCGAAGCGTCAGTTAGAGGTAAGGAACGACTTGCCGGGAATTTACAAATATGCCGACTGGCTTCCCATTTGCCGGACATTGGAGGGGTCGGGTGCTCCCGTCACCTATAAGAGCGAAGCCTTGGGCAAACATCTGGGATTGACGAACCTTTACGTCACCTTCAATGGGTATTGGCCGGAAAAGGGTGCTTTCATGAAGACCGGCACGTTCAAGGAATGCGAGGCCTATGCCGTGTGCGCCCGCACCCGCGAGGAGGACGGGCGGGTGATGGTCGTCGCCTCCGCCGGCAACACGGCCAGGGCTTTCGCGCGGGTGTGCTCGGAAAACCATATCCCCCTTCTGCTTTGCGTGCCGGAGGACAATCTGGACGCCATGTGGGCCGACAAGCCGTGGAACGACTGCGTGAAGTTGGTGTGCACGGCCGCGGGCAGCGATTATTTCGACTCGATACATCTTTCCAATATAGTTTGTGAATTGGACAAATTCTTCCCCGAGGGAGGGGCCAAGAACGTGGCCCGCCGCGACGGCATGGGGACCACCGTGCTTTCCGCCGTGACGGAAATAGGGCGCATCCCCGATTATTATTTTCAGGCCGTGGGTAGCGGCACGGGCGCCATCGCCGCTTGGGAGGCCAACCGCCGCTTTGTCGCCGACGGTCGTTTCGGCTCCAACCTGATGAAATTGATGGTGTCGCAGAATGTGCCCTTCACGCCCATTTACGACGCTTGGAAGGCGGGCTCCCGGGAAATGCTTCCCTTGGACGAGCACATGGCCCGCGAGCAGGTGGCCCGCATGTGCGCCAAGGTGCTTTCCAATCGCAAACCTCCCTACTCCATGACCGGAGGTTTGTTCGACGCCCTGACGGCCACGGGAGGCGACGTCCTCTTGGCCACGAACGAGCAGGCCGCCGAGGCTCAGGAATTGTTCGTGCGTCTCGAGGGCGTGGACATCGAGCCTGCGGCCGCCGTGGCGTTGGCTTCGCTCATGCAGTGCGTGAAGGAAGGGCGGGTGGAAAAGGACGCCGTCGTCATGCTCAACATCACGGGCGGGGGCATCGCCCGCTACAGGCGGGAGTTCAATCCCGTACGCCAACATCCGGATTTGGTGTTCCCCGTGGGCGCTGACCCCGAGGAAGTGAAATCCCGCGTGCTGGAACTCTTCAAGTAACCCCTTTTCTCGTAATAATGCAAAGGTTGTGTCGTGTCGAAATGCTGTTTTCATACCCCTACCCCCCTTCGGGGTACTCCCCCTACCTTAGGGGGAGAGTTGAATAGCGTTGCAGTTCAAGTATTTCAACTCCTCCCCTAAGGTAGGGGAGGTGGCTGCGGAGCGATAGCGAAGCAGACGGAGGGGTATGATTGCCCATTTCGATGCGGCACTGTTCTTTGTTTCAGCGTTTTTATGCGGTCAAGCGGGCGGAGGGGTTTCATATTCTGAAATTCTTCTTTATCTTTGCAAAAGTTAACCTCAAGGACAATGCTATGAATATACAGGAAGGACGTAAACGGATCGCCATGTTGCGGGGATACATAGAGGATTTCACCAATTTGTTCACGAAAATGCTCGACCTCGACTACCATTACGCCGTCATCCGTCGGGATTATGGCAACCGTTTCGTGCTTACGGAGTTTGTGCAAAAGTCGCTTTCCATACTGGTCGTTTCCCTCAACCGCTTTATCAAGGATGTGGGGACATTGTCGGCCTCGGCCCTCACGTTCTATTCCATTCTGGCCTTTATTCCGCTGGTCGCCTTGGTCTTCGCCATCGCCAAGGGCTTCGGGGCCGGCGAGGCTTTGCAGAGCGAGGTGCTCAACCAGTTTCACAACAATCCCGAAATTGCGGCTTATATCGTGGAATTTGCCAACAAGGCTCTGGCCAACACGAAAGGAGGATTGGTCACGGGCATCGGCATCGTCGTGCTTCTTTGGGCTGTCATCAAAATGCTTCACAGCACGGAACTGGCCATGAACCGCATTTGGGGAGTGCGCAAGGGCCGCAGCCTGCGGCGCATGTTCACGGACTACCTCTCCATCCTGTTCATCGCCCCGATTCTTATCGTGTTGGTCAGCAGCCTCAACGTCTATTTGTCGTCCAACCTGGAGACTTATTTCCCCGTGGCGGGCTCGATCATACTGAAGATGTTGAAACTGCTTCCGTACGTTCTGGTGTGGGTGCTTTTCATTTTCCTTTATATGTTCATGCCCTCTGTCCCTGTCAAATTCAAGCACGCCCTCATTGCCGGAATCATCGCCGGCACGGTCTATCAGATAGTGCAGTGGATTTACATCCGTTTCCAGGTCGGGGTCAGCTCCTACAACGCCATTTACGGGGGACTGGCGGCGTTGCCGTTGATGCTCGTGTGGTTGCAACTGAGCTGGAGCGTCGTTTTGTGGGGGACGGAGCTTTGCTACATCTTCCGCAACCGCCACTTCATGTACAAAAGCGAGTTGCTCGGCGACGCCAGTTGGATGGAGACCACCGAGTGGGCCGTCAAGATTGTCCGCTACGTGGCCCGTGTCTATGTGACCCAGGGGGGAGGCCCCAGTTTGGGAATGCTCAACAAGGAACTGAAGATGAACACCGGCAAATTGCGCCTCGTGCTTCAGGAGCTTGTGGACCGGCATATCCTTGTCGAGGCCAAGGAGGACGAGGACTATTTTTATTATCCCGCCACGGATTTCCATGCGCTTTCCGTGGGCGACGTCATCATCAATCTTTCCCGGGTGGAGGAAAGCTCCGACGAGCAATGGAAACGGGCGTTTATGGACACTATTCGCGCCGGTTACGCCAACGACAAATTGATTTGATTTGGAAAATACGGAAATTTTTGATATATTGCCGCAAATCTGGAAAAGCTTATGAGGAAGAAGATAGAGTTAGAGTACATATTTGCGTCGTCGGTGAAAATACTGTTTTCCCGTGTCAGCACGGCTCACGGGCTGTCCGAATGGTTCGCGAAAGACGTTCGTCAGAAAGGAAATCTGTTCACATTCGTTTGGGACAAACACGAAGAGGAGGCCGAGTTGGTGGACGTGAGGAAGAATGCCCTCGCCCGCTTCAAATGGCTCGATGCGGACGATGAGGACGAATACTTTGAGTTCGCTCTTCGGCAAGATCCTATGACCGAGGAGGTCGCCCTGCTTGTCACGGATTATGTCGACGCGGACGACGAGGCGGATTCCATCGATTTGTGGGACGCTCAGATTGAAAGACTCCACCGGGTGCTCGGGGCTTGAGCAGGACAGGCGCGCGTCAGTGCGATTTGCTACCCTTTTCCTATAGTAATCATGGGGATATCCTTGGGTTGTCATTGAGATGGAACGTTACAGGAACGTTACAGGAACGTTTCTCGGTCGTCGGTAAGTGTTCAAGAAACGTTCCGCTAACGAAGGGGTAACGATGGAAAGGGATGATAACGGCGTTAAATCTTGAGGAAAACGCTGGGAAAAGAGTAGGAAGAGGGGAGGGACAAGAGACGCGCGGGGGACGTTCACAAGGGGAGCGGGCCTTGCCGCGCTTGTTGCAGGCGGAATTCCCGGGGGGAGACGCCTAACTCGCGCCTGACGTATTTTCCGAAAAAGGAGAGGTTGTCGAAACCTGCCTCGTGTGCGACTTCCTTCACGCTTTTCTCCGTGGAGCGCAACAGGCGTTTGATGTGGTTTGTGGCATAGGTGCCGATGATTTCGGAGGCGGGTTTTCCGGAGGCTTGTTTGCAGACGGTGGTCAGGTATTTGGGGGTGATGCAAAGTTTTTCGGCGTAAAATGCCACGTCGCGGTGGCGGGGCGTGTTTTCGGTGACGAGGGTCATGAAGCGTTTGAAAATCAAGTCGGCGGAGGAATAGGACGAGAGTTGCAGTTGGAGCTTCGGGGCGATGCAGTCGTAGAATTCGTATGTCATGGCCTGCACCAGCAGGCTTATCACTTCTTTGTGATGGGCGTTGTGGGGCGAGGTGAGTTTATAGTACAGGAAGTCGGCGTTTTTGATGAGGTGTGCGGCTTCCTGCTCGTCCAGATGGACTACTGGATTTTTTTGAATGGCAGACTTGATGTCCCAAATGTTGCTTCCCATGAGGAGAACGCTGTCAAAGAATGCGGATGACATTAAGATTCCCCTGCATTTGAAATCGATGCTTGCCATGGCGTTTTCCACGAACAGATTCGGATGGTAGAGAAATAGGTCGTCTTTTTTTATTTCGAACGTTTTGCCTTCAATTTCACATACGACTTTCCCGTTTATGCATAGTAACGCCATGTAAGCGTTGTGACGAACGATTTTAGGAGGGATGTCCTCCACTTGGTTGAAGATTGCTATGTCGTTTTCCGACAAAGAAGCGAGTTTCTGTTTGTAGTCCTCATACGTGTTGTCATCGTTTTTCATGTCGCATTTTATTTGTCGGTGCAAACATAGCATTAAACTTTGACATCCGGGTGTCATATATGGAATATTGGTGTCCTATGTTTCGTGAGTGAGGGGGATTGTGGAAACATCGGACACTAATGTGGTTGTTTTGTTGTCCTGTTTTTCTTGGTTTCTGTTTTACTTTGCGGCAGAAATTAAAAAAGCAAAGCAATGAACACACTAAAATTACTACATGGAATTTCTTTTTTGCTTGCGGTGTTTTTGTTCGCAAGTTGCAAGGAAGAGATTAAAAGTCAGTCGGTAAATCCGATTCCGGTAGAGGAAATGGTTGTGCGGGCGGTTGATTGTGCCGTCGGCTCCCGTTACTCGGGAACGGTGGAAACGGAAAACGAGACATCGTTGAGTTTTTCTTTGAGCGGAACAATCAGACAGTTGCCGGTGAAAGTCGGCGACCGGGTGCGCCGGGGGCAGTTGATTGCTTCCGTGGACCCCGCGACGTGCCGGAACGCCTACGACATGGCGCGCGCCGCGAGGACGCAGGCGGAGGACGCCTACGAGCGGATGAGGCAGTTGTATGAAAAGGGAAGTTTGCCCGACATCAATTGGGTGGAGGCCCAAAGCCGGTTGCAACAGGCCATCGCCTCCGAGAACATCGCCAAGAAGAACCTCGACGATTGTAATCTCTACGCTCCCTGCGACGGGATTGTTTCGGAAAAGAGCGGGGAGGTGGGGCAAAACGCCGCGCCCGGGATACCGGTGGTGAAGTTGGTGACGACGGAGGTGTTGAACGTGGTCATCCCCGTGCCGGAGAACGAGATTTCGAGGGTCAGCATCCGTCAGGGGGCGGAGATTGAGATTTCGGCATTGCCGGGGCGGCGGTACGCGGGCCGCGTGGTGGAGAAGGGGGTGATTGCCGATCCAGTGTCCCGCTCGTATGAGGTGAAAGTGAGGGTGGAGGACAACGACGGGGCGTTGCTGCCGGGCATGGTGGCCACGGTGGTGGTGGACCAGCCGGCGCTTGAGGGTGCGATTGTCATTCCGGCGGCGTTGGTGCAAATCGGGGACGACAATTCCCATTTCGTGTGGGTGAACGAGAACGGACGGGCGGAACGCCGGACCGTGACGTGCGGGGCGTATCAGGCGGACGGGGTGACCATCGTGGAAGGCTTGCGGGAAGGGGAGAGGGTGATTTGCGGGGGGCGGCGGAAGGTGTGTGAGGGAACGGTTGTGGTATCTAAATGAGTCGGGGCATGAGAAAGAAATACGGCATTGTGGAATGGGCCATGCACTACCGCCAGGTGATTATTTTGGTGGTATGCTGCCTGATCGCGTTCGGGATTTACAGTTTGCCCAATATGCGCAAGAACGAGTTTCCCGATTTCACCATCCGCCAGGGAATCGTGGTGGCGGTGGCTCCCGGCAACACGGTGGAAGAGATGGAGGAGCAGGTGGCCAAGCCTCTTGAGAATTACATTTTCACCTTCAAAGAGGTGCGGAAGGAAAAGACGAGTGCGATGTGTCGCGACGGGATTGTCTACATCATGGTCCAACTCAATGATGATTTGAAGGACTCGGATGGTTTTTGGAGCAAGTTCAAGCATGGCGTGCAGGCGTTCAAGAGCAGTTTGCCGCAGAATGTGCTCGCCATCGTGGTGCAGGACGATTTCGGGGACACGTCATCCTTGCTCGTCACGATGGAAAGCGACGACAAGACCTACCGGGAGTTGGACGATTACATGGACGACTTGCAGGACCGCCTGCGGACAATCCCAAGCGTGGGGAGAATGACGGTCAGCGGCATGCGGGACGAGCAGATTTCCATTTATTTGGATAACGAGCGTCTGGCCAATTACGGGCTTGGGGAACAGGCGGTGGCGGCCTCGCTGTTCCAGAAGGACTTCTCGGTGGCGGGAGGACGGGTCAAGGACGGGCGTTACGTGATGCCCGTGCATGTGGCGAAGTCGTTCAACACGGTGTACGACATCGAGCAGCAGATTGTCTACGTCTCGCCGGACGGCACCAATATCCGGCTGAAGGATATCGCGACGGTGAAGCGGGAGTATCCCGACGCGGACAGCCGCATCACGAACAACGGGAAGAAGTGCTTGTTGCTTAGCGTGGAGATGAAGAAGGGGCAGAATGTCGTGAAGATGGGCGAGGACATCAACCGCGAGCTGGAGGCTTTCCAACGGACGTTGCCGGAGGAGGTGAACATCTACCGCATCACGGACCAGAGCAAGGTGGTGGGCGACAGTGTCGCTACTTTTTTGAAAGAGTTGGTCATCGCCATCGTGGCGGTGGTCATCGTGGTCATGCTGCTTTTGCCCATGCGGGTGGCCTTGGTGGCGGCTTCCACCATCCCGATTACGATATTCATTTCGTTGGGATTGTATTATGCGTTTGGGATAGAATTGAACACGGTCACGCTGGCAGCATTGATTATGACGTTGGGCATGATTGTGGACAATTCCATCGTGATTATCGACAATTATTTGGAACAGATAGGGGAGGGGAAATCTCGATGGCACGCTTCGATTGAAAGCACGACGCATTTCTTCAAGTCGATATTCTCGGCCACGCTGGCCATCAGCATCACGTTTTTTCCGTTCCTTTTCACGTGTACGGGAATGGTGTATGATTTGTTGGCTTTATTCCCTTGGGCGGTCACAATCGTGTTGGGCGTGTCGCTATTGATAGCCACGCTGCTCGTGCCTTTCATGCAGTTCTTTTTTATCCGCAAGCCCATTCAGGGGAAATTGCGCATGGACGGGAAGAAGAGCTTTTCTTTTCTTGACTTGCTACAACGCTGGTATGACCGATTGCTCGATGTTTGTTTCTCATGTCCCAAGACGACAGTTTGCATGGGAATCGTTTCTATCGTGGCGGGGGCTTTTATGATGATGGAGTTGCCCCAGCGGATATTGCCCAACGCGGACCGCAACCAGTTCGCCGTGGAGATTTATTTGCCCACGGGGTCGTCGTTGGAGGAGACTTCCGCCGTGGCGGACAGTTTGGAGGGCATTCTTAGGAAGGACGAGCGGGTGGTGTCGGTGACTTCTTTCCAAGGTTGCTCTTCTCCGCGGTTCCACACGGCATACGCCCCTCAGATAGCGGGCACCAATTACGCGCAATTCATCGTGAACACGACGGGTAACGAGGCGACGGAAGCCGTGTTGGACGATTATGCGGACAAGTACGCCGCCTATTTTCCGAAGGCGATGGTGAAATTCAAGCAGTTGAGCTACAACGAGCCGAATTGTCCGATTGAAGTGCGGTTGAGCGGACAGGACATCGATACCCTGCTGCGGGAGGCCGACAAGATGATAGCCTTGATGCACTCGCTTCCGGAGTTGCAGTTGGTGAGGACGAATTACAACGAGCCGCAGGCCACGGCGGAAGTCCGCCTGCGGGAGGACGAGGCGGTCCGGCTTGGTGTGTCGAACATCGGAGTGGAGACGACGCTCGCCATGCGGTATGGCGACGGCATGGGCGTGGCGGATATTTGGGAAGGCGACCAGCGTGTCCCGGTGGTGTTGAAGAGCACCCGTGCGGATTCCGCCGCGGCAAGTATGCTCGAGGACGAGCTGATTCCCGTGATGGGCGGGCTGAGGAACGTGCCCCTCCGCCAAGTGGCGGATGTGGTGCCGGTCGTGCGGCACGGGCAAATCGTGCTTCGCAACGGAGTCCCGACGATTACGGTGATGGCCGATTTGAAACGAGGGTTTAACAGTATTGCCGTCACGAGCAAGTTGCAGGAAAAGATAGGGGAGATGAGTTGGTCGCCTGATGTGGCAATGGTTTATGGCGGGGAGCTGGAGGACAGTGCTGAAAAGATGACTCCGGTGATGGGAGGACTTGTCATTGCGGCTGCGATTATTTTCTTCATTTTGCTTGCCCATTTCCGCAAGATAAATTTGGCGTTGCTTCTTTTCTCCGCCATGTTGCTCAGCCTGTTCGGGACGGCTATGGGCATTAAGATACAGGGAGTGGCGTTCAGCATAACTTGCGTGCTGGGTATCGTCAGTTTGATGGGTATCATCGTGCGCAACGGCATCATCATGTTCGACTATGCGGAAGAGTTGCGGGTGAAGGAAAAGATGTGCGTGCGGGAGGCGATATGGCATTCGGCAAGCCGCCGTATGCGCCCGATATTCTTAACATCAGCCGCGGCCTCGATGGGCGTGATTCCAATGATATTGGGCAAGAGCGGCTTGTGGATGCCGATGGGCACGGTCATTTGCTACGGGACGCTCATATCCATGGTGTTCATTCTTACCGTGCTGCCTGTGAGTTATTTGTTGATATTCGAGGGCTCGGATAGGAAGAGACGTGATTCGGAAATGTTAGAAAAACAATAAATGAGCAAAATGAAAAGGATAGTATATGTTTTGCTGTTGGGCTGGGCGGCTTGCTTTCCGGCTTCGGCCCAGACGGCTTACACGCTGGAGGAATGCGTCGAGGAAGCCGTGAACAACAATCTGAAATTGCGCAACGCCGACAACGAGGTGAGAATGTCGGAGGCGCGACGCAAGGAGGCGTTTGTGAATTATTTCCCGACGCTCTCCGCAATGGGAGGCGGTTTTGTCTCGAACAAGGGATTCCTGTACATGGACATGGGCGAGTCGAGCGTTTCCATGTTGAAGAACGGCTTGGTTGCCGGTGTCACCGCCACGCAGCCCGTCTTCGTGGGAGGGCAGGTCGTGAGGGGCAACCAACTGGCCAAGATAGGCGAGGAGGCCAGCCGGTTGCGGCGGAATCTGACGGAAAACGAAATTCGGCTGACCACAGAGAGTTATTTTTGGCAAATCGTGATGTTGAAGGAGAAGTTGGTCACGTTGCATCAGGTGGAAACGCAGTTGGCCAATGCGGAGAAAGACGCGCGGGCGGCTGTGGACGCAGGAATAAGGAACCGCAACGACCTCCTGCAAGTGCGCTTGAAAAGGAACGAGATGCGGATAACCCGGATTCAGGTGGAGAACGCTTTGCGGGTCGCCCGCGACCTGTTGGCGCAGTACATCGGGCATTTCCAAGACAGCATAGACGTGGCGTTTGTCGTGGATTACGATTTTTCCGCGAATCCCGCTTCCCTTTACGTGTCGCCGGAGTCGGCGCTGGGGCAGGTCAACGAGTATCAGTTGCTTGACAAGCAGTTGGAGGCGAATAAGACGCAATATAAGCTCTCGCTGGGGAAGTGTTTGCCTTCCGTGGTGGTCGGTGGAGGATACCTTTACAACGATTTTATGGATAAGTCGAGGACCAATTGGCTGGGTATGGTGTCTGTTTCCGTGCCTTTGTCCGACTGGTGGGGAGGTTCCCATGAGTTGAAGCGGCGGAAGACGGAGGTGCGCAACGCGGAGAACGTGAAGCTCGAGCAAAGCCAGTTGTTGATTATCCGGATGAGAAAGACGTGGAACGACATGGCGGACGCCTGCAAGCAGTTGGCCATCGCCAAGGAGTCGATAGAGCAAAGCACGGAGAATCTTCGCCTGAACACCGATTATTACCAGGCGGGAACGGCGACAATCAGTGATTTGCTCGACGCCCAGACGCTTTACCAGCAAAGCCGGGACAAATACGTGGAGGCGTACACGAATTACGAGGTGAAAAAACGGGAGTATCTGCAAGCGACGGGACGGTGACGTTCGTTGCGAATGTCGGCTCAGATGCAATAGTTCATACATATTCATTATTGTTTAAGTAGGCATGCGCAGCAAGTCTGTGACAGACGTAACGGCCGCGCATGTTTTTATTGTCGTGGTCTTTTGGGGAAAGGTTGGTTGTTGGGAACGCGATGGGGGGACTTTGTTGTTTTGTGCGCGGAGTTTTGCGTTGTGTGTGAAATGCTTCCCGCTCGATTGTTTTTCGGGAGGAAAATGTTATCTTTGTAAGACGAACGAAAAGAGTAGATGTTATGAAGTATCCGATAGGCATCCAGAGTTTCGAGCAGATAGTCACGGAAGGTTACGTGTACGTGGACAAGACGGACTTGATTTATTCCCTTGCGACGGAGGGGAAAATTTATTTTTTGAGCCGTCCGCGGCGATTCGGGAAGAGTCTGCTGGTCTCCACGCTGGAGAACTATTTCTTGGGTCGCAAGGAGTTGTTCAAGGGGTTGAAGATAGACGGGTTGGAGAAGGAGTGGCTGGAGTACCCGGTGTTCCATGTGGATTTCAACGGGATAGATTTTACGCAGGTCGGAAAACTGGAGGAGGTCATCGATTTTAAACTGACCCTTTGGGAGGAAAAGTATGGCATAGTTCCGGACAAGAGTCTTGATAGGGGGCTGCGTTTTATTCGGGTGCTGCATGAGTCTTGCGAGCAGACGGGGAGGCGGTGCGTGGTGCTGGTTGACGAGTACGACAAGCCGATACTGGACGTGCTCGGGCTGTCTG
>CALUHX010000077.1 GCA_944320555.1 uncultured Butyricimonas sp. | reverse complement strand
GATGGCATGTGAAATGAAAAACTAAGCTCATTTACACATGCCGCCTTATATTTTTTGAACATTTACTGAATGTCCCTTCCCCGTCCCCCTTTATGGCAAGGACGGGTTTTTTGCTTTTTGCCGTTGATGGCATTCCGTCACGTGTGAAATTTTTCATTCCCCGCCTGCCAGAAAGCGGACACAATTCTCCACCATAAGGGCCATGCCTATGCGAAGGGCCTCCTCTGAAGGCGACATGTGGGGATTGTGCAACGGAGCCATCGTTTCCATCTCAAGAGGTCGCACTCCTAACACCCAAAATGCGCCGGGAATCTTTTCCAAATATATAGCGAAATCCTCCCCCAACGTCAAATAATCCATCGGAACAACGTTCCCGCTCCCCAAAAGCCGTGCGGCGTTCTTCTCCACAAAACGGGCCAGCTCCGGGTCGTTCACAAGGACGGGAAGCCCGTTCCATGTTTTGTCCCGATGAAAAGTACAACCATACAAGGCGCAAATAGCTTCTGATTTTTCGTCTATCAACTCGAATATCCGGCGACGCAAAGCGTTGTCGTGCGTGCGCACCGTTCCCAGCACTTCCACCTTGTCCGGAATCACATTGTTGCACGTCCCTCCATGTATCGATGTGATTGAAATAACGGCGGGAGTCAACGGGTTTCGGAATTTGCTGACCAATGTCTGGTAAAACTGCACCAGACAGGCGGTGGCAAGTATCGGATCCGACCCTTTGTGGGGCATGGCGGCGTGTGTTCCTTTGCCTTCCACTGTGAAAATAATATTGTCCGAGGATGCGAAAAAAGCTCCGGAACGGATTCCCACCGTGCCCACCGGCAGTTCCGGAAACACGTGCTGCCCGAAAATCGCTTGTGGTGCCGGATCTTTCAACACCTCTGGCAACAACAACCGTGCCCCTCCCGGCCTACGTTCCTCACTGGGCTGAAACAGAATCTTCACCGTCCCCATCAACTCTTTTTCCCTGGATTTCAACATCAATGCGGCTCCCAACGCCATGGCCATGTGCATGTCGTGGCCGCAGGCGTGCATCATGCCTTCCCGTTTCGAGGCAAAAGGTAATCCGGTCTCCTCCCTCACTTTCAAAGCGTCCATGTCGGCCCGGATGGCCACGCAGCGTCTCCCCTCTCCCACTGTGGCGATAATTCCCGTTCCCACCGTCGTGTTGGCTATCCCATACCGTTCCAACACCCCTTGTATATACCGCTGTGTCTCCGTTTCCTGCATGGCGAATTCCGGATATTCATGGAAATGCCTGCGAAACTCCACGGCCAAAGGATAGACTTCCTCTACGTTCATATTTTCGCATTTTTAAGAAAAGAGGCAGGACTTTCCGTCCCGCCCCTTTTCGGTTTTACAATTCATTCGTTTTATGCTCCTCTATCCATTTCCGGGCGTTCACCCACGCCTCAATCCACGGACTCACCTCGTCACTCTCGCGGCCTTCGGCATAATACGCCCAGTTCCACGGATACAATGCCCGCTCCAAGTGGGGCATCATGGCCAGATGGCGGCCGTCTTTGCTGCAAATGGCGGCGACACCGAATGGCGAGCCGTTCGGATTGGCGGGATAACGGTCATACGTGTACCGCATGGGCACGTTATACTCGCTTTGGGTGTAAGGCAGCGTGAACTTGCCTTCTCCGTGTGCGATCCAGATTCCCAGACGGCACCCCGCCAATGGCTTCAAAAACACGGAATTCGTCTCCATGATTTCCACACCCACGAATCCCGACTCCAATTTGTGGGAATCATTGTGGGCCAACTTGGGATGTTCCCCGTGTTCCGGATAAATCAAATTCAACTCCGCCATTAATTGACATCCGTTGCAAATGCCCACGCTCAGCGTGTCCGGACGTTTGTAGAAATTCTCCAAGGCCGTGCGCGCTTTTTCATTGTACTTGAAAGCACCGGCCCAGCCTTTGGCCGACCCCAGCACGTCGGAATTGGAGAACCCTCCCACAAAGACAATCATATTCACGTCTTCCAGCGTCTCCCGACCGCTCACGAGGTCGGTCATGTGCACGTCCCTCACGTCAAATCCTGCCAAATGCAACATCCACGCCGATTCCCGCTCACATTGGCAGCCTTTTTCGCGGATGACGGCGGCTCGTATTCCCGACTGGCCTTTGCGGTCCATCGTCAGCCCATATTGGGCCAGCTTGCCGGTGAATCCCTTGGGGAATATGTATTTCAGCTCATTGCGCTTATAGTTTTTGAACCGCTCGGAAGCGCACTTGCCGCCGCTCTGACGGCAATCGAGCAAATAAGAGGTCTTGAACCATGCGTCACGCAGCGAAGGAATGTCCAACGCCCATTCTTCGTCGTCTTTCTTGATGTTCAACTCTCCCGATTCTCCCGGACGGCCCAAGAAATTGTAGGCCACTCCCATTTCGTCCAAAATGGCGGCGACGGCCTTGCAGTCTTTGATTTGCATCAGCACTCCCGGATTCTCGGCGAAAAGAATCTTCACGATATCCTTCTCGGTCAGATACGAAAGGTCGATGTCCAATCCCAACCGGTTGTCGGCGAAACACATCTCCAGCAACGTCGTGATTATGCCACCGGCGGAGATGTCATGTCCGGCAAGGACATATCCCTCTTCCACCAACCGTTGCACTGCCGTGAAGGCCGCCACGAAATAATCGGCGTCTTTCACGTCCGGAGCCTCCTTTCCCACCTTGTTCAGCACTTGTGCGAAACTGGAACCACCCAGCTTCAGTTTGTCGAACGAGAAGTCGACATACACGATTTCGGTTTCCTTGTCCGCTTTCAACACAGGGGAAACTATTTTCTTGATGTCTTTCACCTCTCCCACAGTGGAAATAATCACCGTGCCCGGGGCATACACCTTTTCCTGCCCGTATTTCTGCGTCATCGAGAGGGAGTCTTTTCCCGTAGGAATGTTAACGCCTAATGCGATTGCGAAATCGCTGGCCGCTTCCACGGCCTTGTACAGTCGGGCGTCCTCTCCCTCGTTCTTGCAGGGCCACATCCAATTGGCCGACAACGAAACGCCCCGTATGCCTTGCTCAATGGGCGCCCATACCAGATTGGTCAACGCCTCCGCTATCGCCAGACGCGAACCGCTCGCCGGATTGATTAAAGCGGCCACCGGCGCATGACCAATGGAAGTTGCGATTCCCCGCTCGCCCTTGTAATCCAACGCCACGGCTCCCAAATCACTCAACGGCAAATGCAGCGGTCCCACGCATTGCTGACGGGCCACACGGCCTCCCACCGAACGGTCAACCTTGTTCGTCAGCCAGTCCTTGCAAGCCACAGCCTCCGTCTGCAACACGTCTTCTATATAACAAGCCAACTTTTCTTCGTCGTATTCCAAATCAGCGTAATGCTCTCTCACGGTCTTATCGACCATCACCGTCTTCGGAGGATTCCCGAACATGTCGCTCATCTCCAAATCTATCGGCTTCTCGCCCGTCCGTCCGTCCTCGAACACAAAGCGATGATCGCCCGTCGTCTCCCCGATTACGTACATCGGAGCACGTTCCCGATCGGCCACTCTTTTCAAGGTGTCCACGTCATTCTTTTTGAGCACCAATCCCATGCGCTCCTGCGACTCGTTGCCCACTATTTCCTTGTCCGACAACGTAGGGTCGCCGATAGGCAACCTGTCGATGTGTATCACGCCGCCCGTCTCCTCCACCAGCTCCGACAGGCAGTTCAAATGGCCGCCCGCCCCGTGGTCGTGGATGGACACGATGGGATTGTGATCGCTCTCCGCCATGGCGCGTATCGCGTTGCACACCCGCTTTTGCATTTCCGGATTCGAGCGTTGCACGGCATTCAGTTCGATGGCGTTGGCATACTGCCCCGTGTCCACGGACGACACGGCACCGCCGCCCATGCCGATGCGGTAATTGTCGCCGCCGAGCAACACTACCTCCTCGCCCGGCTCCGGCGTCTGCTTCATCGCTTGAACCCGATTGCCAAATCCCACGCCCCCCGCTTGCATGATTACTTTGTCGTATCCGTAAGTC
Source organism: uncultured Butyricimonas sp. (assembly GCA_944320555.1). Taxonomy (GTDB): domain Bacteria; phylum Bacteroidota; class Bacteroidia; order Bacteroidales; family Marinifilaceae; genus CALUMT01. Next base: position 12,998 of record CALUHX010000077.1, on the reverse strand, counting down.
TTTCCATTTTCTTCATGCTCGAATGTCAACAACGACCCCACGATAAGCGGCTGTCCGAACTTGTTGCCAAAATCGGAAGCTCCGTTCGAGGCTTTTATCAAAATATCCTCCGGAGTCTGATACAACCACTTGCGGGGATTTATGGCCTCTTCCCACGGCCGGCCACCGTCCAACCGAGGATAGGAAGTCATGTAAACAGCCGTTCCTGCCAACGGCAAGGCGGCCTGCCCACCGGCTATCCGGTCGCGGATTTCCCCTCCGGAGCCTGTGGCCGCGCCGTTGAATGGCTCCACGGTCGTCGGGAAATTGTGAGTCTCAGCCTTCAGCGAGATTACCGTGCCTATCTTCTTCGTCTCATAATAGTCCGGCTTGTCCTGCGTTCGCGGGGCGAACTGCTCGGCCTCCGGTCCTTCCAGAAACGCACAATTGTCCTTATAGGCCGAAACGATGCGGTTCGGGTTTGTCCTCGATGTCTTTTTAATCATGGCGAACAAGGACTCATCCTTTTCCTCCCCGTCCACGATGAACGTTCCGCCAAATATCTTGTGCCGGCAATGTTCGGAATTCACCTGCGAGAAGCCGAACACCTCCGAGTCCGTCAACGGGCGGCCCAGCTTTTTGGCCAATCCCTCCAAATAAGCGATTTCCTCCTCGCTTAACGCCAATCCCTCACGTTGGTTATATTCCCGGATATCCTCGATATGGACTATCGGGTCCGGCTGCTTGTCTATCGTGTAAACATGTTGGTCCAATCCCCGGTAGAACGCCTGCAACATCGGGTCGTATGGCGCTTTCTCGTCCTTCACCCGGGTAAACTCCTCAATGCGGAGAATGCCCTCTATCCCCATGTTCTGAGTGATTTCCACGGCGTTCGTGCTCCACGGCGTGATCATCTCCCGCCGGGGCCCCACGAAGAAACCCTCCACTCGCTCCTCGTTCAACTTCTTGGCGCCGCTGAACAACCACTCCAGCTTGCTCACGTCCAAAGGATTTTCCGCTTGTTTATAGTGTGCGGCGTACACTGTCGCTTCTTTTTGGTAGAAAAATATGGCCATGTGTCAGAATTGTTTATTAAACTACACGTTTTTCATTGCGCGAATATACGCGTTTTACCGCTTATATCCTATCGTCTTGCGTTCCGTTGTCATGCCCGCGAGGAATTCCGGAGTGAACATTTCCACGTCCTGTTTCGTCACGCTGCGGGTCTTTTCCCGCTCCGCTGCAGTCTTGTTGCGGGTCAGCCGTTGGATGCGGTTGCGCACCATCATCTCCGCCACCAATTTAATCAACCGCGCGCTGGCGTGGTTGCGTTTTTTGTTCTCCACCAACAGTGCGATGAACGAGGCCATGTGCTGCTGCGCCGTGCGCGTCATGCGGCACTGCTCCGTGGCTAGGTCGCGTTTCAAGATTTCCATCAGCTCGTCCTGCGTGTAATCCTCAAACTCAAGCACGTTGATCATGTCCGACACGCCTTGCACGTCGTCGTTCAATATCAGCCGCGGAGCTTCCTGTTTGGCGTAAATCACCGTGTACGCCCCCGGTTGCGTCGCCAGTTGGTTCACCAACACCGCCCGCGCCCGGTCCCTCAGTCCCGCCACCTCGTTCAGCTTGTTCGAGTCCTCGTCGTAGAAGAACAGTCCCCCTTTCGACTGCGCCAATGCTCCTCCCACGGCCTGCGCCACCTCCTCCTCCGTCATTCCCGCTAGGCGGTCCACCTTGAAATTGACCACCGTCTCCCGGTCGATTATCCCCATCGCCTTGTAAATACGGGCGATTATCCGCGCCACCGTGCCCTTGCCCATTCCGGAATTGCCCGTGAAACACCACTGTAACGACAGCCTCGTGTTCAACTTCACCCCTTGCTGGTTGTAATGACGGGCCAAATCCACGAAATCGTGTATCTGTTTCTTCATCTTTTGCTGTCCCACCATGTGGTCCAGCTCCTTCAACGCCGCGGCGATTCCTTTCTCGTCAAAAACGTTCCGATACGTGTTCGGAAGCTCCGTCGTCGCTGAGGGAATGTCTGCCGCCGTCAGCGTCGTCAACTCCTCACGGGTCAGTTCCCGCTCGTTCCGGATTTTCATCGTGCGGACCGAAAGGCTGCGTATCGCCTTGTCCACCATCTTCTCCACGAACAATGCGTTTCCCAGATGCTTGTCGTTTTCCTCGCACATCCGATCTATCAACGTCCGGAAAGCCTCTCTTGCCTGCGGGTCGAGGGCGTATTCGCGCTCCGTGATTTTCCGTTCCGCAATGTCAAGCAGCTCCTCCGGCGTGTAATCTTCGAAATTGAATTGATAGGGAAACAACGCCCTTATCTTCGGATTCCGCCCCAACGCCTTTTCCATCTCGACCGGGTCGCCGCTCAGCACCACCACCGTGTCCCCGTTCTCCGTCTCGGACAACTGCCCGAGTATCACGCTCAGCACTGCCGCTCCCGCCGCGTCCTGGAAAAAAGACTGTGCGTTCTCCAAGAACAACAAACCGCCCCTCGCCTGCTCGAACGCGTACAACGCTATCTGCTGCGGCGGCACGCTTCCGTCGCCCACCAGTTCCCCTCGTCCCCTCACCGTCACGTTACGGGTAGCCAACACGCCCGCCGACTCCAATATCTCGGCCAGCATCTGCGCCACCGTTGTTTTCCCTGTCCCCGGGTGTCCCATGAATATCATGTGCAATGGCGGTATCACGTCGGCGAACCCATGCCGCTGCCGCTCCCGGATGAAATAAACATAATTGATGTATCCTATCAAATCCGTTTTCAACTGCTTCGAGGCCACCATGTCCTTGAATTTTTGTATCGACTGTTTCGGGTCGGGACGCTCCTCCGGCACGATGTCCTCCTCTCGGATACGCATCATCTCCTCCCTCGTGCGCCGGGTTTCCGGCGCGGACATCAGCCGCTTCGCCAGCCGGGCTGCGGCGTCGTTCAGCCGCTCCTCCACAAACAACCCGTTCGAAAACTCCGTCTCGCCCGCCACGACCGCGTTTCTCACCATGTCGAAGAATTTGCGCTCCGCCTCCGGGGTGAACGTGAACTGCTTGCGCTCCAACATCCGCCGCGTGAGTTCCACCAACTCGTCCGCCGTATAATTCTCAAACGGCAGTTCGTTCGGGAAACACGCCTGCAAGTCGGGTATCCCCTCCAGCATCATCCGAAGTACCTGCCCGTCCCCGGCCAAAATAGCAATCAATGGCTCCTTGTTCGTTTCCAAGGCCGCCGTCAGCGCGGTCAATATTCGTATTCCTGCGTCGTTCGGATCGTTCGTCGGACAAAGCTCGTCTGCGTCTTCAATCAGCAACACCCCTCCCGCGCTCGCCTTCACTGCCTTCTCCACCAACTGGCTTTCGGCTGCGTATCCCGGCACACTCAAATCCTCTCGCCGGTAGCGGCGCACCCGGCCGTCGCAAAGCACACCCAACTCTGCGAATATTTTCCCCGTCAACTCCGCCACGCTGTGCTTTCCTGTCCCCGGTTGCCCCATGAACACCATGTTCAAGCATGGCGCCTCGTCATTAAACCCGTTCTCTTGTCGCAACTTGGCAAACTCGCTCAACTCGTACAAATGTGTCAGTTCCTCCTTCACTTTCCGTAACCCCACCATCTCGTTTAATGGAGCCAATATCTCCTCTTTACTCCTCGGCTTCTTTTCCTTCTCCTCCGCCTCTTCGACCGCGGCAGTCTCCTCCACCGCCGCTTGTCCCTCCTGCTCCGTCGCCAATGCGTCCTCCTCCCCGATTTCCAGCGGCAACGTCACCATTTCCTCCCCGAAACAAAACAGCCGCACCACGTAATGCCCCGGCAGCCAGAAATCAAGCAGTCCGTCCGCCACTTCCACCACGAAATAAATGAACTTCTGCCCCTTCCGGTTCTGCACGAACTGGTTGCCCTTTATCGTCCGGCAGCCTTTCGACACTCCGTCCGCCGTCGCCACGCTCAATTCAAACTCGTACGTCCACTCCCGCCCCAGCTTGTTTTCCGCCAACAGAAACAAGCAAACCTTCCCCTCGGGATCGTGCTTTAACGCCGCGTATGAATCCATCCGTTGCAGATTTTCCTTTGCGTCAGCCGTGCGGTTCAAGCCGCACCCCAGCAGCGTCATGTACTCCCGCCATCCCCCACGGGCCTCCACCACGCATATCTCGTCCGACACCGCCGCCACTCCGTCTATCACCATCTGCACCCGATACGCCCCCTCACAAAGTTCCATCCCTCCGCAATCCTCCGGCCGGAAATCGGTTGCCAAGTTCACCTCCGCTTCCGTGGAAGGTATCTCCAACTCCCCCGCTCTGTGCGCCACCAGCGTCGCCTGCTCTCCCTCCATACCGAACAGAAGCCCTTCCAGCCTCGCCTTCCACGTCTTCCGCCCGTACTGCAAGTTCACGAACTCGGTGTCCACATACAGCGTCGACAACTCGTCCGCCCGGAACACCGTCCGATACCGTTTCCGTCCGTCCATGTCCACCTCTGGGCTGCACGCCGCACGAATGCCTTTATACGCAAAATTTATGTTTTTGTTTCCTCCTTCCGCGGAGGTCGCCGAATTTTTAGTCTCGTTTGTCATAAGTCCATTCTGATTATTGGTCACATCCAAAAGTAAGGTTAATTTTTCACTTATCCAACCCGATTCCCAAAAACATTCTTCCTTCTCCCCGGCTCCGTCACACTTGCGCCATACTTCCGCCCTATTTGCCATTGACAACACACGTATCAGCAACGTATCAACCATGTTTGCGAGCATGGTTGATACGTTGCTGATACGCTGCTTATTCGTTAGAAAACAAGCGCAAGCCTAACGCAGCTTTGGCGCGGGTGCGACCAACCCCCGCCTATTCCCGCCCCGCCGTCACGGTCTCAATTTTCCCCAGCGTCACGTACCAAATGTGTCCCTCCACCCGTCTGTAACCCATCTGTCGCAACAATTTGCAATAGAATCCCACCTGTCTCCGGTACGCCTTCTCTTCTTTCCGACCAAACTTGTAATCCACCACCACCGCCTCGTCGCCCCGAAGCATCACCCGATCCGGCCGCGCCATTCCCGCGTCCGGCAGCAGAATGTCCCGTTCGCACACCACGGCGTAGCTGCCGTCGAACCATGCCGAAGGCGCGCCTTCCGTCAAATATCCGCGCACCTGCTCCTGATAATACTCCCGTTCCTCTTGGGGAATCACTCCCGTCCGCCACAACTCGTCCACTGCCCCGTCGGCGTCGGCGATTGTCCGTATCCGGCGGAAAATCTCGTGCAGCAGTTTGCCCTCGTCCACTGCCGAGAGTCCGGCGTTCTCGGGGTCCGTGTAATCCTCGTGGCTATAGCGCACGCTCACCCGTTCTCCCAAGTCGTACACCGGATAAGCGTCCAAGGACAGCGTACCGTCCTCCGGGGATTCTTCTCCGGAAGCCAGCGACTCCCGCTCCCCGCCGGCAAATACCATTTCCTCGGATTGCCATCCGGGCAAACGCCCCTCGCTTCCCAACCGCTCCAACACTTGGTAGAGGAAGGCCCCGATGTTCGCCGGTTTTCCCTCCTTCGTCACTTTCGGCGCATAAGGCAACACGTAAAGTTCCCGCTCCGCCCGCGTCAGGGCCACGTAGAGTAAATTCAGATTATCCACATACGACTTCATGTGTTCCTCCAAATAGTCGTCTTTAAAATAGCTGTCCATCAATCGAGAAGAATAATTCAACGGAGCGATTTCCAAATCCGAGAACCCTTCCTCCCGGTTGGCGCACCACAGCCGCCGGCCGTGCCGCGTGTCGTCCAAATCCCAGTCGCAAAAGGGAATTATCACCGTCCCAAACTCCAATCCCTTGGACTTGTGAATCGTAAGCACCCGGACAGCGTCCACCTCCTCCGAGGTGGAAAGCACCCGCTTGCCCCGCTCTTTTTCCCACCACTCCAGAAAGAGGGGAATGCTGTTCGTGTTGTTGCCCTCGTACTCGAACACAATGTCCTGAAAGGCCACCAGATAAGGCACTTCCTCCGTTCGTTCCTTCAGCCCGAAAGCGTCGATTATCTGTTCCACCAACTCGTAAAGCGAGGCTGAAGACTGTTGCCCGGCCTCCTTCAGGAAGGGAACGTCCGCCTCGCGCAGGAAGACTTCCGGGTCGGCCGCCGCCTTGAACAACGAGTCCAGCGTTTCCGTCTCGCCCTTTCCCGCAAAGGTCCGCAGATTGTAAAGCAGCATGGCACGGTTCACTGCGTCATAAGGCTCCGCCATATAGGCCAGCACATTCACAATGATTTCCACGTACGGCGAAGCCGCCACGTAGAGGGAATCGTTGGAAATAAAACGGATGGGCACATCGGAGCCTTTTGTTTTGTTGTATTCCATCAAGTAATCGGCCACGGCCTCTCCCTCCTTGCCGCCCCGCACGAGTATCACGCAATCTTTCAACTTTCCACCCCGGTCGAGCGTGTCGCAAAGGATGTCCACCACCCGTCCCAATATCTCCGCCGCACTTCCTTCCTCCTGCTTCTCCCCGCCAAAGCGGATTTCCACTCGGCCGCCCGTCCGTTTTTGTGCCTCCTGCCGCTGTGCGGCGTAAGCGTCCGTGATGGCGGAAGAATAAGGGTTGTAATTTCCACACTCCGCATCGTACAGTTCTCGCAACTGCTTGGCCGACTGGTCGAAAATCAAGTTGTTGAAAGCGACGATTTCACTGCGACTCCGCCAGTTCTTGTTCAACGACACGTTCTCCACCCCCCACGTGGCGAATTCCCGTTCCACCCCGTCGGCCAGCAACCGCCAGTCGCCGTTGCGCCAGCGGTAAATGCTCTGCTTCACATCGCCCACCACCATCGCTTTGCCCCCTTCCGCCAGCGTGTTCACCACCAAAGGCCGGAAATTCGCCCACTGCATGGCGGACGTGTCCTGAAACTCGTCAATCATCACGTGTTTGTAGAAATTGCCGGTCTTCTCGAAGAGGAAAGAGGTGTCGTTCCCGGCTATCAACACGTTCAGTATGTGTGTCGTGTCACTCAACAACATCAATCCTTTTTCCTCGCAATACGAACGGATTTCCCCATAGAGGTCTTGCATGATGCCCAACTGATAAAGGTTGTCCGACAACATTCGGGCCGAATTGTAAGCCCTCAGGTGCCCGTCGTAATACGCAATACTGTTCTTCAGCCACTCGTTCAAATCCGGGAAGACGGCCTCCACCCGCGCCTTTGTCGCCGGGTCTGTCTTCTTTGTCGTCCACGCCTCGAGATTGTCGACGACATTGCGGACAGTGTCCGAGAAACCCTCCAGCGTCCCATCGCGCATCTTCAAGAAATAGTTCGCAAAACTCCTCGTTCCTCCTTTAAAATCTGACGGTTGTAGTCCTTGTTCGGCCATCAATCCGCACGCCGCATCACCGTAGGCCCGCAATCGCCGCTCGAATTCCTCCGCCACCTGCCGCAGGAACAAACGGTAAGCCCGCAGGAACTCCCGGTCGTTGATATGCCGCTTCACCCGTTCCTCGAAAAGCATGTACCGCTCGCCAAACAATTCTTTGCCCAAAGTGGCGATTTTATCCTTCACATTCCACGAGCGGGCATCTTCCACGCTGGCGCTCATCAGTTCCATCACCCACGCCCGCAAGTCCCAGTCGGCGTTCATGCGTTGCATCACTTGGTCCACCGCTCTCGCCAGCACGTAATCACTGTCCAGTTCCACATTGTAACCGGGAAATATCCCCAACTCTTTCGTGAACGCTTTGATGACACGCTGGAAGAACTTGTCTATGGTCGTCACGGACAGCCGCCCATAGTCATGCAGCACCAATGTGCGCAACGTCTCCGCCCGCGTGCGTATCTGCCCGTCCGTCAAGCCCAGCGACCGCTTCAACTCTTCCCGATAGTCGCTCTTCTCTCCCACCGCTAACTTGTTCAACTCGCACACGATACGTGACTTCATCTCACCCGTCGCTTTATTCGTGAAGGTCACGGCCAGCACGTTCTTGTACTCGCCCGGCACGGCGAACACTATCCTAAAAAATTCGAGGGTCAGGGCGAATGTCTTCCCTGACCCTGCGGACGCCTTATATATTTGTAGAGGCATGTGTCCTTATAGTCTTGATACCAATATCGCTTTCACGTTGTCCACGTTCACGTCGTCAATGCCGCCGACGGCATATCGGCCGCGGTCGCGGAAGCGCCGCTCGATGCGCTCGATGGTCTCCATCCCCACGCCGTAGTCCCCGAGACGGGTCTTCACGCCGAGGCTGTTGAAGAACCGCTCCGTGCGGGCGATGGCTTGCTCGGCGGCGTCAGCAGCGGTGGGGTCGATTCCCCACACCCGTTCGCCAAACTGCAACAATTTCCGGCGACGGTGCTCTTTCGTGGCCTCCATCACGCCAGGCAGCACGATGGCGAGCGTCACACCGTGATCCAACCCGTGGAAGGCCGTCAATTCGTGCCCGATTTGGTGCGTCGCCCAATCCTCGACCACGCCCACCGCTATGAGACCGTTCAAGCCCATGGTGGCGGCCCACATGAAATTGGCCCGGTCTTGATAATCAGGCGTGTCAGCGGAAATGATGCGGGGACCTATCGCCACCAGTGTCCGCAATATGCCTTCCGAGAACCTATCTTGTATCTCAGTATGCTCCGTCATCGTGTAATACTGCTCCATCACATGCACGAATGTGTCCACAACGCCATTGGCCAACTGCCGTTTCGGCAGGGAATACGTCACAGTGGGGTCCATGACCGAGAACCGCGGGAACACCAGCGGGCAGTGGAAAGCCAGTTTCTCCCTTGTGGACTCCCGCGTGATGACAGCCCCGCAGTTCATCTCCGAGCCCGTGGCCGGCAATGTCAACACGGCTGCCAACGGCATGGCCGCCTTCACCGGCGTTCCCTTGGCCACAATGTTCCACGGGTCCTCGCCTTCGTATCCCACGGCGGCGGCGATGAATTTAGTCCCGTCAATCACGGAGCCTCCCCCCACGGCCAACAAGAATCCGACGCCTTCCCGGCGGGCGGTCTCCACGGCCTTCATCAAGGTTTCGTAATGGGGATTCGGTTCTATTCCCCCGAATTCCACCACGTCCGTCCCCGTCAACGCCTTCATCACTTGATCATACACGCCGTTCTTTTTGATGCTTCCGCCCCCGTAGGTCATCATCACTTTCATTCCCTTCGGGACGTAATGTCCTATTTCGGCAATCTTGCCCTCGCCAAAAAGGATTCTCACAGGATTATAATAAACAAAGTTCTCCATATAAATCGATATTATAATTGATTAGTTATTTCGTCTTCTGTGTCAATGCGTTCTTGAATGTCTCGCAAATAGTCCTCCACATAGTTCTGCAAGGCCGGGTCCTTCCTGCCCGGATAACTTTTCAACGCGGCTTCCAACAACGCCTTCGCCGCCTCATAGTTCTCCTGCCGTTCGTACAGCCACGCCAGATTGACGGCGGCCTTCACCGCCACGATGGGTTTCATGCTCAACGCTCTCGTCCACACCGTCCGCGCGTCGTCATACTTCTCCTGCTCGAAATAGTAATCACCCAGTTCCAACACCCGGTTGCCTCCATAAATGCGCCGCAGCGTGGGTTTCCACGTGGGCAACATCCGTTCGGCGTATGCCCATCCCTTATTATAAAAAAAATTGCATATCGTCGCAAAATCGTCACCCGGCACCGTCTCCGCCCTCAATCCCAACGTGTCGCTACGCACCTCGTCCACAACGCTCCCGTCTGCCACCCGGTAAAGCCGGAGCAGGATATTGTCGTCCAAATGCACCTCTCTTCCCCCCACAAGCCCGAAATCACAGTACTCCATTCCCAAAATGTATTGGTTGTTTCCGACCCTGTTTCCCCGTCTGATTTCCATCAAAGTCATCGGGGTGGGAACCACACCGTCCGGAATATAACGCGGCGACAACCCCAACCCCTTCGTCAATGACACGGAGCGCACCCCGTTCCTCAATCCGTCACGAAGCCCGTCGTAAAAGCAATCCACCACATCCGCCCGGCGCAACCCCACAGCCTGATACAGCGCTGCGGCCGTGAACCGGTCCGTCTCGTGAATCAGTTTCCGGTCCAAAAACATCACACGAAGGTTACTTTTCTCCAGATTCAACTTGCCCGGCTGCAACACGCTCACCTCCAAGGTTCGAAAGCCCGCGCACGCAGAAAAGCACAAGACCGCCACCAAGCCGACTCCGGCTTGCCGCGCCAATCGTCCTATCCGTCTCGTAAATACACTCATAATCATCATCTTTTAAAGTATCCTCCTACAAAAACCAAGCCACGTCCCTTCTTCCGGAAAACAAAAAGAGTCTGTTGAACAGACTCTTTAAGCATCGATATTGGCATACGTGGCGTTCTGTTCTATGAACTGCCTCCGCGGCGGCACGTCGTCGCCCATCAACATCGAGAAAATACGGTCCGCCTCCGCCGCGTTCTCTATCGTCACCTGTTTCAATATGCGGCCCTCCGGCGACATGGTCGTCTCCCTCAACTGGTCGGCGTTCATCTCGCCCAGACCTTTGTACCGTTGAATGTGCAATCCTGTCTCCTTGCCGCCCCCCATCTCCTGTATCAATTGCACCCGCTGCTCCTCTGTCCAGCAATACCGCATCTCTTTACCCTTCTTCACCGAATACAATGGCGGGGTCGCCAAATACAAATACCCGTTCTCAATCACGGGACGCATGTATCGGAAGAACAGTGTCATAATCAATGTCGCAATATGCGCTCCGTCCACGTCCGCATCCGACATCACAATAATCTTGTGGTAGCGCAACTTCTCCAGATTCACCGCCCGGCTGTCCTCCGCCGTTCCCACCGTCACACCCAACGCCTGGAAAATAATCTTAATCTCCTCGCTCCCCCACACCCGGTGCGCCAGCGCCTTCTCCACGTTCAGAATCTTTCCGCGCAACGGCAGGATGGCTTGGAACTTTCTGTCGCGGCCTTGCTTTGCCGTGCCTCCTGCGGAATCTCCCTCCACGAGGAATAATTCGCAATTCTCCGGATTACGGTCCGAACAGTCCGCCAACTTTCCGGGCAGTCCCGCGCCTGACAGGCCCGACTTCCGTTGCACCAGCTCCCGCGCCTTCCGCGCGGCGTTACGCGCCTGTGCCGCCAATATCACCTTGTCCACGATAGTCTTTGCGTCTTTCGGGTGCTCCTCCAGATAATTCTCCAAAGCCATGCTCACCGCTTGCGCCACGGCGGGGCCCACTTCCGCATTCCCCAACTTCGTCTTCGTCTGCCCCTCGAACTGCGGCTCCGCCACCTTCACCGACACAATGGCCGTCAATCCCTCCCGGAAATCGTCCCCGCTCACGTCCACCTTCAATTTGCTCAGCAGCCCGTTTTTCTCTGCGTATCCTTTCAGCGTAGTCATCACGGCGCGGCGGAATCCGTTCAAATGCGTTCCTCCTTCTATCGTGTTGATATTATTCACATACGAATAAATATTCTCCTTGAAGTCCGTGTTATAGTGCATGGCCACCTCCACGGGGATTCCGTTCTTCTCCGTCGTGATGTGGATTGTCTCTTCGATTAGCTTCTCCCGGCTTGCGTCCAAATATTCCACGAACTCGCTCAATCCCCGCTCCGAGTAGAACACGTCCCTCTTGTACTCGCCCGAATCCGGGTCTTGCTCCCTTCGGTCAGTCAACGTCAAACGGATTCCCCGGTTCAGATAGGCCAGTTCCCGCAGCCTCCACGCCAGCGTGTCGTAATTGTATGTGGTTTCCGTGAATATCGTCTCGTCAGGCTTGAACGTGATGGTCGTGCCCGTCCGCTCCGTCTCTCCCGTCACCGTCACCTCCGTCTGCGGCACTCCGCGGCTGTATTCCTGGTGCCACACCTTCCCCTCGCGGCAAACGTCCACCACCAACCGCGTCGACAAGGCGTTCACACACGACACGCCCACTCCATGCAGACCTCCCGACACCTTGTAGGAACCTTTGTCAAACTTGCCTCCCGCATGCAATACCGTCATCACCACCTCCAGCGCGGAACGCCGCTCCTTGTGGTGCTGTTCCGTCGGGATTCCCCGGCCGTCATCGGCCACCGTCACCGAATTGTCCTCGTTTATCGTCACGTCGATATGCTTGCAGAAACCGGCCAACGCCTCGTCTATGGAATTGTCCACAACCTCATACACCAAATGGTGCAACCCTTTCGAGTTCACGTCCCCGATATACATGGACGGACGCACCCGCACGGCCTCCAGCCCCTCCAGCACCTGAATGCTATCCGCCGAATACTCGTTTCTCTCTTGCTCTAATTCTTCGCTCATCTCTGTGTTTGTTATATTCCTGTTAACTTACAAAACACGCAAATATAGGAAATTTTTCCCGAACAGCCCAAAAATTCCCCTTCTTTCACTACTTTTGAAGCGAAAAAGACACAAATAAAAACCTCGCTGTTTGACTAACAAATTGATAGCCCTCGTCCTTGTGGCGGCCGCCTGCGTCATCCTCTTCGCGGCCGACCCGGAGCAAACCGCATGGCTGCCCCGCTGCCCCTTCCACGCCCTCACCGGACTCGACTGCCCCGCCTGCGGCTCCCAGCGCGCCGTCCACGCCCTCCTTCACCTCCGTCTCGCCGACGCCGTTACCTACAACCCCTTTATGCTTCTCTCCATCCCCTATGCCGCCGCCCTCGTCATCACCACGTGGTTCGACCCCCGTGGCCGCCTTGCCCGCCTGCGGCGGTTCTGCCAGTCGCGCCCCGTCGTTCTCGCCTACGTCGCCCTCTTCTGCGCCTGGTGGCTCCTCCGCAACCTCCTTTGAACATCCCATTTTCACCTACCCCTAAATTTCCGCCAACTTAAAAACATTTCCTTACCGATTGGCAGGAGTTCTGTATACCCAAGGTCTTACGCAAAAACAGGGCAGGGATGTCTCCGACCAAATTTATGGGCAACACTACGCACCAAATTATCAATTTAATTCCGCCAATGGATTTCCTTATATAGTCGTCCCTTAAAAAGCCCACTTTTGTGAGATATTGTTCAACCACAGTATCTTGCATATTTTTTGAATCA
>CALUHX010000076.1 GCA_944320555.1 uncultured Butyricimonas sp. | reverse complement strand
CTTCAACGAAAGCTCAAATCTGTCAAAGACACAACATGCCACAAGCATCGTCAGTAGTTCGTCATGGCTTTCCCAATCAGGCACAAACACCTCGGGCAAGTTCTGCCTAACTTCGTCACGGACGAATTGGTTGTCATCAATGAAAACACAAGCCTTCGTCAATATTGAAAGTTGCTGGGCAATGGCTTTTATGTTTTTACTCTTATCGTTATAATTGGCGACAATGCAATCTATCTTTCCCTTAAGAGGAAATTCTTTCTCGCTAAGTTTGTCAATGGCAGACAACACATTTTTTTCGTCGTTGCGTGAACATATCGCCACATACAATCCCAACTCCTTAGCCATCGCTTGTATGAAACGCATAAACGTAATGAACGGAACGGTGTCGCTCGAATGAAGATTTTGTTTTATAACATCAATGCCATCTTCCGCGAGGGTGCCTTTCCACACGGTATCATCAAGGTCAAGGATAATCGCCTTATACATAGTTTTGAACTTACACATAAGCTGTGAAATGATTTGCATGACCAGTATTCCAACAATGGAAACACCTGTTTTGCTCGACAAATAGATAGTTGAAATCAAATTTTCTATCTTATATTCGAAAACCTTGTGCTCTTCGCTTGTCTCACAAGTATATTCAACTTGTATCTCATCTATCGTATCTTGTCCTTTAGAGACCGTCACCTCAAAACCATGCATTTGCAACTTATGGAGAAGAAGGGACACATCGCAATCGTTCTCTGTGATAAAACCCGCAAGGCCACTAATGTTAACGGTGTACTTGTCTGTTATGAAATCACGAAACAGTTTGACGTACTTGTCTATATAAATGTCTATGTATTTATTATTTACACAATCCATCCTTTTTTGAGCATCCTTTTCCATACACGAAACGCTTTAATAAACATATTTCCAAATCCAAAGTTTTCCCCCCTCGGTTCTCACATTAAGCCCGCTTTTCAATTCATGCTTTTCTCTGAGCAAATCTGCCATGGTTTTCATAACAAATTCTGTTGCTCCTCCAGTCCCCAAAGGAATTTTAGTAAAAAAAGAAACGTGGAACTGCGATGTCACATATCTAACTTGAGGTCCTAGGAAAACCCGCACAAACAAATGTGATACAGCACTTCCACGCTATAGCGAGGAAGCCACTATGCTACTCTTGTTTGTGCATTGAAATTTCCTAGGTTTCAAGTTACAAGATGCGCATAACGCTTCTTTTATTTCAACATGACAAGGGCGGAACTCTCCTTCCGTCCACATGCAAAGGTAGGGTAATTCTGTGACAGAAACAAGAGTCCGGTTTGAAAATTCACACACCCGCCTTGAATCCGAACAGTTTTTTTGTGCTATCGCGCGTGAGACAGCGGAGAAGAACCGTTTTTGCGAAAGCGGGCGCGCCGTTGACAGGAATATAGCCCAAGCCTTCCCTTCCCGGCCGCTTCCGGGTTGGGGAGGGGATGGCTTCGGGTCGCACGGGGGTTCATACTATATAAATACTGTATTAATAGTGTATAAACAGTGAACGCGGACAGGGCAAGGGCGGGGAAGGCGCGGGGATGGAGCGCCCCGCTCCCTCGGCTTACTCCCGCCTCGGGCGGAGGAAACCGGAGGCGTTTTCGCAGGACGGGGATGCCGCCGCCGGAAAAAATCCGACTCCCGCGCCTACTCCCGCAGAAACGCCATACCCGCCGACTCCGGATTCCCGAGCGTCATGAGCCACACGGGCGTCCGCGCCCCCACCCTCGACACCACTTGCCGTGAAATCTGCTACAAGAGACGCCGCAATATACCCGTCAAGAAAAGCCACAACGTATTTGTTTTTATTCACATTTGTTTCATACAAATCTCCCACGCCTCCAGCACGGACAGGAGAAGTCGTATCAATATTTATTTTAACATTAATTACATCACAATCTTCATATACAAGCCGACATGTGACAAAATCACAAGAATTATCAGTATTATCAGCATTAATATGATAATATAAACAAACATTCTGTAAAAATATCCGACAAAATCCTTGGTTTGTATCGCAGGAGACATTATCTTTGTATTGTAAAATAATATTAAATTGACACAACATGAAGATTAAAAGTTCATGCTTAATGAGCCCCGAGGGCACGATTGACGGCTATGTCGTCTACACGTGGAGGGGGCAAAGGTGCCTGCGGAACAAGCGGCGGCCCCCGGAAGGACCGCTGCCGCGGGGCCTGGTGGCACAACAGGAGAGGATCGCCTCCGTGGCCGTCTTCTACCAGGCGTTGAGGGAAGCGGGGCTTTACCCCTATTGGCAGGAGGCGGCGCGGGACATGGTGCCGCACGGCTACAATCTGCTGACGCGGGCAAACCTTCCGGCGTTCGGCGAGGACGGGACAATCCGCGACTTCACGAAGCTGCGGCCGACTCCCGACCTGATGCCGCTGCCCGACGGGCTGACGCTGGAGGCGGAGACGGAAGGGACGTGGCGGCTGACGTGGGACGCGGACGGGTGGATACCCGGCACAGCGGACGACGACCTCCTGCGGCTGCTCGCGATGAGAAACGCCGACTCGTTCACCCTCAACGCGGTGGACGCCGGCGGCGCCATGCGCTCCGACGGGGAGGCCCGCTTCTCGCTCCCCGGGGAAATCAGAGACAACGCCCACCTGTTCGTTATTTTCTGCTCACGGACGGGCGCGGCGAGATGCACAAGCGGCAGATATTACAATCTAAACACATTAAAGACATGGCCGAATATCAAGGCAGCGCGGTCGCGCGGGATTTGAGAAATTCCGTGGGCGACCAAACCTTTTGCCGGTGGAGGCAGAAGAGGATTGTGAAACAAAAGGCGCAAACGAGCCCGAAGAACACGGCGGCGCAGCTGCGCCAACAAGCGCGCTGGAGCAAGGCGGCGGAGTTGGAGACCGTGTTCGCGGAGGCTTCCGCCATCGGGTTCCCGGGACGCAAGAAGGTGCTGACGCCCGCCAACGCGTTCATGAAGGCGAATGTGAACGAGAGCGCGATCGGGGTGACCGGGGAGACGAAGGAGGGGATGCAGGTGACGGTGAACTACGAGAACATCGTGTGCGCCACGGGAAAGATACGGCTGCCCGATTCGGTGTCGGTGGTCTATGACGAGGAGGCGAACGCGTTGTCGTTCACGGTGGTGGCGGAAGGCAAGGGGGCCCAACGGCTGGAGTCGGACAGGCTCTACGCGCTGGTGGTGGAGACGGCGAAGATGGACTCGGTGCTGAGCGAGGTGTGCGAGCGCGGGGAGGGGGGCATGGCCACCGTGACGCTGAAGGCGGGATGGGCGAAGGAGAATCTGAAGGTGTACGTCTTCATGGTGGCGGCGGACGGGAAGAAAGCGTCCGACTCGCGATTCATGGAGCTCGGGTGAGGCGGCCGGGAGAAGGGTCCCCCCCGGCCGCCCCTTCTCCGACGGCGCGCGCCGGGCGGCGGTGGCCGCCGCGGGCGGGGGGCGGCGGCACGTTTTTTGCAAAAAACGACAAGAAAAAGAGGAGAAGACGTTTGGATAAAATAAAAAACGTATATTTGTCCTCGAAATAATCAAACCAAAAAGCGAAGAAGAAGAAAAGCAAATGAGCGAAGAAGAGAAACTGGTGGCCCAAGTGATAGGCACGTTGCAGGAGCACAAGGGCGTCGACATAACGAAGATTGACTTAAGGAGAATAGAGAATTGTTTTTGCCGTTTTTTCGTGATATGCCACGGCAATTCCAACACGCACGTGGGCAGCATGGCCGATTTCGTGTACGACGAGGTGAACGAGCGGCTGCGCGAGAAGCCCATCCACGTGGAGGGAGCCGACATGGCGCAGTGGGTCGTCATGGACTACGGCAACGTGATGGTCCACATTTTCCAGAAGGAGTTCCGCGACTATTACCAGCTCGAGGACTTCTGGGCGGACGCGGACATAACCCGGATAATAGAAAATCAGACAAATTGACATATGGCAGAGAACAAGCAAAACGATAAGTTCAACTTTCCCCCCGTGGGAAGGAACAATCCGAAGAAGCCGCGGATGAACGGCTATTGGGCGTACATTCTGATATTCGCCATCATCGTCGGGTGGCAGTTCTTTTTCAGCATGCCGGTGACGCCGGAGAAGACGAGCTGGCAGAAGGTGAAGACCACCATGCTCGAGAAGCAGGAGGTGGCCAAGCTGGTGGCCATCTCGAACACGGGGGAGGTGGACGTGTACCTGAAGCCCGACAAAATCGAGAACCACGCCGACCTGAAGGCCAGGGGGTTCAAGAACAACCAGAAGGGGCCGCACTACACGTTCTCGGTGGGTTCGTTCGACAATTTCGAGCAGAACGTGGCCGAGGCGCAGAAGGACGTGCCGGAGGGGCAGCGCGTGGAGATATTCTACGAGCCGGAGTACGACTGGACGAACATCCTGTCGATTCTGTTGCCGCTGCTGCTGTTCGGGGGCATCTGGTACCTTTTCTTCCGCCGGATGAACAAGAGCATGGGCGGAGGCGGCGGAGGCGGGATTTTCAACGTGGGGAAGTCGAAGGCGAAGCTGTTCGACAAGGAGTCGAACGTGCGCACCACGTTCAAGGACGTGGCGGGGCTGGCCGAGGCGAAGCAGGAGGTGGAGGAAATCGTGTCGTTCCTGAAGAGCCCGGACAAGTACACGAAGCTCGGGGGCAAGATTCCGAAGGGGGCGCTGCTGGTGGGGCCTCCGGGAACGGGGAAGACGCTGCTGGCCAAGGCGATGGCCGGGGAGGCGAACGTGCCTTTCTTCTCGATGTCGGGATCGGACTTCGTGGAGATGTTCGTGGGCGTGGGCGCGTCGCGGGTGCGCGACCTGTTCCAGCAGGCGAAGTCGAAGGCTCCCTGCATCGTGTTCATCGACGAGATTGACGCCATCGGGCGCGCCCGCGGGAAGAACCCGAACATGGGGGCGAACGACGAGCGGGAGAACACGCTGAACCAGCTGCTGACGGAAATGGACGGCTTCGAGACGAACTCGGGCGTCATCATCATAGCCGCCACGAACCGGGCGGACATCCTGGACAGCGCGCTGCTGCGCGCCGGACGCTTCGACCGGCAGATTAACGTGGACCTGCCGGAGCTGAAGGACCGGGAGGAGATTTTCAAGGTGCACCTGAAGCCGCTGAAGCTGGCGGAGGACATCGACGTTTCTTTCCTGGCGAAGCAGACGCCGGGCTTCTCGGGGGCGGACATCGCCAACGTGGCCAACGAGGCGGCGCTCATCGCGGCGCGGAGGAACAAGGACGCCGTGGGGCGGCAGGACTTCCTCGACGCCATCGACCGCATCGTGGGCGGGCTGGAGAACCGGAGCAAGGTGATCAAGCCGAGCGAGAAGCGGAACATCGCCTACCACGAGGCGGGGCACGCAACGGTGTCGTGGATGCTGGAGCACGCCCACCCGCTGCTGAAGGTGACCATCGTGCCGAGGGGGAAGGCGCTAGGGGCGGCGTGGTACCTGCCGCAGGAACGGCAAATCACGACGAAGGACCAGCTGCTGGACCAGATGTGCTCGCTGCTGGGCGGGCGCGCGGCGGAGGAGCTGGTGTTCGGGGAAATCTCGACGGGCGCGCAGAACGACCTGGAGCGGGCCACGAAGCAGGCGTACGCCATGGTGTCCATCTTCGGGATGAGCGAGAAGGTGGGGATGCTGAGCTATTACGACTCGACGGGGCGCAGCGACTTCAGCTTCACGAAGCCCTACTCCGAGAAGACGGCCGAGCTTATCGACGAGGAGGCGCAGGCGATGATAGCGGCCGCCTACGAGCGGGCCAAGCGGATACTGGCCGAGCACCGGGAGGAGCACCGCCAGGTGGCCGAGCTGCTCATCGAGAAGGAGGTGATATTCAGCGACGACCTGGAGCGCATCCTCGGCAAGCGGCCGTGGAGCGACGAGGAGGAGCAGCAGGAGGCCCCGGACGCGCCGGAGGCCCCCGAAGAGACGGAAAGCGCGGCGAACGACAGCATTAATACCGAGAACCGTGAGTAATTTTTGGAAAAGAGCGATCAGCGGCTTCCTGTTCGTCGTTGTGTTGACAGGGTGTATTTTCATACACCCTCTTTGTTTCTATGTCTTGTTTTTCATCATCAACGCGCTGGGGCTGGCGGAGTTCGGCCGCATGGCGCGGCGGATGGGGGTGCGGGTGAACATGGGCTTCTGCGCGGTGTGCGGGAGCGTGCTGTTCACGGTGGGTTTCCTGCACAATTACGTCGGGAACTGGGACGGCTACCTGCTTTTCTTCCTGCTGACGTTCCTCATGGCCATCCACGAGCTGTACCGCGGCAAGGGGAACGGTTTCCAGAACCTGGCGTTCTCGTATTACGCGATATTGTACATCAGCCTGCCGCTCACGCTGCTGATTTATCTGCCCTACCAGACGTCGGGGGAGTGGATGCCGGAAATCATCTTTTTCCCGTTCCTGCTGGTGTGGGTGAACGACACGTTCGCCTACCTTTTCGGTTCGCGCTTCGGGCGGCACAAGCTGTTCCCCCGCATTTCGCCGAAGAAGTCGTGGGAGGGCGCAATCGGTGGCGGCCTGATGACCATCATCGTGGGGCTGCTGGTGGCCCCGCACATCGAGGGCTATCAAGTGAAAGACACGGCGATCATCGCTTTCATCGTGGTGATATTCGGAATATACGGCGACCTGCTGGAGTCGATGTTCAAGCGCAGCATTGAAATCAAGGACTCGGGCAACATCCTGCCGGGGCACGGGGGCATCCTGGACCGGTTCGACGCGATACTGTTCGCCATTCCGGCCATTTTTGTTTATATGGAATTCATCTATTAACTTTGCAGCGCATAAAACGGAAAGGATATGAAAATACACAAGGCGGGCTACGGGCTACTCATCAAATTGTTCATTCTGTTGGCAATTGTCAACTCGTTGGTGTTCGCGTCCATCGGGAACCTGACGGTTTGCCGGATCGTGATAGGGATAAGCACGGTGGTCTACCTGCTGGTGGTGAATTTCTTCCGGTTTCCCAACCGGCAGATCCGGGTGGACGACGACGCGATACTGTGCCCGGCGGACGGGAAGATTGTGGTGGTGGAGGAGACCTACGAGCCGGAATACCTGAAACGCCAGTGCATCCAGGTGTCGGTGTTCATGAGCATTCTGAACGTGCACATCAACTGGTACGCGGCGAACGGCATCGTGGAGTATTTCCGGTACCACAAGGGGCGCTACATGGCCGCCTACCTGCCGAAGTCCTCGACGGAGAACGAGCGGACGACGGTGGCCATCAAGACGCGCGGCGGGCAGGAAATCGTGATGCGACAGATAGCCGGGGCGATGGCCAAGCGCATCGTGTCGTACGCCACGGTGGGCGGCGAGGCGCGGCAGAACCGCCACCTGGGGTTCATCAAATTCGGCTCGCGGGTGGACTTGTACCTGCCGCTGGACACGCGAATCAATGTAAAAGTCGGCCAGAAAGTGACCGGCTCGCAAACCATAATCGGGACTTTCGCCAAAGGCGAGTCCAAATGACCCGGTCCCGAACTTAACACTCAATTTACCATGTCAGTTCATCAACAAATCAAGAAAGTCACAACCCATGTGTTGTCGGAAATGAAACTCAAGGGTGAGAAAATCAGCATGCTCACGGCTTACGACTACTCCATGGCCCGCATTATCGACAAGGCCGGCGTCGACGTCATACTCGTGGGCGACTCGGCGTCGAACGTGATGGCCGGATACGAGACCACTCTCCCCATCACGCTCGACCAGATGATTTATCACGGGAGTTCCGTGGTCAGGGGCGTGGAGCGGGCCTTGGTGGTCGTGGACATGCCTTTCGGAAGTTACCAGGGGAACAGCAAGGAGGCTCTCCATTCCGCCATCCGCATCATGAAAGAGAGCAGCGCGGACGCCGTGAAAATCGAGGGAGGGCAAGAAATCATCGAGTCCATCAACCGCATCCTTTCGGCGGGCATTCCCGTGATGGGCCACCTGGGACTGACCCCGCAAAGCATCCACAAGTTCGGCACCTACGCCGTGCGCGCCCAGAAGGAGGACGAGGCGGAACGGCTCGTGGCAGACGCCCACGCGCTGGAGGAAGCGGGGTGCTTCGCCATCGTGCTGGAGAAAATCCCCGCCGCTTTGGCCGCCCGGGTCGCCCGGGAACTCACGATTCCCATCATCGGCATCGGGGCCGGAGGAGGCGTGGACGGGCAAGTGTTGGTGGTCCATGACATGCTGGGCATCAATCAGGAGTTCTCTCCCCGGTTCCTGCGCCGTTACCACAACTTGTACGCGGAAATCACCGGAGCCGTGAAAAACTATATCCAAGACGTGAAGAGTCAAGATTTCCCGAACGAAAGGGAGCAGTATTAATTTATGAGAGACAACATGAAAGATTTGGAGATATTATACGAGGACAATCACCTTATCGCGGTGAACAAGAAGATTTCGGACATCGTGCAGGCGGACAAGTCGGGCGACGTGTCGTTGGAAGAAAAAGTGAAAGCCTACATCAAAGAGAAGTACGGCAAGCCGGGGGAGGTGTTTCTGGGATGTCCCCACCGCATCGACCGGCCCGTGAGCGGCGTGGTCCTTTTTGCCAAAACGAGCAAGGCGCTCACCCGGCTGAACAAGATGTTCCAAGAGCACGACGAGGAAATCGTCAAGACCTACTGGGCCATCGTGGGCAACCTGCCCGAGGAGACGGAAGGAACGCTGACCCACTATATGGTGAGGGACGGGGCGAAAAACAAGTCGTACGCCTACAACCAACCCAAGAACGGGGCGAAGAAGGCGGTGCTGAAGTACAGGCTTATCGGGAACGCACAACGGTATTACCTGCTGGAAGTGACCCTGCTCACGGGACGCCACCACCAAATACGCTGCCAACTGGCCAAGATTGGCTGTCCCATCAAGGGAGACTTGAAATACGGCTTCCCCCGCTCGAACGAGAACGGTGGAATCAGCCTGCACGCCCGCTCCCTGAGCCTGACTCACCCCGTGAAACAGGAACGGATAACCATCACGGCCACGCCGCCGCTCGAGGACACATTGTGGAAGTTTTTCCATGAACACTTGAACGAATGACGAGCGAGGCTTTGGATAAAAATCCAAAGCCTCGCTCGTCATTCTCCGGTCAGTCCGGAAGCACGATGCCCAATTCCTCCCGCAGGAAAGGCGCGGTCTCCGACTGCCGGTTCAACGCCACCTCCTCCGGCGTCCCCACGCAAACGACCTGTCCACCCAGTTTTCCTCCACCGGGCCCCATGTCTATCAAATAGTCGGCCACTTTGATGACGTCCAGATTGTGCTCGATGACGATAACCGTGTTGCCCTTGTTCACCAGCCGCTGGAGCACGTCGAGAAGGATGTTTATGTCCTCGAAATGCAGTCCAGTCGTCGGCTCGTCAAGGATATAGAGCGTGCGCCCCGTGTCTTTCTTGGACAATTCAGCCGCCAATTTTATGCGTTGCGACTCTCCTCCGGAAAGCGTCGTGCAGGGTTGTCCCACTTGAATGTACCCCAAGCCGACATCCTGCATCACTTTCAATTTGGCGTGCAACTGAGGCATGTTTTCAAAAAACTCGACGGCCTGGTTTATGGTGAGGTTCAGCACGTCGCCGATGGACTTTCCCTTGTAACGCACTTCCAAGGTCTCCTTGTTGTAACGCTTGCCGCCGCACGCCTCGCAATGGACGTAGACATCGGGCAAAAAGTTCATCTCGATGGTCCTGACCCCGGCCCCCTTGCACGCCTCGCACCGCCCTCCGCTGACGTTGAACGAGAAACGCCCGGCCGTGTAGCCTCTGACCTGTGATTCCGGCAGTTTCTCGAAAATCTTGCGGATGTCGGTGAAAATACCCGTGTACGTGGCGGGATTGGAGCGAGGAGTCTTCCCTATGGGACTTTGGTCCACGACCACCACCTTGTCGATGTTTTCCATTCCATCTATTGACTTGTAGGCCAATGGCATGGCGACCGAGTTGTAAAAGTGGGCGCTCAAAATCGGATAAAGCGTGCCGTTCACCAACGACGATTTCCCGCTGCCGCTCACTCCCGTGACGCAAATCAACCTCCCGAGAGGGAACTCGACATCCACGTTCTTCAAATTGTTGCCCGCGCATCCCCGAAGCGTGATTGACGTCCCGTTGCCCTGGCGACGGTGTTCCGGCACGGCTATGGCCTTCTTGCCGTTCAAGTATTGGGCGGTGAGGCTGTCGCTTTTCAGAATGTCAGCGTATGAGCCTATGGCGACGACGTACCCGCCTTTCCTGCCGGCCTTGGGCCCCAAGTCCACGATGTAGTCGGCGTTCTGCATCATTTCCTTGTCGTGCTCCACGACGATGACCGAATTGCCGTTGTCCCTCAACTCCTGAAGCGAGCGAATCAATTTCCGGTTGTCTTTCTGATGCAGGCCGATGCTGGGCTCGTCCAAAATATACAACACGTTGACCAACTGGGAACCGATTTGCGTGGCCAGGCGGATGCGCTGGGACTCTCCTCCGGAAAGCGTCACCGACTGCCGGTTCAGCGACAAATATTCCAAACCCACGTCAAGCATGAATTTCAACCGGGTACGGATTTCTTTCAATATCTCCCCGGCTATTTGCTTCTGCTTCTCCTCCAACCGCGCCTCCACGCCGCAAATCCATTCGTAAAGGTCGGAAAGCTCCATGTCCACCAACTCCGCGATATTCTTTCCGGCGACATAATAATGCAAAGCCTCTTGATTCAATCGCTGCCCGTGGCACACGTCGCACGTCACCGTCGAGATGAACTGCTCCGCCCACTTGTTCGCCCGCTTCGAGGTCGAGTTTTCCTCCTGCATGGCCACGTATTTCAGAATGCCCTCGTAGGTCGTCAGGTAATTGGAGGACACTCCTATCTCGGCGTTTTCCAAGCGGAATTGCCCCGGATAGCCGTACAACACGTCGGACAAGGCCTCTTCCGGCAAATCCCGAATGGGCGTTTTCAACGTGGCCCCGTGTTTCTTCAGTATCGTGTCGATTTGATAAAAAATAAGCGACCCTTTGTATTTCCCCAACGGCAAGATGCCCCCCGCGTGAATGGAAAGCGAGTCGTCCGGGATAATCTTCGCGATGTCCACGGAACTGACATAGCCCAAGCCCTTGCATTTTTTGCAGGCCCCGTGCGGAGAGTTGAAAGAAAATGTGTGCGGCGCGGGGTCTTTATAAGAAATTCCCGTGTCGGGACACATCAGGTGGCGGCTATAATAACGGACGGCTTTCGTCTCGTAATCCATCACCATCATCACTCCTCCCCCGTTTTTCATGGCCGTGGCCACCGAATTTTTCAAACGCTTCTCGTCCACTTGCGACATCACCAGCTTGTCCACCACCAATTCGATGTCGTGTATCTTGTAACGGTCCACGCTCATGCCTATCGCTATTTCCCGCAACTCGCCGTCCACCCGCACGGACAAGAATCCCTTTTTACGCAGATTCTCGAACAAATCCTTGTAATGCCCCTTCCTGCCCTTCACCACCGGAGCCAAAACCAGAATACGCTTCCCCGCGAAATCCCTTTGCAGCAGTTCCAATATCTGCTCGTCCGTGTATTTCACCATTTTGCTTCCCGTGGCGTAGGAATAAGCCTCCCCGGCGCGCGCGTACAACAAGCGCAAGAAATCGTAAATCTCCGTCACCGTGCCCACGGTCGAGCGGGGATTCTTGTTGGTCGTTTTCTGCTCGATTGAAATGACGGGACTCAGGCCCGTTATTTTGTCCACGTCCGGACGTTCAATTCCCCCCAGAAAGCGACGGGCGTAGGCGGAGAAGGTCTCCAGATAGCGCCGTTGCCCTTCCGCGTATATCGTGTCGAAAGCCAACGACGACTTCCCGCTGCCGCTCAGTCCGGTAATGACGGTCAACTTGTCACGGGGAATAATCAAGTCCAAATTCTTCAAATTATGCTCCCGCGCGCCGTAAATGGCTATGTTTCCATCTTCTTCTGTGCAATCCATATTACAATTCCAATCGCTGTTAATGACGCGCAAAGTTACAGCAATCCGATGAAAGTAAAAAAAAAGAGGAACATCTTTTGCGATGTTCCCCTTTCTATATCGTCACCCTGAGGAGGCTCTTACTTTTTCACTTCCTCTTTCACTTGTTCATTCGGAACAAAAGTCTCTTTGAAAGTGTAAGCTCCGGTTTTCGGGGACTTCACCATCTTGATCACCTTGGCAAAACCTCTACCGTCGGTGGATTTCAATGTTGCGACTACCTTCTTTGCCATAGTTCGTTATTTTATTTCACGGTGTAACGTCATTCTTTTCAAATACGGATTGTATTTGCGCAGTTCCAATCTTTCAGGAGTATTCTTTCTATTTTTGGTCGTGATGTAACGAGACATTCCCGGTACTCCGGATTCCTTTTGTTCCGTGCACTCCAAAATCACTTGCACTCTGTTACCTTTGCTCTTCTTTGCCATCTCTTTTCGTTTTATACGTTCTTAACTAAGCCATTGGCCACAGCTTCCTTCAAGCAGGCGTTAATTCCCTTCTTGTTGATCAGACGCAATCCGGCAGCGGACACGTTCAAACGCACCCATCTGTCCTCCTCCGGCCAATAGAAATTCCTCTTGAACAAGTTGATTGCGAATGTTCTCTTCACCCTTCTTTTGGAGTGAGAAACATGGTTACCAACCATTGCTTTTTTTCCGGTTATTTGACAAATTCTTGACATCTCTCAGTATTTTTATAAACGCTTTCCAAACAGGGTGCAAATAACGCATTTTTTATTCAAACTATCAAATATTTCGGAAGAAAAAGTGCAAAGTTTTTCCATAGCGCGGTTTTTTCCCCGTTTGCCGCCTTGTTCCGCCATGTCCGTCCGTCTTTTCTCCCCCGCGCATGGCAAAAAAACGGCCCCGCCGAAGTCCATGCCGCTTCGCGCGGGGCCGCTTTTCACCCGTTCCGGTCCGAAGTTCTTGCGATGTCAGACCTCTCCCCGTATCGTCTCAATGATTTTCTCGTTGTTGATGATAATCATTCCGTGCTTGTCGGCGGTGATTCCCGGCTGCAAGCGGTAAGTGTACCTCGGCACCTTGCCGTCCATCACCGTCGGCAAATAAGCGAACGTCACATTGTCGCACGCCTTGCCCAATTCCTGTCCGACCTCGATGATGTGCGTGGATATCAGGAAAGAGCAAGCCCGCCTCTTCGCCAACGCGCTGGCCACGGCCAAGGTGGCGTCGAAAGCGTCCTTCACGTTTGTTCCCTTGAACAACTCGTCGAAAATCACCACCAGCTTCTTCGAGCGGCTCACTTCTATCGCCACTTTCTTCACGCGCAGGACCTCCGCGTAGAAATGGCTATATCCCATGTTGATGTTGTCGGGCACGTTAATGGACGTGTACATGCCGTCCTGCACGATGAACTCCATGCTTTTTGCGGCCACGGGGAATCCCATGTGGGCCATATAAACCGCGATGCCGAACGATTTCATCAACGTGGACTTCCCGGCCATGTTCGCTCCCGTCAGGAAGAAAATGTTCTTTTCCCGCGTGATTTCCATATTGTTGGACACCGCGCCCGGAATGCAAGGATGATGCAACCCCTCCATTCTCATCGACACCTCGCCCGTCGCGCTCGCCACGGGGAAACAGAAGTCGTTCTCGCGGGCCACGCGCCCCACCACGGTGCAAACGTCCAACTCCTGGAAGAGGGTCATCAAATCGCCCAGCGCCTTGTGCTCCACGCAACGGAACAGGCGGTCGCGGGTGAACATGTCCTGCAAGCCCAACGAGGCTTTCTTGTCCTTCAGAATCTTGGCGAAGCTTGGCTTTTCAAGCAGGGCGATGGCCTGTCTCACCCGCTCCTCGAGCGGATGGCCGCCCATTCCCTTCACCAATTCCCGCAAATAATCAAAAGCCTTGCTCAAAAACTCCACAGTGGACGACACTTGCTCCTGCCACACCTTGTAACGAGGGTCGTGCCCCACAGTCTCCAAAAACTTCGCCTGGCAAAGGTGGCCCAGGTTAAAAATCCAATGCTTTCCGCTCGCGCCGGACACGTATTGTTCCACCACGTCGCATTCCTCCGGAGTGCCGGGGAATGGCAAATCCTTTTCTTTGAAATAGCGGAACATCGCCACCCGCTTGTTAATCTCCTCCGCGTCCGTCAGCGGATTCTGGAACATGCCCTCCAACAAATGCTCCCCCCCTCTGGTGACCGTCCCGCCAAACAGGCTGTAAACGGAATTATTCTTATACTTGCCCAAAATGTTCAAGTCGTCCAACGTCTGCTTGTCTGTCTCGAAACTCATTGCTCGCCTCCTTCCCCGTTTATAATTTCTATAATCCTTTCATTGTTAATAATAATCATACCGTGGCGGTCATTCGTGATGCCCTCCGTCAAGCGATAGGTGTACACGGGCTTGCTTCCCTCCATCAATGTCGGCAAATACACGAATTTGATATTGGAACAACGTTCTTTCAGCACCTGTCCCACCTCGATGATGTGCGTCGAAATCATAAACGTGCAGTTCCGAATCTCGGCGAACGCCTCCGTCACGGCCAAGGTGGCGTCGTAAGCGTCCTTCACGTTGGTGCCCCGGAACAACTCGTCGAAAATGATAATCAGATTCGGTGTCTGCCGCACCTGCTGGGCGACTTTCTTCACGCGCAAGACCTCCGCGTAGAAATGGCTGTACCCCATGCTCAAGTTGTCCGGCAGGTTTATCGTGGTGAACATGCCGTTTCTCACCGAGAACTCCATCGACTCGGCCGGAACGGGGAATCCCACGTGCGCCAAGAATATCGAGATGGCGAACGTCTTCATGAACGTCGATTTTCCCGCCATGTTCGCGCCCGTCAGGAAAATCACGTTGCTGTCCTTGTCCACCACGATGTCGTTGCCCACGGGCTTCTTCAAAAACGGATGGAACACCCCTTTCAACTTCAAAATATTCACCTCCGTCGGATAAGCCTTTGCCTGCACGAAATTCCGGGACTTCGACACCTCCGCCACCGTCATATAGACATCCAGCAAATAGACGTAATACAGGATTTTCTTCAGATTGTCCCTTTCCTCGAAGCGGAACACGCGGTCGTAGGTCACGGCCTGCTCGTAACTCACCTTCTTTTTCCCCTTCTCGTTCTTGTACCATTGCCACTTCTCATTGGCCAGCAAAGCCCTCAGATTGCTTGTCGAGTCCGCTATGTCCTTGTTATCGTTTCCGGTGGCCTTATGTAGGAAATCCTCCAAGGTGTTCAGCAATTCCAAGCACCCCACGATTCCGTTGTGAATCCAAACAAAATCGGTGTCCGACCCGACAATGCTCTTCACCTTCCGCCCCAGCGTGTTGTTTTCCTGGGCCAGCTGGCTGCGCGTGTCAGTGTTCCCTAGATAAAACTCGATGGCGTCGAAAATGGCGCCCCGGAACGGAAAAACCTCCCCGCTCCTCATGTAATAACCGATGGCCTCGCTCCGGTTCGTGATTGCGTCCACGTCCGACAACGGGTAGCGAAACATCTCCTCCAACAGCCGCCCACCGCCTCGGGTATGCGTCCGGTTAAAGATTTCATATACAGACTGCGTGCGCCCCGTCGTGAATATGGCGAGGTCGTTCAACGTCTGCTTGTCTATTTTAAAACTCATTGTTTAGTGATTTAGATTGTTATACAAACATCGCACTCAAAGGTAAGGCACTTTTTTTTATTTAGCAAGTTTTTATCTACATTTCTTAATGCCGCGTTCTCAACTTTTCCTCGACGGCCCCAGGATACCCCGCCGGAACACAAAGAGAGACAAGAAGAAAGGAGGAAAAAGGAAGATTGTCGTCCGCCGTTTTCCTCCGTCCCTTGAAGATTTTCCGCACCGCCGCAGCCCGCCGCTTCCGCAGGGACGATCCAGCGGAGTTGCAGCGGAGGCGCATGTCGAAAACCCCACGTTTCCCCTCGGTCCGCATGCCGCCCAGGCCCGTTCCGCCCGGCTCAATGCGACATGCCCATCACAATACCCAGTCCGTAAGGGATAAGCCAAAAAGCCCAGACGAACACGCTGAACTTGCTGAAGTTCTGTTTCGCCTTCTGGCTGCCCTTCCAATACGTCCACACGGCCCATAAGGCATGCACCAACATCAGCAACAACGCCAGTGTTCCAGTCAAACCATGCCACGAGAACGAACTGCCACCCACCGCCTCCGGCATCGCCTCCACAGGCATACGCTCCATCATCTTTGCCATTAACGCCGTCCCGGTGTAATCTGCCACAAATCCCAGCACAAAAAACACTATATGCCATAACTTCAACACCTTCTGAATTTTCTCGGCCCATATCCCTATCGAATAAAACACAAGGGCGAGCGTGATGCTCACAAGGGCCGTGCTCATAAACGCCATATTCATAATCGATATCTTCTATATTAAAATCACATCCATAGTAAAAAGGTGCGGGATTTGTTTCCCCGAACAAACCCCACACCAATAAAGCACTTATCTCCCGCGTCTTCTCAACCACAAGAATAAGCCCGCACCTAAAAATATCAACGGCAATACGTACTCGAATCCAATCTTTATGCAATTGAAGCCGGCCCGGTTCAAATGTATCGTCGTGTCCTTCGTCTGCTCCCGCCGCGTGTCAATCGGCATCTCGTTGCCGGACAAATAATGAAAGGCGGCAAGTATCAACTTGCTATTGTTCGGCGAACGGGGCTGTCCCAACTCTCCGTTGGAGATGCAATCCGCGTCTCCCGTGAGAATGATACGCTGCTCCTTGTCTCCGACCTTTCGACTTAAGGCGGCCGCCAACACATACTCTTTAGCCACTTCCCCTTGTTCGGGATTATATTCCACCCGCGCCGTCTCGAAATTAATCGGGCCCAACTCGTTCCACACGATATACGGGCGGGCTTCCTTCTTCTCCACCTCTCCGGCCACGGTGTCGCTCTTGAAGATGGGGGTCATCGTGAATCCCAGGTCGGCCACCTGCTCGATTCCCGTCGCCGAGGGCATCATAATGTAATGAATGTTCAGGCGGGAGAAATTAAAGGACAGCGACTCGGCCTCCGGAGCCGTCAACGCGTATAGGCCGTCCGGATACATCCAGTCCCAGCGGTATTGCATCAGCGTTCCCTCCGTGAGACGCACGCCGAACAGCTTCGTCAGGAAGGGATTCATCACCTCCTGCCGCCTGGCCTCGCCGAAGATAAACAAATTGTCGCCCCGCTTCACGTAATCCTCCAACCAATGATTCTCCTCCGGCGAGAGGGGCTTGTGCACGTCGGCAATCAACAGGATGTTGATGTCCGCGGGCACCTCTTGGCGCAGATCCAGCTCGACCACGTCGAAGCCTTGGTTCAGCAGGGAGTTGCGGTAGTCCTTGTCGCCCGAAATCACGCTGTACCCTTTGGGGGTGTAGTCGGAGACGGAACGCATCCCCTCGCCTTTCACCACTCCCACCTTGGGGCAATCCATGGTTAACCGTTTCAACGCCGCGGTCGTCTCCGTCTCGTAGGGGAATGGGCCCCAAGGGTCGGAATCGAACGTGCGCAGCCACGCCTTTTCTCCGTTCTCCCGCTTGACTTCCCACACGAACGTCCGCTCGCCCTTCAAATCCACGACCTCCTTGATTTCTTCCGGAGTCTTCAGCATCATGCTGTCTATCTTATACCGTTCGCACACCTCCTTGGCCCGCTCCCACAAGGTCAGCCCCGGGGTCTGCGCGCAATTCCGGGCGAAAATAAGCCCGGCGCGGATGTCGTCCTCCACGGTCAGCGTGTCGTAATAGTAAACCGCCTTGATTTTCGTCTCCGGTTTGAAGCGCACGTAGGGTTTGAACAACTCCCGGTTCCGCATCACGAAGTGAGGGAATGAGTATGTGCCATAATAGGGACTCAGCACGTTGATGTAAGCCGTGATTGACAATCCGCCGTCGAGCTTGGCCACCACCTCCTGGCTCTGCAC
>CALUHX010000075.1 GCA_944320555.1 uncultured Butyricimonas sp. | reverse complement strand
GAACGTCTTCATGACTTTCGCATGGTACGGCCACCTGAAACTCCAGGAAATGAAAATTATCGGCAACTGGCCCCTCATCGGCGTCATCCTCATATCGTGGGGCATGGCCTTCTTCGAGTACTGCGCCCAGGTGCCCGCCAACCGCCTCGGCTTCGAGGGCAACGGCGGCCCCTTCTCCCTCATGCAGCTCAAAGTCATCCAAGAGGTCGTCACGCTCGTCATCTTCACCCTCTTCACCGTCGTTTTCTTCCGCGGAGAGCCCCTCCATTGGAACCATCTCGCCGCCGCCGTCTGCCTCGTCCTCGCCGTCTACTTCGTCTTCATGAAGTGACGCCCCCTCACCCCGCCGACAGCAGCGTCCCCAGGTTCGACGCGAACAGCTTCACCGACATCGCCAGTAGGATGATGCCGAAGAACTTGCGCAGCACGTACACGCCCCCCGCCCCGATCACCCGCTCCACCAGGTGGGCGTTGCGCAGCACCACGTACACCACCGCCATGTTCAGCGCCACCGCCGCCGCGATATTTGCCGCGGCGCATTCCGCCCGCAGCGTCAGCGTCGTCGTCAGCGTCCCCGCCCCGGCAATCAAGGGAAACACCACCGGCACGATTGTGGCCGACCCTCCCGGCCCGTCGTTGCGGAAGACCTCCACGTTGAAGGTCATTTCCACCGCCAGCACGAACAGCACCACCGCCCCCGCTATCGCGAACGACGAGATGTCTATCGCGAAAAGCCGCAGCAGGAAATCGCCCGCGAACAGGAACGCGATGAGTATGGCGAACGAGATTGCCGCCGCCTTCCCCGCCTGCACCCGCCGCCCCTCGTTGTTCAGTTTGATGATAATGGGCGTCGACCCCGTGATGTCTATCACGGCGAACAGCACCATGAATGCGGTGAATATCTCCTTGACGTCGAGTCCCATGCGTTTCCTTTTACCGTTTCTTCCGCGAAGATACGAAAATCTTTCCGTTCCGTCCCCTTCCCCGCCCCTCTTTCTCCGCCTCCCCCGCGTCCTTTCCCGTCCGGGCGCCCCCTCTCTTTAGCCGTGCTTTTGTTGTGCGGTGTTGAAGGAAGGGGGATAAGATAGATGGGGAGGGAGGGGGGAATTTTGAAAATTCTTTCGTAGCTTTGTGATGTCAACGAAGTCGCGCGAGCGTATGGATACGATAATGGACTTGTTTGAGAGGAATTGCCGGAAGATGGCGGGACAATCTTTGCTTGTGGAAGAGGCGGGAGGGGAGGCGCATGGCGATGGGAATCGGCGCAATTGGGAGAATTTGAAAATATTAATGCGACAAACGTGAGGGTATGAGATTTTTCTGGAACATAATGATTTTGGCCTTGACCGGTTGTTGTCCTCTTGCCTGCGGGGAAAAGACGGAGGAGCCTTATTTGCGGGTAAGCCCGACGAGGGTGCATTTCTCCAACGACTCGAGCAAGAGTTTTGTCGGCGTGGTATGCAACACGGCATGGCAGGCGGTGGTGACGGACACGGCTTCTTCGTGGCTGACGTTGGCGGAGAGCCGTGGCGACGGTGACGCGACGTTGGCCATATTTGCGGCTCGGAACCCGGCAGAGGAGAACCGGGAAGGGACGGTTTCTTTCGTCTCGGACGACGGGTTGACGGCCACCGTGCGGGTGACGCAAGGACAAGTGACCGTCTATCCGGACGGATATGTGCTTCCCATACAGCGGTCGGAGCGGGGCGACAGCATTCACATCGTCGTCTTGGGCGAGGGGTTCACGGAAAAGGACCTGGAGGCGGGCGGACGTTACGAGCAGGTCATGTGCGAGGCCGCCGAATATTTTTTCACGATAGAGCCTTACGGATTCTTTCGTCCGTTCTTCACCGTGAGCGTCATTGTCGCCGAGTCGGAGGAAGAGGGCATTGGCATGGGGAGCGCCTCCGTGCGGAACAAGTTCTCCACTTACCGGCAGAGCGAGAGCTCGACCCGCATCGTGTGCGACTATGAGCGGGTGCGGGATTTTGTCGGTCATTGCCTGCCGAGGACGGATTCCGTGACGACCTGCGTCATCATGGTGGTGAACAGCACGGAATACGCCGGTTCCACCAACGTCTATCCCGACGGGAGTTTCGCCGTGTCCATGTGTCCCATGAGCGAAGAGGAGGCGCCCAACGACCTGGAGGGTCTCATCCACCACGAGGCGGGCGGGCATGGTTTCGGCCTTTTGGGTGACGAGTATTCCTATTATACCGACGTGGAAATAACGTCTGCCGGCAAGCAGGCCGTGCGCGCCGCCCAGCAGGACGGGCTGTGGCTGAATCTGGACCTCACCTCCGATCCCGGGCAAATCCTGTGGAAGGATTTTTTGGCCGACACGGTGAAATATCCCTACGTGGGGGCGTTTGAGGGCGGATATTACTATGGGAAAGGCATTTGGCGTCCGGAATACAACAGTTGCATGAACGACAACATTCCTTATTATAATGCGCAGAGCCGTTGGCTGATAGTGCGTCGGATTATGGCGTTGTCCGGGCTCGACGAGTTCGCTTTCGAGGACTTTGTGGATTTGGACTGGGTGGTCCCGCCGCCGGTGGACACGGCGAAGACGGCCTCTTCCCGCGGCCTTTCCCGCATCTTGCCGCCTTTGGCTCCTCCGGTCGTCGTGGGGCGGTAGCGGCTTGCGGACGCGCTGTCTTTTGTTTTGAAAGTATGGGGGAATGGGCTATCTTTGCGGGAAGCAAACATCAGAATAGCATGAAACGTCGATTAACAAACCAGGTCAGGATTGGGGAATTGCGCATGGGGTCGGATTATCCGGTGCGGATTCAGTCCATGTTGAACACGGACACGATGGACACGGAGGCTTGCGTGGAGCAGGCGATACGAATCATAGAGGCGGGCGGCGAATTGGTGCGCGTCACGGCTCCGGGGGTGAAAGAAGCCCAGAACTTGAAGAACATACGCGAGGAATTGTGCCGTCGGGGCTACACGACCCCGCTGTCGGCGGACATTCATTTCAATCCGGCCGCGGCCATCGAGGCGGCCTGCCACGTGGAGAAGGTGCGTATAAATCCGGGGAATTTCGCGGACAAACGCGCCACGTTCAAGGAGTTGAGCTACACGGACGAGGAGTACGCCGGGGAGTTGCGGGCGTTGCGGGAGAAGTTCAAGGCCTTCTTGGACGTGTGTCGGGCGCATGGCACGGCGGTGCGGGTGGGCACGAATCACGGCTCGTTGTCCGACCGTATCATGAGCCGTTACGGGAACACGCCGGAGGGAATGGTGGAGGCCACGATGGAGTATCTGCGGGTGTGCCGGGACGAGGCGTTCGACGACGTGGTGATTTCCCTGAAGTCGAGCGATTGCCGGGTGATGGTGGAGGCCGTCCGGCTGCTGGCGCGGCGGATGGAGGAGGAGGGGATGCGCTATCCGCTGCACCTCGGGGTGACGGAGGCGGGCGAGGGCGAGGACGGGCGTGTCCGCTCGGCGGTGGGAATCGGCACGTTGCTCAACGAGGGGCTGGGCGACACGATACGCGTGTCGCTGACGGAGGAGCCGGAGCGGGAGATTCCCGTGGCCCGGGAGTTGGTGGAGTGCTGCGAGCCGTGCTACCGGGAGAATCCGCCGGTGCTGGAGGGGCGTTGGAGCCGTCCGGTCATTGTGGCGGACATTTCGAGCCGGGATTGCGTGGACGAGGACGTGACGGCCGCGTTGGATTTTCATGTGGCGGCCGAGGACGACCCCGTCCGGGGGGATTTGCTGGAGGCGGGGCCGTCGGCTCCGGAGATGATATACACGGAGGCGCTGGGGCCCGAGTTGACCAAATTGCCGGAGACGGTCTGGGTGGTGGTGCCTTACGGGAATGTGGACTTGGCGCACGTGTACAATCGGCGGGCCGTGGCGTTGGTGCCGTCGGCGGAGTATCTGCGCTTGCGGGAGCCGTTGACGGGCGACTGGCATTTGGTGGAGGTGCGGGGAATGGACGAGTGGACGCCGGCGTTGGTGGAGCGGTTGAGGCGTGACGGGAATGCGGCGCTCGTGCTGAATCCCGTCCGTCCGGTTTACATGGCCTACCGGCAGTTGTTGGAAGCCGTGGCGGCCGCCGCGCTGCCCGCGCGGGTGATCCTGCGGGCGGAGGCCGGAGGCTTGCGGGGGGAAAGTCTGAGCCTGCGTCTCGCTTCCCAGTTGGGGGGATTGTTCGTGGACCGGTTGGGGTACGGCATCTGGCTTTCCGTGGACGACAGGGAGGATGTCGCCGTCGGTTTGCGTTTGAGCCGCGACATCTTGCAGGCGGCGGGAGTCCGTCGCTACAAGACGGAGTTCGTCAGTTGCCCCGGATGCGGGCGCACCCTCTACGACCTGCAGTCGTCGGTGGCCCGGGTGAAGGAGGCGTTCGGCCATTTGAGGCGGTTGAAGATAGCGGTCATGGGATGCGTGGTGAACGGTCCCGGGGAGATGGGCGACGCCGATTACGGTTACGTGGGGGCGGGAAACGGCAAGGTGAACTTGTTCCGGGGCCGCCGGATGGTGAGGGTCGGCGTTCCGGAGGGCGAGGCCATCGAGGCTTTGCGGCGGTTGATTGCGGAGTGCGGGGATTGGGAGGACAAACGTTAAATCGGCAAGCGTATGAGCACGGCATTGAGTCTGGGAACCGAGAAGATAAGCAAATTGTTGCTTCGGTACGCCGTCCCTGCGATTATAGCGATGACGGCGTCGTCTCTTTACAATATGGCCGACAGCATATTCATCGGCCACGGGGTGGGGCCGTTGGCGATAGCGGGATTGGCTGTCACCTTTCCGTTGATGAACTTGGCGGCGGCTTTCGGGTCGTTGGTCGGCGTGGGGGCCTCCACGCTGGTGGCCATCAAGTTGGGGCAGAAGGATTATGACGGGGCCACGCACGTGCTGGGGAATGTGGTGTTGCTGAATTGCATTATCGGGTTGTTGTTCATGGCGGCCGCGTTGGTCTGGCTCGACCCCGTGTTGTTGTTTTTCGGGGCGAGTGCCGAGACGTTGCCCTACGCCCGGGATTACATGGAGATTATCTTGGCGGGCAACGTGATTACCCACGTCTATATGGGGCTGAACGAGGTGTTGCGCGCCTCCGGTTATCCGCAGAAAGCGATGGCGGCCACGTTGATGGCGGTGGTGGTGAATTGTGTGCTGGACGCTCTTTTCATTTTCGGTTTCGGGTGGGGTATCCGCGGGGCGGCCATCGCCACGATACTTGCGCAGGTGATATCCTTGGCCTGGCAGTTGCGGCATTTCTCCCGGCGCGACAGTTTCCTGCATTTCACGCGGGGAATATTCGGGTTGAGAAGGGACATCGTGGGCTCCATGCTGGCCATCGGGCTGGCGCCGTTCCTGATGAATGTCTGCGCCTGCTTTGTGGTCATTCTGATTAACAAGAGCTTGAAGACCTACGGGGGCGACCTGGCCATCGGGGCGTACGGGATTGTCAACCGCTTGTCTTTCCTTTTCATCATGATTGTCATGGGATTCAACCAGGGCATGCAGCCCATTGCGGGATATAATTTCGGGGCGGGGCAGTTCGACCGGTTGGTGAGGGTGTTGAGGTACACGCTTTGTTGCGCCTTGTGCGTCACCACGTTCGGGTTCTTGGTGTGCCAGTTGTTTCCCCGGCAGATGATTTACCTTTTCACCACGCATCCCGATTTGGTGCGGATAGGGGTGGAGGGGCTTCACGTGGCGTTGCTGGTGTTCCCGCTCGTGGGGGTGCAGATGGTCACGTCCAGCTTTTTTCAGGCGTTGGGCATGGCGCGGAAGGCGATATTCCTTTCGCTGACGCGGCAGTTGTTGTTCTTGATACCGTGTCTGTTGGTGTTGCCTCCATTGTATGGCACGATGGGCGTGTGGGCGAGCATTCCGGTGGCCGATTTCGTGGCGGCGGTGGTGGCCGCGTTCATGCTGCGGGCGCAATTGAGAAGGTTGCGTCAAATATCGCCTCCGGCCTGTTGAACGGAAAAAAATTATCTTTACCTTTGTAGACAAACAAAAAGAACGAAGAACTATGGAAGAGAACTATGTCATCACCGTGGGCCGCCAGTTCGGCAGCCGGGGAAAAGAGGTCGGACAGGCGTTGGCGAGCCGTTTGGGGATTGCCTTTTACGATAAGGAATTGATTACGCTGGCCTCCAAGGAGAGCGGATTGTGTCAGGAATTTTTCGAGAAGGCGGACGAGAAGAACTCCGGCTCGCTCTTGCAGGCCTTCGCGGCGGGCTTCACCTTCGGCTCGTTCCAGTACAACGATTTTCTTTCCAACGACAAATTGTTTCAGATACAGTCCGAGGTGATTCGCAAGATAGCGGAAAAGAGCTCGTGCGTGATTGTCGGACGGTGCGCCGACTATATCCTGCGGGAAAAGAAGAGGAAGGTGGACATTTTCGTGCACGCCGCCCTGGAGAAACGAGTGTGGACGGTGGCGCACCGCCAGAGCATCTCCGAGCAGGAGGCGCGCGACATGATTCGCAAGATGGACAAGACCCGCCCGAATTACTACAACTATTATTCCGACAAGCAATGGGGCGTGGCCTCCTCCTACGACCTGTGCGTCAATTCCGGCCTGCTTCCCCTGGAGGAGACCGTGACGTTCATCCAGCGGTTCGTGGAGCAGGTGCTGGAGTTGAAGAAGGCGGAGTAAGGGGACCGGACGGTCCGAGAATGGCGGGAAATGGAAGTGTGTGAGCTTCCGTTTCCCGCTATTTATGTGTAAAAAGATTGACGGTTAAGTGCTGAATTTGGATTTAAAGGTAAATTTGTTTACCTTTACGACATGGAAGTGAATCAGATAACAGCGAGGATGTCGAACCCGGAAATTGTCATGGAACTGGGGCGGCGATTTAAGGAGTATCGGTTGGCCCATAGGCTGACGCAGAAGGAAGCGGCGCAGGGGGCGGGAGTGAGTTTGCTCACCTTGCGCCAATTTGAGAACGGCAAAGTTTGCAACATCACGATGGGCAACTTTTTGGCGATGTTGCGCATGGTGGATTGTTTGGAGCGAATGGATGACGTGTTGCCCGGGCTGCCGGTTTCCGCTTATGTGATGGAACAGATAATGCACAAAAAGGCGAGGAGGGTGAAACATGGAAAATAATGTGGTGCGGGTTGTCCTCTGGGGAGAGGAGGTCGGAAAACTGTATTGGGATGATAAAAGCCAGCGGGCGGTGTTTAATTATGCCCGGTCTTTTGTCCGGAAAGGACTGGACATCGCCCCTTTGACCGCTTCTGTTCGAGGGGCGGCCTCCAAAGGGATGCCTGTTTTGGGAGACAAGGGGAAACTTTATCAGGGCTTGCCTCCGTTTTTGGCCGACTCGTTGCCGGACAGGTGGGGAAATTTGTTGTTTGACCGATGGGCGGAACAAAACGGGATTCCCAGGCGACGGCTGACCTCGGTGGATAAATTGTCGTTTATCGGGACGAGAGGGATGGGAGCGTTGGAGTTTGAGCCGGCGGTACCGGATTTGGCGATGGACGCGGAGCTTCAAATTGGAAGCCTTTACCGGTTGGCACAGGAAATTCTTGAGGACAAAGAACGCTTGTCGGTGCGGGATGACGAGACGTTTCGCTTGCGGCATTTGTATGAGGTGGGGACTTCTGCCGGGGGAAAGCATCCCAAAGCGGTCGTCGCGATAAACGAGCAGACCCGCGACATCCGTTCCGGACAGGTGCCTTTGCCTGACGGGTACACGTACTATATCTTGAAATTCGCGGAAAGCGACGACTTCCCCTTTACGCAGGTGGAAATGGCGTATTACGATATGGCCCGGGAGGCCGGAATCACGATAATGCCTTCGAGACTGATTCAAGTGGAAGGCAAGAGTCATTTTTTGACGGAACGGTTCGACCGGAAGAACGGGGAAAAATTGCATGTGCAGACGCTTGCGGCGATGAATCCGGAGCCGACGAGTTACGAGGAACTTTTTGAGGTCTGCCGGGAATTGGGAATCGGAGCCGACGAGCAAATGGAACTGTATGGGCGGATGGTGTTTAATGTCATGGGGGGAAATGTGGACGATCATAGTAAGAATTTTTCTTTTTTGATGGGGCGTGACGGGGTTTGGCATATTGCGCCCGCTTATGATTTGACCTTTTCGATTGATTTGGATGGAGCGTCGTATGAGAACGTCCATTCCATGAGCATCTTGGGGAAGGTGGACCATATAACGGAAGACGATTTGCTTCGTTTTGCCCGGTTGAATGGAGTCAAGAACGGTGCGCGCGTTGTGGAGAGGGTGGAAGGGGCGATTTGTCATTTTTATCGGCATGCGTCCCGTGCGGGCGTGGATGACTATTGGAAAGACAGGATAGAGGAACGCCTCTCCTGTTTGGTGTCGCCATTGAAAGCGGAAAGCATGTGCCATTATCGACCGACGGTTGTGGAGCCGTATCGGTCGGCGGACGGTTTTTGGGTGTCGGATGTCGCCATTGTGGAGACCCGGCGCCATGATTTCCGGGTTGAGGCGGTCGTGGACGGTAAGAGGCGGACTCGTTTGGTGCGGAGGGGCGGTGAATTGGCGGAAGAGTTTGTGCGGAAAGGGAGAAACAAGATGGCGGTGGAGGACAAGAAGGAATATGTGGAGCGGTTGTTGTTGCCGATGGTGGCGAAGGGTGATTGGTGAATGTGCTCATCATCACAATGTTATGTCGATAGTGGATTTTTTTTCAAAAAAAAGTGGCGGAAAGCTCACCCCTTGGGGGCTTTTTTCGTGCCTTATGGATGAACTTTAAAACGAAAGTGATGAGCGCGACAGAGGAAAACACCGCCTCCGGGCGGATAGACTTGAGAAACGAGAGGACGTTGAAACGGGTGTTCGACCAATACTTTCCCCGTGTCCGGGAGTTCGCCGCCCGTTTTTTGGGCGACGGCATGCTGGCCGCCGACATGGCGCAGGAGGCTTTCCTGTATGTGTGGCAGAAGCAGCCCGTCCTGGCGGGCGACGAGGCCCTTAAGTCCTACCTCTATCATTGCGTGAAGAACAAATGCCTGAATTACCTGCGCGACCATGAGCGGGAGTTGCGGGCCGAGGAACCGGGCGAGGACATCGAGGACGATTCCCGGGCCGACCACTGGCTCATCGAGAGCGAGCTGAAGGCCCGCGTGCTGGAGGAAATCCGCCGCTTGCCGGACGTGCAGCGCGACATCATGCTGCTGCGCCTGGACGGCAACTCCTACGACGAGATTTCCCGGATGCTGCACCTGAACGTCAACA
Source organism: uncultured Butyricimonas sp. (assembly GCA_944320555.1). Classification (GTDB taxonomy): domain Bacteria; phylum Bacteroidota; class Bacteroidia; order Bacteroidales; family Marinifilaceae; genus CALUMT01. The sequence goes on along the minus strand of CALUHX010000075.1, from coordinate 8,787 downwards.
CCCTCAAGACCTACAAGAAACAGGTCTATCGCGCCCTGCGCGAGCGGCTGTCGGACGTGCGGTGCGTCGTTTGGTTTATCATATTGCTAATGTTGTTTTAACAGGGAGGGAGAATATGGAACGAGAAAAGTATGACATATTGATAAGCGAGTTGATTTACAAATCATTGGCGGATAATCTGAAAGGGAACGAGGCCGACATCCTGGAGGCGTGGCTGCAAAATCCCGACAACCAGAAGTTTTACATGGACCTGAAGAACTCCGACCGCCTGTTCGAGGGGTTGCGGGAGATGCGCCTTGCGGACACGGAACCCTCGTGGGAGAAACTCTCCCGGCAGGTGGCCGCCTTCCGCCGCCGGAGGCGGTTGCGCTGGTTGTCTGCGGCTGCGGCATGTCTGCTGGTCGGCCTTGCCGTCGCATGGCTGGTGGACGGACGGGAGGAGGAGTCTCCCGTGGAACTGGCGCGGCGGGAAGTGATTCGGAAGGACGCTCCCGTCACCTTGCGGAAGGCCTCGGGCGAGGTGCTTTACCTGGAGGACTCCGTGCGGACGCTGATTCTCCCCAAGGAGCGGACGCGGGAGGAGGATTCCGTGGAGCGGGAGACGCTGCCGGAAGTGGAGCGCAACGTGTTGGCCACTTCCGCCTGCGGCACGATAGAAGTCACGCTTTGCGACGGCACGCGCGTCTGGCTCAACGCCAACAGCGAGTTGGAATATCCCTCCGCTTTCGCCGCCGGCAGCCGGGAGGTGACGCTCCGTGGCGAGGCTTATTTCGAGGTGGCGAAGGATGCCGCCCGGCCTTTCGTCGTGCGCACCCCCTCGGCGAGGGTCGAGGTCTTGGGCACGAGCTTCAACGTCCTGGCTCCCTCGGCGGAGGAATGCGTGGCCACGCTGGTCGAGGGGCGGGTGCGTCTTGCCGACAGCCTGCGCAACGAGATTACCCTCTCCCCCGGCCAGCAGGCGTCGCTTTCCGCCTCGGGCGCGTGGCGGGTGAGGGAGGTGGACACCCGCTACTACACGGCTTGGCGCGATGGCCTTTTCGCCTTCAAGGACTGCTCCCTGCGGGAAATCGTGACCACGCTCTCCTCGTGGTACCGGGTGTCGTTCCTGTTCAGCGACAACGAATTGTCGCGACTGACCTACACCACCATGATTCGGCGTTACGACCGGGTGGACTCCGTGATTCGCATCCTGGAGGAGGTGGGCGATTTCCGTTGCGAGCGCGTCAGCGACGACATGTATCTCATAAAAAGAAAATAGACAGGAAGTCTTGGATCCACTTCCCGTCTACGGATAGATTGTTTTATTAACGTTATTACAAAAGTATGGAAAAAGAATGTAAACATCCTCCCCTCGGGAGGGAAAATTTGCGGCGCAGGGGCATCGGCTGGCGATTGGCCTGTCTCGTCCTGCTCCTGTTCATGGCTCCATGCGCGATGGCGCAGCAGGGGCAAACGTTTACCGTGTCTTTCAAGGCGAACACTTTGGAGGAAGTCTTCGACTACCTGTCGAAAAACAGCGATTACGTGTTCACTTACAACAGTGCCGACCTGCGGCAGGAGGCGAAACGGGTGACCCACGATTTTAAGAACGCCACGCTGGCCGCCATCTTGGACGAGTGTCTGAAGGGAACGGCGTTCACGTATGAGTTCATCGACCGTCACGTGGTGGTCAAAAAGCGGGAGGAGAAATCGGAATCGGTCACGGTGAAAGGTATTGTTTACGACGAGAAGCGGCAACCACTGCCGGGCGTGACGGTGCAGGTGGTGGGCACCTCGGTGGGAACGGCCACGACGAGCAAGGGGTGGTTCTCCATCGACCTGCCGCTGCAGAAAGGCAAGTTGAAGTTCTCGTTCGTGGGGTACAAGGATAAGGAAGTCGAGTTCACAGAGAAGAGCGACACGCTGCGCATTTATATGGAAGAGAACGTGGAGGAGTTGGACGAGGCTATAGTGGTGGCTTATGGGGAAACGACGAGAAGAAAGGCTACTGGCTCCATCTCCGTGGTAAAGGCCGATGAAATCAAAGGAATTCCTTCCGGGAATATAGCCAACCTTCTCCAAGGGCGTGTGGCGGGTATGGATATCACTAATCTTTCCGGGGCGCCGGGTGGAGGCGACGTGGCCATCACCATCCGAGGGTATAACTCGCTTGACGTGGAAGCTGGCCGTCGTTTTTCCAATCCGCTCTGGGTGGTGGACGGGGTACCCTTGAATTCCTTTACCTCGCCGGTAACGGGAACCAACCTGCTTTCCGACCTGAACCCGGACATGATTGAATCTATTCAAATATTGAAAGATGCTTCAGCGGCTTCCATTTACGGCTCCCGGGCGGCTAACGGGGTGATTATCGTGACCACGAAAAAGGGACGTAAGAACCAGGATGCCACCTTCTCGGTAAATGTTTCCCAGTCCTGGAGTATTTTGCCTCGTCACCCGGACCTGACCACGGGCCGGGCAGAACGGTTGTTGCGGTTAAAAAGCTCAGAAAATATGTATAGGGCTTATTTAGACGAGGAAACAAACAGTTATAAATATCCCCAGAGTTTGGCCGAACAGTACGAGCACTCGAATAGTAGCTATAACGGTTTTTGGATACCGGATAAAAATATGGCGGGTACGGGTAACGGAAGCATGTACCAGGATAGCTTGAATACATTTTATAACAACTCGACTAATTTTTTCCCAATTTATTTCGAGACGGGGAAAATCACCAATGCCAACATCCAGACCTACGGGGGAAACGACCGGGTGACCTACGGTATTGGCCTGGGGTATTACGACGAGACGGGAGTTTTCAAGGGCACGGGTTTCAAGCGGTTTGACTTGAATTCCAACATGACGGTTATACCCGTTCCCCGGTTAAACGTAGACTTACGCTTTAATGCTTCTCTCGTGCAAAAGAAACGAGCCTCTTCCAGCATGGATAATTCTTTGCGATTAAGTGGAGTTCTTGTGCCAGTAGAAACTATCCCGGGGGATCCCTATCAGCTGTCCTCGTTGTTACCGGGTGAGAATTCCGTGGTCTGGGAAGAAGTGTTAAAAACTTACCAGGGAACCCGGGAGGCGAACCGTTCCATCCGCCTGCGGAGTAATTTCCGGTTGGGGTACGAGATTATCGAGGGATTGAATTTCTCCACTTCTCTGGCTGCGGATTACGCCATCGCCCGTCGGAATTACTTCTCGCCCTCCTACTTGTCGGATAAGGGCAATTCCATGTCCCTCGGGGAAACGGGGATCAACCTCATGGTGTTAAACGAGAACCTGTTGACTTATAAGCGAGTGTTTAGGGAATCCCACTCGCTGGAATTGTTGGGTGGTTTCTCCTACCAGTACGACCAGGAAGAGTATAACGGGGGCTACGCCCAGAAATCCCCAAGCGACAAGATTTACTATGCGCCATCAGGAATGCCGGATCTGGAAACTGTAGGTTGGGGAGATTACGAGGAAGTACAGGCGTTGAAAAATTACCAGTCCGACATGCAGGAGAAATCCCTGTTATCTTGGTTTGCTCGGCTGGAGTACGGTTACCGGGACAAATACTTGCTCTCGCTCAGTATCCGTCGGGACGGGAGTTCCACCTTCGGGGAAAAGAATCGCTGGGGAACTTTCCCCTCCGTGGCAGCGGCCTGGAGTTTTTCCGAGGAACCCTGGGTAAAGGAGAATGTAGGGTGGCTCTCTTTCGGGAAGTTCCGGGCCAGCTGGGGGCGTTCCGGGATGCACTTCTCGCAGAATTATTTGGCCTTGGGAATCATGAACGTGGGAACTTCCTCTTATCTAGGTGAAAGTTATATTGAGCCGAAATGGGGAGATGGTTTATATAACGACCGACTTTCCTGGGAGGAGACGGACCAATATGATTTTGGCTTGGATCTGGATTTATTCAATCATCGGCTGGGAATAACACTTGATTATTATTATCGATATACTGATAAACTTTTGGATAAAGTTCGTTTACCCAGTCAAGGATACAATACTGGTTATTCTATGCAATGGCAGAATGCTGCGGCAATATCCAACGAGGGATTGGAGTTGATGGTGAAATACGAGATATTCCGGGAACAGGACCTATATTGGAAGGTTTCAGTAAACGGGGCTCGAAACTGGAATCGTTTCGAGAAATCCTACACGGGTAAAGATTTGGATAGAGTTCGGATTATTGGAAAACCCTTGAACGGGATTTACGCCTTACAGACGGATGGTTTTGTGGATTTCCAAGAAGAAGTTCCTGTTTATTATAACCAGCAAGGAGTTGAAATCCCTCTATCAGCAGAAGAAAGGGAATATTATTTTTACAAGCCTGGAGATTATCGTTTTATTGACGTGAATGGGGATAGGAAAATTGCTTCTGATGACCAGATTTATTGCGGTAGTGCCTTGCCGGAATTATCCGGGGGAATTATAAGCGAGTTCCGATGGAAGAATTTCGACGTGAACCTTTCCATGAGTTTTCAACTCGCTCGGCACATGATAAATGCAGGTCTAACTCGCTCGTTATCTGATGCCGTAAATTATCCTACGGTAACGATAGATTTAAGGAAAGTTTCATTTTGGAAACGACCCGGGGATGAGGCTGATTTCCCAAAATGGCAATATAATGCAGGAACGTATTTATGGGATGGATATAAATCTTCTCATCAGTTAGAACGGGTAAACTGGTTGAAATTAAAAACCTTGTCCATTGGGTATACCTTGCCTAAAAGTTGGATACAACGATGTGGACTAGGCGAATTACGCTTCTTCGTGAGTGGAGAGAACCTGTTCACCTGGACGAATTATTCCGGCTTGGACCCGGAAGTGGTAGATATTCGTACGGGGATCGATGGAGGAATGGCTTATCCCATGGCACGGAAATGGACCTTGGGTTTAACTTTAAAATTTTAAACGATGAAAACACGATTGTATATCATATTATTACTCGTTCTTACCAGGATGTTAAGCGGGTGCGAGGAATGGATTGAGTTGAAACCGGAAAATTCCGTCACCTTCGGGAATGCCTTCGAGACGGAACGTGATGTCGAGGCGGCCTTGCTTGGCATGGAACAAAGCCTGCGGGTTAACATGACGAGTGCTTCTTGGAAACCACAAACCTACGGGGAATACTCGGATTATCGCTTTTCATACTCTTATGATTTATTGAATGAGAATGAACCGTTAGCTTATGTCGGACAATGGAAATGGAATTATGACGTGATTGCGGCGGCAAACGTGCCCTTGCCTTTCCTGGACAAGGTGGACATGTCCCCTGAAAGACGGGACTTTTACCGGGGTTGTATCGCTTTCTTCAAGGCTTTCACTTATCTGGACTTGATTCGCCGCTGGGGGGATTGCGTGCTGATTCGGGACGAGGTGGAGACGGAACCTATCGGGAAAACATCCTGGCCCCTCGTGGCGGATTACGCTATCGCCCAGGCCCGAGAGGCGGTACGTTTGCTGCCGGAATGGGACGAGCTACGGGATGCGGACGGGAACGCGGTACCCCATCGAGCCCGGCCCTGCAAGGGGGCGGCGAACGCCGTGTTGGCACACCTTTGCGCCTGGAAGGCGGGATGCAAGTACATGGCGCAGCCCGATGACCGGGATTACGACGAGCAAGTCTTGTGGTGGGCAGCCGATTCCGCCTGCACGGCGATAATCAGTCGCCCGGACATTTACGACTTGGAAGCCACTCCCGATGAGGTTTGCGAGAATACTCTCGTGGACGGGGGAATGGAATGTGTTTTCGAGAGTATTTTCCGGGGATACTGGGGAGAATTAGAGGATGTTTATGGACAATATAATGTCATTTGTTTAGGTACTTCGTACGAGTCTTACCCGGCTATCACGGGGAAACAACCGGGAGATGTAAAAAATACGACTTATCGGATATTGAATGCGACTGTTCGGGAGATGTTCGAGGAATACGAGGTAAGCGGGGAAATCCAACATGACGCCCGGAGGGATGCCTGGTTTTACAACTTCGAGGAGATGGAACAAATGCACGAAGCCATCACTGGGGGGTACGCTTATCCTTATAAATGGCGTTATGCCCGGGTGGGGACGGAAGGATGGAATGCCGGTAGATTTATCAATTTTGACGGTAATAAAATCTGGTTTCGCCTGGCGGATATTTACCTGTTACGGGCGGAATGCCGGGCAAGACTAGGTAATCAACAAGGAGCTATCGATGACTTGAATAAAATTCGAGATAGGGCGGGAGCCAAGCGTTATTCCGGGAGCGAGTATAACGGGGATTTACGTTATGCCATTTTCAAGGAACGGGAAAAGGAATTGCTGATGGAGGGGCAACGTTGGTTCGATGTCTTGCGTAACGGCTATTATAAAACGGAACTTTATGGTAATTTCCGAGATGTGTCTGAACAGGATATCGTGGATGGCGTGTTTTTTAATGCCTTGGAAGAAACATTATTTAGAAATAATCCATTAATGCGACAAAATACTTACTGGCTAAAACGACAATAACTGGAAACAGAAATAAAATGATTAGAGTATGAATAAATTAATACGAAATATTATTATAGTGGCAACGATCTGCCTGAGTTTGGCAAGTTGCGACACGAAACAGAACTGGTGGGATTCTGGAATCAGTTCCCCTTACCACGATTGCAGTATCATGGATTACTTGCGATCCGACACGGCCAACTGGGGGTTGACGGTAGTTTTAATTGAGCGGGCGGGATTAACCCCGCTGTTTGAGGGAAAGGATGAGAATTATCCTGAAATTACCTTCTTTGCCCCACCCTCTTTCTCAATACTACGACACGTTTGGGACGAAACTTCCGGGAAAGACTCGGGTAACCAGCGTCCCTTGACTGACGAGGAAAAGAATCACCCGGAACGGCTGGTTCAAGCCCTAGACCCGGATTGGTGCCGGGAGATGGTGATGCGTCACGTGGTGAAAGGGAAATACCTGAAAGCGGACATCGCTTACCGGGACCCGAGTTATGATATTTTTGCCAGGGAGCAGACGGGCGGCACGGATTTTACCTGCGAGAGCGGGAACAAGGTACGGGCTTACCGGGATAAATCAGCTTACAATGGTGTTCCTGATGTGGGGCCAGAGACACTCTACCTCTATTCCTTCGATGCCATGCAGATGGTTCCCTTGGCCTCTCCCGATATTCAACCGTTAAACGGGGTGGTACACGCGCTGAATTACAATTACGTGCTGGGAAGAATTTAAGTAAAACCTTAAAAATAAATGACGATGAATAAATTATATATAATCGGGGTATTGCTCTTGTTGGTCTACTGGGGTACAGGTTGCCAGGATATTCCTATCGGTTACTTGCAGACGGAGGATGCTAGCTATAATCCAGACACGATGGTGGTGAAGGGAGTGAATTCACTGGATACAACTGCTGGTGTAATGAATCCTGCTGTGGAAGAGATGGCTATCAGCGTGGGGGCAACTTTAGAAATGTATTATCAATTTGGTTTTTCTTTTAGAGATGTTGCACAAATGTTTGGATTGGAAGCTTATATTGGAGAAGGAGAAGATCGTGAACGGGTTAAATGGGATGTACCTTGGATAAGTAATCCCATAGAGGGAGTTCAAGGAACACCACAAATATTCGTGACTATCAAGAGTATTCGAGAAGAAAGTGGAGGAAGCGTGACCGAAGCATTGGAGCATATTAAGGTGTACGGGGATGGAACTTTCGAGGTGCCCGTTCAACACACGATCCCAGTCGGCCGTTACGTGATTTCCCTGAATTTCCGGAACGAGGGGTATTCAAAAGACGTGGACGATTGCTTCACCATTATTGTGAAATGAGGGAACGAACGTGACGGAAGCACGATAAAGTTGTCATCCATATTTGGTACGTACAGGCTGGTGGTAAAAAATCAAGCCGCCAGCCTTTTTTGTGCTCTTATGCTTTATACCCGCCGGAGAGGCTCGCCCGTCAGACATAAAATTTAAATTTCAATATGACAATAAATATCGAAAAAAGTGGAGCGACCTCCACGCCGGAGGCACGTCACGAGCGTGACGGCCTGTTTGTCCGTTATCAGGACTATTATCATAAAATCAAGTATGCCGACATCCTCTACGTGGAAGCGTCGGGTTGTTATTGCGACATCTACCTGCGAGGCCGGGCGACACCGCTTACCGTGGTCAAGCGGTTGCACGACTTTGAGCGTCTTCTGCCGGAACGCCTCTTCGTCCGCATCCACCGCAGCTATATCATTAGCCTGCCTGACGTCACCAAGTTCGTGGGCAACACCGTCTACTTCATTGACAAGGAATTCCCCATCGGCTCAAACTACCGTTCGCAATTCCTTTCCCGCCTAACCCTTTTATAACCCGAAAACCATTCTTTACTAATAACAAGCCTGCCGGGCATGGCCCTCCGGCGGCTCATTCCTCCGTCCCCAACAGCTTGTCGACCTCCTCCTCCGTCAAGTGTAACAAGATGGCGATTTCCTCGTTGGAACGCCCCTGCTTGCGTAACATGGAGACCAGCAACAGTTTTCTTGCCTTGATTACTTGGTCTTTTTGTTCGATTAGTTGCTCTTTTTCCTTGATTTCCGTGTTCCGGTTTTCCAACGCAGTGAGTATTTCCTCCTCAACACATAGGTTATGCAATATATTAACATAGTCGAGTTGATTTTTATTCGTCTTTTCATCTTCCATGAGGAACTTGAAGACCGTGTCGTAAACCGGATTGGCAATAATCGTCATGGCGTTCTCGTTTATGGTTATTACTGACGCAAAGTTACTACAAAAAAGTGAAATGCGGAAAGATATAGTGATAGAATTGAGTTACAAGGGTTTTGGTTGAAGTG